>JBBDVU010000035.1:0-40657 GCA_040903225.1 Nitriliruptoraceae bacterium | reverse complement strand
CCCCGCCGGGCGGGGCGGCGCGTGCAGCCACGACCGCATCACGGACATCTTTGCGTGACGCTCGGGCCGCATGAACCACCATGGCGCCATCAGGAATCCGCACCGCATAGGTCCGGCCGGATTCGGACCGGGGGAATGCCCCGTTGATGTAGAGCTTGTAGGTCTTGCGGATCTCGACACGCGTGTTCATGACTGCTCCGCGGTGGTCAGATAGGCCGCCAATCCATGACGTCCACCTTCACGTCCAAACCCGGATTCTTTGTAGCCACCGAACGGGCTGGCAGGATCAAACCGGTTGAACGTGTTCGCCCACACCACGCCGGCCCGCAGCCGATCGGCGACCGCCAGGATCCGTGAACCTTTCTCGGTCCAGATCCCGGCCGACAGGCCGTAGGGCGTATTGTTGGCTTTGGCGACCGCTTCGTCGGGTGTACGGAACGTCAGCACGCTCAAGACCGGGCCGAAAATCTCTTCCCGGGCGATCCGTGATGACGTGGACACGTCGGTGAACACCGTCGGGCGGAACCAGAAACCCCGGTCAGGCAGAGCGCAGTCGAGTTCCCAGCGGTGCGCACCTTCCTGCTCGCCCGCTTCGACCAAGGTGGTGATGCGTGCCAGCTGCTCGGCCGAGTTGATCGCACCGATGTCGGTGTTCTTGTCGAGCGGATCACCCAGCCGCAAGGTTGCCAAACGGTTCTGCAGCTTGTGGACCACCAGGTCGTGAACGTTTTCCTGCACGAGCAGTCGCGACCCGGCGCAGCAGACCTGCCCCTGGTTAAAAAAGATGCCGTCAACAATGCCTTCGATCGCCTGGTCGATCGGCGCGTCGTCGAACACGATGTTCGCGGCTTTGCCCCCCAATTCGAGGGTGAGTCGCTTGCCGGTGCCGGCAACGGTGCGTTGGATCGATTTGCCGACCTCGGTCGACCCGGTGAACGCCACCTTGTCGACATCTGGATGTGCGACGAGCGCTGCTCCGGTTTCGCCTGCGCCGGTGATGATGTTGACCACGCCGGGTGGCAGGTCGGCTTGCTGGCACAGTTCGGCGAACGCCAGTGCCGTCAGCGGCGTCGTCTCGGCCGGTTTCAGCACAACCGTGTTGCCACACGCCAGTGCTGGCGCAATCTTCCAGGCCAACATCAACAGCGGAAAATTCCACGGGATGATCTGGCCAGCCACACCGACGGGTCGTGGGTTGGGTCCCAACCCCGCCCAGTCAAGCTTGTCCGCCCAGCCCGCGTTATAGAAGAAATGCGCGGCGACCAGCGGGATGTCAACGTCGCGCGTCTCACGGATCGGCTTGCCGTTGTCGAGGGTTTCGAGCACGGCGAATTCACGGGCACGTTCTTGCAGCAGTCTCGCGATCCGGTACAGGTATTTGCCGCGTTCGGCCGGCCGCATCGTCGACCATGTGCCGAACGCCGTGCGCGCGGCCGCTACCGCACGGTCGATGTCGAGTGGGCCCGCCACGGCGACGTCGGATAGATGTTCTTCAGTCGCGGGCGCGATCGTGGCCATCGAAGTGCCGTCCGCCGGGTCAGTGAACGCGCCACCGATGAACAACCCGTACGACGGTGCGATCGACACGATGTCGCGTGCCTCGGGTGCTGGCGCATACGACCAGGTTGGCGTGACAAAATCCGGCGCCGTGCCGGTCGTGGCAGTATCAGTCATCAGGTGCCGGCTTTCAATCGAGCGGGATTCGGTCGGGCGCCCAATAGGCACCGTGCCGCTGCTTGTTGCGTTGTAGCAGCAGATCGTTGAGCAGGCTCGACGCCCCGAACCGGAACAAGTCCGGGTTCAGCCACGCTGCACCGGCGATCTCGTGCACCAGGACCAGGTATCTGATGGCGTCCTTGGCAGTGCGGATTCCGCCAGCCGACTTGACTCCGCGCACCGCACCTGTTGCGGCTGCGAAATCACGGACAGCCTCCAACATGACGAGCGTGACGGGCAATGTCGAGGCGACCGCTATTTTGCCGGTGGATGTCTTGATGACGTCGGCGCCAGCGAGCAGGGCCAGCCACGACGCGCGACGGACGTTGTCGTAGGTCACCAGTTCGCCGGTTTCCAGAATCACTTTCAGATGCACATCCCGTCCGCTGTCCTGACACACCTGTTTGATCGCGACAATCTCGTCGAACACGTGTGAGTAGTCGCCGGTCAGAAACGCTGCCCGGTCGATCACCATGTCGATCTCGTTGGCGCCGGCAGCGACCGCGAGTTCGGTGTCAGCCAGTTTCACCGCCAATGAGGCACGTCCCGACGGAAACGCGGTGGCAACCGCAGCGACTTTCACGGTGCTGCCTGCCAATGCGTCGACGGCGATGTCGACACGATCTGGATACACGCACACGGCCGCGACTGGCGGCACGGATGAATCAGACGGATCGGGCCGCATCGCCTTCGCGCACAGGGATCGCACGCGACCCGGCGTGTCAGCGCCTTCGAGCGTCGTCAGGTCGGTCATCGAGATCGCCAGATCGAGCGCGAACAATTTTGCGTCACGTTTGATGGAACGTGTCGCCAACATTGCTGCGCGTTGTTCGACGCCAACCTGGTCGACGCCAGGCAGGCTCGTGAGAAATCGTGTTAGCGCCGTCGACGATGCAGCGACCTCAGCCAGATCGGTGGTGTCACCCGGCAGCACTAGTGCCGTCACGCCAATACCAATGCAGTCACGCTTCGTTCACCTATTTCGTGTGGCCATGCGCACAGGCCGCCTGGTCGCATTGTGCCGTGCTTGGCACCACAGCGGGTGCGTTTTTCCCGCGCGTTCGCCTACCGCGGTCGGGCGGCTAGTGCGATCTGCCGCGACAGTGCCACCAGGTCGCCGTCAGTATCCCAATATTCGCCGTCTTCTTCCAGATAGCCACTGGTCACGGCGGTGGTCTGCAGTTTGGTTGTGAGGAATCCCGGTGCCGGACGCTTGCGAATCTGCACGGTCAGCTCGATCGTGGGTGACCATCCGACCGGGACGTGCGGCGCCAGGTTGAACACGGGTGGGGCGTAGCAGTCGGCTACGACTAACAAACCAAACGGGTCGACCTCGTCGCTGTCCGGCCATTTGATGTAGCCGCCGTTGACCGCGACCCCAGTTGGCTTGCCGACGGCCCAACCAAGCTGGGCGGCATCCTGACGATGGTCAAATCGTTCCAGGATCTGGGGCACATTGTCCGGTGCCTGCTGTCGGGCCAACTCGACGCTGGCCACGCATTCGTCGATTGGTGGCCATTGCGGCCGGGTGCGGGTGACATGGTTGAGGTCGCTGGTGCGGGCCGCCCGATCGAGGTCACCAAACGTGGTCAGCATGGCGACACACACCGTGTCGTTTTGGACCAGCTGCGCTGCGGCGGTCGCGTGCCGACGGCCCTGGCGCAGCACGTCGACGCGAATTTCGATCGGCCCCAGCGTCGGAGGTGCCAGAAAATGTCCGGTGACGCTTACCGGATCCGGCTGCCCAACACTTGCAGCGATCGCGCGTGCACCCATCGCCAGTAGATAGCCACCGTTGGGCGCGGCGCCGTCGACAACTGCCCAGCCGTCGTGAACTTGGCCGACGAACGTGCCGTCTGGCCTCTGTTCGACCGCTGAATCACCGGCGAATCGACTTGCGGGCACGAACAGCTCCTCGGTCGGTTGCGTGGCAGGTGACGCTAGCGCCAAGTTCGCAGCGATACGCTCGGATGCCGCCGTCGCCCGTGACGGCCAGTCACGGGTTCCCGTCAACATCGAGTCCATCATGAGTGCCAGCGAACCAGCCCAGTTGCAGACGTCGGTCGAAGCCGACCTGCCCACGATCGTCGAATTGTGCAAGAAGCGCGGAATCATCTTCCCGTCGTCGGAAATCTACGGCGGATTCCGTTCCACCTGGGACTACGGACCGCTGGGTGTGGAGCTCAAAGCGAACGTCAAGCGCCAATGGTGGCGGTCGATGGTGCAGTTGCGCGACGACGTCGTCGGACTCGACGCGTCCATTCTGATGCATCCCAAAGTCTGGGAAGCTTCCGGTCACTTGGACAACTTTTCTGACCCGCTCGTCGAATGTGTCGAATGCCACCGACGCGAACGTGCCGACCACCTGCTCGAGGCAGCTGGAGTTGCGTCGCTGGCCGAGGTGCGCTGCCCGTCGTGCGGTGGCGAGCTGACCGATCCGAAGAACTTCAACCTGATGTTCAAGACGTTCGCCGGGCCGGTCGAAGACGCCAACAACGCTGTATGGCTGCGGCCCGAGACGGCACAAGGCATGTTCGTTGATTTCGTGACCGTCCAGCGCACCACCCGCCAGAAGGTGCCGTTCGGGATCGCCCAGATGGGCAAGTCGTTCCGCAACGAAATCACGCCGGGCAACTTCGTGTTCCGGACCCGAGAGTTCGAGCAGATGGAGATGGAGTACTTCGTCGAACCGGGCACGGACGAGACGTGGCACCAGTATTGGATTGACGAACGGATGGAGTGGTACACCGACCTCGGTATCCGCCCAGAGAACCTGCGTGTCCGCGAGCATGGCCCCGACGAGATGTCGCACTACGCCAAGCGGACCGTCGATATCGAATACTTCTTCCCAGACGCATCGATGGGGTGGTCCGAACTTGAAGGGCTGGCCAACCGCACCGACTATGACCTCAAAGCCCACCAGGGGTTATCAGGGCAGGATCTGACCTACTTTGATCAGGTCGAAAACCGTCGCTATCACCCGTATGTCATCGAACCTGCGGCAGGTGCGACCCGCGCGACGCTGGCATTTTTGTACGACGCGTATCGCGTTGAAGAAGCTCCGGATGCCTCAGGTGACTTGCAGCAGCGCGTGGTGCTGCGGCTCGATCCGCGGCTGGCACCGTACAAAGTCGCGGTACTGCCGTTGTCGAAGAAGGAAACGTTGACGCCGACCGCTCGCCGCGTGTTCGATCTGATCAAGACCCGGTGGATGTGCGAGTATGACGAAACGCAGTCGATCGGGCGGCGTTACCGTCGGCAGGACGAGATCGGTACGCCGTACTGCGTCACGATCGATTTTGACACCCTCGAAGACGACGCGGTCACCATCCGTGACCGTGACTCGATGGGCCAGGATCGTGTAGCGATCGATCAGCTTGTCGGGTATCTGACCGAGCGGCTGCCAGCCTGCTGATCGTCGGCGACAAGTACGCGCACGTCTGCATCGACTCGTGCGAGTCTGGCCGTCAAGCCACCCATCGCGCGCACCAGTACGGCCACACCCATCAACGACGCGCCGACGGCGAACGTGATCACCCACGTGATGATGGCGAATACGAGGTCGCCTTCGCGCAGGATCAGCGTTCCGGCGGCAATGCCAGCGAGACCGGCGGCATACGCCATGATGACGCAGGCGCGGGCTGCGGTGCGCAGTTCTCGCGGTGACGGGATGTCGTCCATTGTTGGCTCGCTTGCTGAGGTCAACGCGGCAGTTGGTCAAGCGACCCGCCGCACCACCGAGCGAATGCAGTGTGCTGTGTGGCGGTGGGATTGTCGACTGCGACAATTCGTCGTCGCAGTCGAGGTTCGCCGAGCCGTACCGCAGCGGTAATGATCCGCGGGCCCCTGGTGACCGTCAGCTCGACGACGGCGCCAGGCTGGTACGCCTGGAGCAGCTTGGCGAGTTCGCCTCGTCGTACCGTTGTCGCATTGATTGCCACGAGCCGATCACCGCCAGTGATGCCGGCTTCCCATGCGGGGCCTTGACGCAGTGCCGACGAGAACACCACCCCATCGTCGTCTTCAACCATCTCGACACCAAGATCGGGCACCTGATGTTGATCTTCCCCGACATATCGCAGACCGATCGCTGCGAGCAGCTCGTCAGTGATCATTGGTAGCGAAGGCGTGCCAACACGTTCGTCGATGAGCGCTGCAAGCTTGTCGTCGGCGTGACTGGCGATGGCCTCCAGGATGTCGGTTTCGGTGTAGCCGACGCCAGATTGACCGAAATGTTGCCACAAGCTGGCGATGACGTCGTCGAGACCGCGTTCGACGCCGTAGTCGGCGCGCAGGCGTAAGTCCAGTTCCCAGGCCACCATCGCTCCCTGGCCGTAATAGTCGGCGCTGGCGTTTGACGAGTTCTCGTCGCGTACGTAGAACTTGGTCCATGCATCGTGCGATGCCTGACGCAGCGATTGCAGCTGTGCGCCAGGTGTGCTTGCGACACGATCCAGAACGTCACCGAACTGGGTCAACAGCCATGAGGCGTCGGTGACGCCGGCACGCGCGGGCAGCAGGCCGTCGTAGTAGGCAGTCCATCCTTCGGCGACCCACAGCGACGGCGAGTGGGTAGTCCGTTCCAGATCCGGCGCAAGTAGTTCGCGCGGGACCAGCCGTTTGACGTTCCACAGATGGAAGTATTCGTGGGCAAACAGCCGGTAGAAGCGCCTGGTTTGATCAGGGTCACCAAATGTCGTGACCGGCACCTGGATGACCGCGCCGTCTCGATGTTCGAGTCCCCCGCCGCCACGGTCCCAGGCGGTGCACAGCACCGTATAACGGTCGACCGGTAGATCACCGCCGAACACTTCACTAGCACGGCCAGCAATCGCGGTGGCGTTATCGGCAATCAGCGTCAGATCGGGGGTTGGTGCGTGGCCGGCCCAGACGAATTCGTGTGGCATCTCATCGACCGTGAACGTGACCGAATCCAGTTCGCCAACTTCGAAGGCGCTGTCGATCAGGTGATACAGGTCGTCCGCGACAAACGTCCCTGGCTCCTGGCCTGGGGGCAACAGTGACCACACGCGGTGTGATTGCGGATAGGCGTCGATGGTGACTTCATGCTGGCGCGATTCCAGCCCAGTGACGAACGGGAACGTGGCTGCCGGGATGATGAGCGCATGGTGGTCGTCGACATGGTTGGTGCGAACCGTCAGTTCGTTGGCGTACAACTCCAATTCGACCGTGAGCCCATGCCCGGTGTTGGTCATCAGCCAGGCGTTGGCGCCGTCGCGTTCGATGTCAACGGGTGCGCCATCGCCGCCGGTTGCGCGCAACCACTGGACGTGGTGCACGTAGTTGCGCAGGAAGTAGCTGCCAGGGGTCCAGTTTGCCAGCGCCATGCGGACCTGTCGCGCGGCGTCGGCGGGGACGTGCACGGTGACACGCAGTAAGTGGTGGACACGATCGCTCAAGTCGACGGCGTATCGCACGGGTTGCAAGGACACGACAGGCTCCCATCGGCAGTAGCCGAGCTCGGTGTGGCGTCGTGACTCTAATCGCGTGCACATTGAATCGCCCATCGGTTGCTAACGTCGGTGGACGATCACCGATACTTCACTGACCAACAGCAAAGGCCAGCAATGGCAGACCTTCCGATGGCAGACCGGCACGAAACCGTGTTGCCCGAGGCACCCGAATCCGCGCGCCGCGCACTGCAGCAGGCTCTCAACACCGGCGTTGCCGATCGGCATGAAGCCGTCGCGCAGGTTGTCGCCGACTTCCCGACGCTACTCGGCGGCTGGGCGAGCCTGGCCGAACTCGCTTCGGCCCCGATCGAACGCTACGCATATGCGCGTGTCGGCTATCACCGAGGTCTCGATGCGTTGCGCGCTGCCGGCTGGGGCGGGCGTGGCTACGTCCGGTGGTCGAATCCAAACAACCGTGATGCCTTGCGATGTTTGGCCCTGCTGCGCGACGCGGCCGGCGAAATTGGTGAGCACGACGAAGTCGCCCGTATCGACGAATTCCTCGTGCAGCTCGATCCCGACTGGACCAACACCAACCTGTAGCCGGATGATGGAGTGAGCGGTGGCCGGCCGGATCCTCAAAGAGGACGTTGAGACGCTGCGGCGTCAAGCCGACATCGTCGCAGTCGTCGGTGACTACACGACGGTCAAACGGGCCGGAAAATCGTTCAAGGGCCTGTGCCCGTTCCACACCGAAAAGACTCCGTCGTTCACCGTGACACCCGACGGCAACTTCTTCCACTGTTTTGGCTGCGGCGCGTCTGGCGACATCTACGACTTCCTCATGCGCATCGAAGGACTGGAGTTCCCTGAAGCCGTCGAATCGCTGGCCCGGCGAACCGGGTTTCCGCTGCGATACGAAGAGCTGTCTTCGAGCCAACGCCAACAGATTGGTGAACGTTCGCGCCTGGTCGACGTGGCCGCGGCCGCTCGCGACTACTTCCGGCGTACGCTGCTGAGCGAGGACGGCAAGGTTGCACGCGATTACCTCAAGGCACGGGGATTCCATCGCGACGACGCCGAGGCATTTGAGCTCGGGTTTGCGACACTGTCCTGGTCAGGTCTGGTCGACGCGCTCACAGCTGACGGGTTTTCGTCGATAGACCTGATTGCTACCGGGCTTGCCGTCAAAACCGATTCCGGCCGTCTGCGCGATCGTTTTCGCGGCCGGTTGATCTTCCCGGTAGCCGACGCCGGGGGCGACGTCATCGGGTTTGGCGGCCGGGTGCTGCCCGAGCTGGATTATGGCGACTTCACCCCGCCCAAGTACCTCAACTCGCCCGAGACGGTTCTGTACAAAAAGGCGCGCGTGCTGTACGGCTTGCCATTGGCTCGAGCCGAGATGGTGCGCAGCGAACGGGTCTTGATCTGCGAGGGCTACACCGATGTCATGGCGTTGCATCAGGCAGGCGTTACCAACGTCGTGGCGACCTGCGGCACCGCCGTCGGGGATGAACACCTGCGTATGGTGTCACGATATGCCAGCAAGGTGGTGCTGGCGTTCGACGCCGACGAGGCAGGAGTCAAGGCCGCCGAACGTGCGTGGCAAGCTGCACGCGACGTCGCCGGTGAGCAACATGGCGCCGCACTGGACGTTCGTGTGCTTGAGCTTGCTCCGGGTTCGGATCCGGCGGACATGGCGAGGGACGATCCGGATGGGCTGAGCCGTGCGGTAGACAACGCGATACCTGTCGTGCCGTTCGTCGTCCGCCATCAGCTCGACAGCCTGGACACCTCCGACGAGGCCGGACGCGCCCAGGCGCTACGCACCGCATTGGGCATCATCGGAAACGAACCCGATCCGGATCTGCGCCGCGAGTGGGCGCGCACAGAAATCGCCGACCGTGTCGGTGTGGCGTACGACTTTGTCGCCCAAACCGCCCGCCGGATGAACATCGCACTGGATGCTCACGAAGGCGTTGCCGTCGCAACCTCGAACCGGTCGGGAACATTGGGCCGGCCGGCAGACAACGGGCACCAGCTCGCACGGGCACGACGAGAGCGCGCGGTTCTGCGAGTGCTATTGCAGCAACCGCAGTTGCTGCCGGACGAATGGTTCGACATCACCGCCGAGATGTTCACGCACCCCAAAGCCCGGGCGGTCTTTGACGCCGTCAGCACGGCAGGCGGTGCAGGCGTCGAACTCGACAGCGTCCTCGCAACCGCTGCCGACGATCAAGAACGAGACCTGATTCGCGCCATCGCGCTCGAAGACGATGACGAATTGTGGTCGACGGGCGACGACGATCCAGATGTGGCGGCTCAAGTTGCACGTGAACGGATTTGTCGAGTTCTCATCGATGCGGTCGATGATCGCCAGCAGCAGCTTCGTGCCGAGCTGACCCAATTGCACCACGAACGTGACGGACAACAGGTTCGCGACCTGCAGGAGCAATTGCTCAGCCTCCAGCGCCGCCGACGTCAACTGCTCGGCGAGCCGTAAGCACACCGCGCAGCTTGGGCGTCGATTGGCGGCAACCCGATTAGCATGGGGTCCGCCGAACTTGTGTGCGGCGTAGTCACCGACCCAGCTCGAGGAGTTGCAATGTCGAGCTCTGCGGCGGCAGCATCAAACGACTCGAATGTCGTTGATCTTGCCTTCCGTGACACCGTCCTTGCCGACGCGCACGTCGCCGGACTGGTTGAGCTCGGCAAGGATCGCGGGTTTGTCACCACCGGTGAGCTTGCTGACACGCTGCGCGCAACGAGCTTCGGTGTGACGGCCGGCAAGATCATGGCGCGGCACCTGCGCCGGCTCGGCATCCCGATCGTCGCGCAGGATGTGCAACCCAACGTCTGGACGGGGCAGGCGTCGGCTGACGATGGCGCCACCATCGTTGATTCGGTCCGCGCCTACCTCAACGAGATCGGCCGCGTCGAACTGCTAACACCTGAGCAAGAAGTCGATCTGGCAAAGCGGGTCGATGCTGGCGCAGCAGCCGCTGCGATTTTGGACTCACTCGCTGAGCTGACGCCGCAGCAACGGGCACGCCTGCGTCGCATCGAGCGTCTCGGTGCTGCAGCCAAGAGTGCCATGATCGAAGCGAATTTGCGCCTCGTTGTTTCCATCGCCAAACGCTATCCCTTGCGTGGCCTCACCCTGCCCGACCTGATTCAAGAAGGCAACCTAGGGTTGATGCGAGCAGTCGAGAAGTTCGACTACACCCGTGGCTACAAGTTTTCGACCTATGCCACGTGGTGGATCCGTCAGATGATCAGTCGGTCGATCGCCGACCAGTCGCGCACGATCCGCATTCCCGTTCATCTCGTCGAGACGATGAACCGCATCAGGCGCACTGAGCGCCAACTTGTCCAACGCTTCGGACGAGAACCAACGGTGGCCGAAGTTGCGCAGGCCGTCGAGCTTCCCGTCGAACGCGTCGAGGAGTTCCATCGGCTCGCGGTCGATCCGACCTCGCTGGATGCCCCGGTCGGCGAGGACGGCACCGCGTCCATGGGAGAGTTGATTGAAGACAGCAACGCGACGATACCCGTCGAAGCGGTGTCACAACTGCTGTTGCAGCAGCACTTAACCGAGATCTTGTCTGGCCTCAGCCTGCGCGAGCGGATGGTGATTGAGCGGCGTTTCGGCCTCGATGGGTTGCCGGCGCGAACGCTCGAACAGGTAGGCGAAGAAATGGAGCTGACGCGCGAACGGATCCGCCAAATCGAATCGCGGGCGTTGGCAAAACTACGACACCCCAACTTCTCGGAAGCGCTCGAGGGTTACCTGCGATACTGACCGCGTAACCGGTCAATCGCGCGACGGTCGCTGACACCATGCAAGCCACGCCTGCATGGCGGCGTGCTCATCCATGCTAAGAATTTCGTCATCCGACAATCCGACGATCGTCGACAGGCTGACGGCTAACCAGCCTGGTATCGAACTGGTGACAGATTCTGGAGCTGCAGGTACGGCCTCGTTGCGTTGTGGTGCTCGTCCGTTGTCAACAGCGTCCCAAAACTGGTATTCGGAGACTTTGAGCTGGTCGCTGAGGATATGTCGCACAAGGCGGGGATCGCCGATCTCGTCGCGGCTATGGGATGCTCGTGTGCGCAGGACGCTTCCGTCGGCCAGCACTTTGGTGAAACGGTCATGATCGCGTCGTTTGCGTCCCCGCGCGGCGTGCGTCGGCTCCCATCCGTCGATTTCGCAGAAACGCCGGATGTCATCCCAGGTGGGATGCTTCACGTGATGGCCCCTGGCGGGTCAAAGATCGTCGTGCGAAGCTCGCTGCGCCCGTCTGCGAGCTGGAGCCGGTGGACCCACCATCGTCGCCGCGAGTGGTTCGGTGCGTACTTGAGTGAGGTTTCCCAGTCGTCAAGATAGATTTCGACTTCGTTCAGAAGGTCGTCGATCGCGGCATCGAGCGATGTGCCGCGGCCGTACACATCGAGTTCGTGGAGCCACACCGAAACGGTGCCGTCGTCACCGCGGCTGACCTCAGAGTGAAACGGGTAGTGGAGTCGTAGCAGTTCATCGAGCTCATCGGCGCGGATGAACGCAATTCGTGGCGACTTCCGTCGTTGTACGAGGCATGGGCGACCGCGCTCGACGCCGTCAAAGACATCACTTAGTGACATCTTGGCCTTCGAGAACTGCAGTATGCCCATGTGTGACCCTTTTGATCTATTTGACCAATTAGTCGCATGGTAATGCCGAGCCATGGTTGTCACATCCCTCGTCTAGGTTTCTCGTTGATCGATGGTGTGCGTGGGGACGCAACGAGAATGGATGTCGCTTTGACCTGGCGGATCCGCGTCCATCAAATCAAAGTCACGTCGATCGCGATCACGTTATGGTGCAACTCTTGGGGATAGGTGGGGAGTCATGTGGGAATCGCGCCGTGGTCCCGTATCGGAACATCGAGACTGTCAATCTTGCCCGCAGGTACATCTCTGATGAACGGAATGCAAATGAACATCACACTTGAGCGACTTTTGGAAGGCTGCGCCGACGATGGCTTTGATGGCGGCGTCACAATAACGCAAACATTGAGCCCGCTGGCAGGACACGGTGCGCCAGTCAAGCCGGCCACCTATGCCGGCAGTCGCGGGCCGCAGTATCAGCGAGATCGTCGTTGGTTGGAAATAGAGGGCGAACGGCGCCCGGTCGACGCCATCGTCATCGACAATGTGCCGAGTCAGGCCAATCGCTGTGAGGATCGGAAGAAGGGAGTGCTGCGATGGGAGTGATGGGTCGCGCCGGGGTTCAGACTCCGGCCTTCGGTGAGCGGCGGTGAATTGTTCTTGATCCATGGTCGGATGCCCTGTCACGCCGCACGGCCAACCCAGGCTGTAATACCCGCCGAACTTGCGACTAACGAGATCACTGTCACTGTCCACTGCACACCCAACCGACGATGTCGCGATAGATGACATGTTCACATCGTGGCTGTCGCACCCTTCGTTTATTGTGATGGCATGGATACTGCAACGGACACTCCGCCAACGGCACCGGTTGGTGGTCGGCCACTGACGCGTGTGTCTGGTGTCGACTTACCGTGCCAGCCTGAACAGC
Organism: Nitriliruptoraceae bacterium; assembly: GCA_040903225.1. Classification (GTDB taxonomy): domain Bacteria; phylum Actinomycetota; class Nitriliruptoria; order Nitriliruptorales; family Nitriliruptoraceae; genus JBBDVU01. The sequence goes on along the minus strand of JBBDVU010000035.1, from coordinate 27,946 downwards.
CGATGTTGCCGTTTGGGCCGCTGCCGTACGACGACGAAACGGATCGCCCGATCTCCTACGGGTTGACAGCACGTGCGCGCCGCGTGATCGCACCGGCAAGTATTCCGCACCTGGCTGTGGTCGACGGTGGGAAAGATTCAGACGATCCGTCTGATACACGTCCAGCCCGTGCGCGTGCGCTACGCCGGGCTGGCTTCCATACGGAAGACATTGCGGCGCAGCTGGCTGTCGACGAGTTGCTCGTACGCGCCTGGGTCAGTGGCGTCACGCCAAAGGCCTTGCGGCCGCGTTCTCGCCACCTGCCTGCGACGCGGGTCACTCATGACGCTGAACAGCCAGCCGCTGGATATGCCAGCGACAGGCAACGCGACCTGGCATCGATTCGTACCGCAGCTCAGTCGGACGCCCGGTTGAGCTTGCTTGCCCATCCGCAATTTGCTATCGGACTGGGATTGGCTGCAGCGGTGGTCGAATTTGACAACTACGCCGCACTGCTCGTATTTCGCAATCCCACGATCGCCCAACGCGTGATGATGTGGCTGGAAGAACATGAGCCGACTGCATGCCAACATCGGCGGATGGTGCTCAAGATTGGTCGGGCGGTTGCTGGCGATGTTGCGCGGCAGCGCTGGTCTGCTGCTCTGGCCGTCGACGCGACCGAGATTGCGCTCGCGCGATGGCAGCACGCGCCGACTCCAGACGCAGTAGAGATGATGGTGCGCATCGGGGACTCGGTCGTGGCCGCGCGTTTGGCCGGCTGGTGCGACGCGCTGGTTTCTGGGCCCGTAGAGCAGGAACAACAGACATCGTTCTGACGATGTCATGCGATGACGTGGTCTCGCGGTCACAGATACGATTCGTCCAGGTTTCTCCGCCACCACGAATGCTTCTAAGGTTGAACTCATGTTTGCTATTACCGCCACCGCCATCAACCCTGACGACCCGTTGCGCGGCCTCACGTTGGGGGAAGTCGACGACCCACAACCGCAAGAAGGCTGGGTGACCGTCGATGTCAAAGCTGCTTCGCTGAACCATCACGACATCTGGACCCTTCGTGGCGTCGGTATCCACGATGGTCGTCTCCCCATCGTGCTTGGCTGCGACGCCGCCGGGTTTACCCCAGATGGCACCGCTGTGGTCGTCCATGCACTCATCGGACCTGCCGACGTGCCTGACGAGACGATGACTGAAGAACGGTCCATCCTTTCGGAACGTTATGACGGCACGTTTGCTGACAAAGTTGTTGTCCCGGCCCGCAACTTGATCGCCAAGCCGGACAGTCTCACGTTCGAAGAAGCAGCGTGCCTGCCGACAGCCTGGCTAACCGCCTACCGGATGCTGTTCGTCCGCGGACAGCTGCGTCCAGGCCAGCGGGTCTTGATACAAGGTGCCGGCGGTGGGGTGGCAACGGCGGCAACCGTGCTTGCACGTGCCGCTGGCGCCCACGTGAGTGTCACCAGCCGCGACGCTGCCAAGCTCGCGCAGGCGCAAGAAATCGGCGCGCATGCCGTCTACGAATCGGGAGCCCGTCTGGCTGAACGCGTCGACGTTGTTATCGAAACAGTCGGCGACGCGACGTGGTCGCACTCGCTGAAGTCGCTCGTCCCCGGCGGTGTGCTTGTCGTGTCTGGGGCCACGTCAGGACAAAATCCGCCTGCCGATCTCGCACGGGTGTTCTTCCGTCAGCTATCCGTCATTGGCTCGACGATGGGCACGCGAAACGAGTTTGTTGATTTGGTGCGTTTGCTCGACGCTACCGGTGCCAGGCCGATCATCGCTGACACGATGGACATGGAAGATGGCCGTCGCGCGTTCACCACGCTGCTCGACGGGGACGTCTTTGGCAAACTCGTCTTGACTCGGTAGGAAGTTGCGCTACCGGACGATCGTGTGGGCAAGCATTGTGAATGCGCGCTTGCACCCGGTTGACCGCTGAACCGGCCGTCTTTGCTCCGGGGGCCGGGCTCGAACCGGCGACATCTCGATTAACAGTCGAGCGCTCTGCCAACTGAGCTACCCCGGAAGGTCGGCTTCGTCTGATCGCCGAATCGTGCAACTTTGCCGAGCGGCGGCAGTGTAGCAACGTCGACCGCGGGCTATTTCGCCAGCACCGTTTCCTTGAATTCGTGCAGCACCATGTGGCTGTTCACCAGTTCGATGAGATGCTCAATTCGTTGCCGCGCCGTTTCCGCGTCACCGTTGGGGCGGTCCATCACCCGGACAAACACCGAACGCGAAGCGCCGATCAACGTGGGAACACCCCAAACGTCATGGTCATTGACGGCGGCCTGATGTTCACGCGCCAGCTGTTCCACCATTGCGGGTGTAGATGCGTTGGCGACGATCGATTCTCCGTCGAGGCCGAGCGTCGACAATTGCTTGGCGATCGACTGGGGGTCCTTGATGTCGAGACCGAGTTCATGGCGCACCGCGAACAAGGCCTCGTGTACGTCAAGAAACTGTTCGGGTAGATGGTCACGTACGTACAGGCCTGTCGCTAACGCCAAGATGCCTGACTCACGGAACGGCTCCGGCCGGTCCCAGATCGGCGTTTCGTCGTCGCTTACGTGGCCTTGGGCGAGGCTGTATGGCACGAAATCTACCTGCCACTCGGCACCACCCCGAAGTGCCGTGATGACGTGATCGTGGACGTTGCGTGCCCATGGGCACAGGTAGTCGAACGTCACACCGAAAGCGAGGGTCACGAAAGGTTCCTGTCGTTGAGACTACGTCACGCTTTACAAGCCGAAGCACCGACTCAGCTCCGCAAGGTCGTTTCCGCAGGCGGTTTGGACGGCGCGCAGCAGCAAAGCCAGTGCAATAAAAGAACCCCACGCGAGCCCGATATATTCCCGGCGTTCGCGGCGCAAGGCAGCAATCCGGCCGCCGACGACGGCGATCAGGGGAAACAGCGACCCGTAAAGGTAGTGAAACCAAACCAGCGGACCGCCGACAACCCGCCGTCCCATGAACAGCAGCACCAGACCCACAACCACCTGGACCGCCAGAAAATTCTCGGTCCAGTGCTGCACGGCCCACAATCCGACTGGAGCGTCGTCGCGACGCATGAATCGAAGCGCGATGCCCCACACCATGATGACGCAGAACATCACGATGATGATTGCACCGAGATATCGGTGGAATGCCGTCACAGCACAGACCTACACATCTCGGCGACATGGCAACCGTGTGCCACAGGCACAGGAACCAACGATAGCCGGTCGCAATCAGGTCGTTGGTGCGCTGCCAGTGGAGTCCTTAGGCGCTACCGCCTCCATGAACTTGAGCAATTCGATCGGCACCGGGAAGATCAACGTCGAGTTCTTCTCAGCGGTGATGTCTGCCAAGGTTTGGAGGAGCCGCAGCTGCATCGCACCCGATTCGGTGGCCATGACATGTGCTGCCTCCGACAGGCGCTGCGCCGCTTCGAACTCGCCTTGGGCGTGGATCACCTTGGCGCGACGGTCACGTTCGGCTTCGGCCTGGCGAGCCATCGCGCGCCGCATCGCTTCGGGTAGTTCGACGTCTTTGACCTCAACGAGGGTGACCTTGACTCCCCAAGGATTAGTGAGGTCGTCGATGATCAGCGCCAGCCGGTCGTTGATCTCGTCCCGGTTGACCAGAATCTCATCGAGCTCAACCTGACCCAGAATTGACCGCAAGGTCGTCTGCGCAACCTGCGATGTCGCAAACAGGTAGTTCTGAATGTTGACGACGGCATTAACGGGTTCGGTCACGTTGAAATAGGTCACCGCATTGACCCGAATGGTGACATTGTCCTTGGTGATGACATCCTGTGGCGGAATGTCCATCGTCACGGTTTGCAAGTTGACTTTGACCATACGATCGATGATCGGGATGATGAAGAACAGGCCTGGGCCTTTGGCGCCCATTACGCGTCCCAATCGGAAAATCACGCCACGTTCATACTCATCTACGATGCGCACGGCGGCGATGATGATCGCAATGATCAACACCAGCGCGATCAGCGCGCCAAATGGTGCTCCACTCACGGTGTTTCCTCTCGCTTTGCTTGATCGGATAGCTGGGGGTCGGCGACGTCGGCGGGTGTGGCGAGGTCGTCGCCACCTGTGGCGACAATGACGTCGAGATTGTCACGACCCACAATGGTCACTTCGTCGCCAGGGTGCAGCGGCGGAGTAGTGCCGTCAGGGCCAGGCCGATGCCGGATGCGCCACAAGATGCCGTCGATGCGGGCATGCGCGACGTCACTGTCAATACGCTCGACCTTAATCGTGCGGCCGAGTAGATAGTCGGAAGCAGCCCGTGGTTGTTGGTGCCTGGTTCTGGCGACCATGATCCCTGCGAATACGACCAGTCCGAACGTGACGATCGCGGTTGGAATCAAGACCCACAGGTCGACGCCGACCCCAGTTTGTGCCTGGAACAAGAACAAGCCTCCCAGAATCAGCGCGGCAGTTCCACCGGCGGCTCCGACACCTATTCCAGGTGCAAACAGTTCGGCAATAAACATAGCCATTGCTACCAGAAGCAACGCCGCCCCAGCGTAGTTGACCGGCAACACCGCCAGAGAAAACATCGCCAGGATCAACATCACCACCCCGGCAACACCGCCAAGCCCAAGCCCGGGATTGGCAATTTCGTACAGAATCGCCAGAGTGCCCAGCGACAAGAAGATGAACGCCAGATTCGGGTTGGCCAAGATCTGCAGCAGCGACCGGGTGCCAGTCATCTCGAACTCGATGAGTGCGGCACCGGCCGTGGCCAGTTGAACAGGCTCGGATCCAACCGTGACCGTCCAACCGTCGATCTCGTCAAGCAGCTGTTCCATCGACGGAGAAATCACGTCAATGGCGCCGGCTTCGAGCGCGGCGGTGGCGGTCACTGACCGGCCAGTGCGAATTGCATCAACGATAAACGCTTCATCACGGTCGCGAAATTCGGCGAGCGCCTGGCCGAACGCGACGGTGTTTTCGACCAGTTTGTCGCCAACTTCGCCACCTTCGAGATCGACCGGTGTTGCGGCTCCGATGGTGGTTGCCGGAGCCATTGCGGCGATATGCGCGGCGTAGGTGATGAACGTTCCTGCTGAACCAGCATCAGAACCCGCTGGAGCGACGTAGACGACCGTCGGCAACTGAGCGTCGAGCAGAAGATTCGCGATCTCCCGAGTGACGTCGAGACCGCCACCGGGCGTGTTCAGTCTGATGATCAGCGCGGCGAAATCGTGTGCTGCCGCCTCATTGATGGTGTCGCTGAGATGGTCACGGATCACAGGAGTGATCGGGCCGTCGACGGCCGTCCACGCCACTTCGTCGGATGACGTTGACTGTGCCAGCGACGGCAGCTGGGAAATCAGAATTCCCGTGGCCGCCACCACAGTCCCGAATGCGACGATGAGCCGCATTCGCGAACCACTCGAACGGTGTGCGAAATTCACGCTGGTTCCGAGATTGTTCGGAGTTTGATGCTACCGGACACTGCCAGCGTGGGTTCGGTGCCCAATGGCAGGCTGGATCAACGCGGCGCGCTTGCTTCTAAATCGAGAAGCGTTCGTTTGCGATCCAGGCCGCCCGCATAACCGGTCAGTTCGCCCCGGCTGCCAACCACACGATGACACGGGACCACGATACTGATCGGATTACGCCCGACGGCTGCCGCGACTGCCCGCACTGCCGACGGCCTGCCGATCGCTGTCGCGACGTCGCGATACGAACACGTGGTGCCGAATCCGGTCGTTTGCAGCTGGTTCCACACCTGCAGTTGAAATGGCGTGCCGGTTGGGCCCAACGGCAAGTCAAACGCCGACCGACTACCCGCGACCAAATACTCACGGAGCTGCAGCGCCGCGCGCTCGAGAACGGCCCGGTCGGGGCTGGGAGTGCCCGAATGGGCATGTTCCAACCAGTGGGGCTGGATTGCCGGTTTCCCTCGGTGGTCGTCGAAGTACAGGCCAGCAATCCTTCCGCCGGTGGCGACCACGAGCAACTCGCCAAGTGGAGACGCCAGCGCGCGCCAAGCAACCGGTGTCGGTGCATCGGTGCGCGCTGCCGGCGTCACATTCCGCGTGGGAGTGGGCGAACCTCCTAGAGTCTGCACCGGCATTGTGGTCTCCAGGCTGCTGTCAGCGACCGGCAGGTGTGTGCCGGAACACAGCATGCCCCAATGCCAGGAGAAACTCCAGCCTGGTGGTTCGCAGGAACGCTGCGATGCAGCTGGTGGCTGTGGCGTGCGGTGCATCATTGAGTGTGGGGATGTCCATGACCGTTGAAATCGCTGTGGTGTTCGGGCTGATCGTTGCCGCGCTCGTGCTGTTCGCTTCCCAGCGCATGCCGCTGGATGTCGCGGCGCTGCTGGTATTGGTGGTGGTCATTACCACCCCGTTTGCCGTTCGTGGCCCGTGGTTTGACCGGCGAGGAATCGATTTCGCTGCGGCGTTTCCCAGCGTCGGCGAAGGATTGTCAGGGTTGTCGAACCCGGCGACGGTGACGGTGTTGGCAATGTTCATTCTGTCGGCAGGTGTGCAGCGCACCGGGCTGGTTCACGTCGTCGGCCAGAAGCTGTTCACGACCGTCAAAAAGAGCGAGGTACGTCAACTGTTGGCAATCGCCCTTGTTGTCGGACCGATCTCCGGTCTGGTGAACAACACGGCGGCGGTGGCGGTGGCGATTCCTCTCGTGCTCGACATGGCGCGCCGAACGGGGACTAATCCGACGCGGTTGCTGTTGCCTGTGAGCTTCTTTGGCATGATGGGTGGCACCTTGACGTTGGTCGGCACATCCACCAATGTGCTCGCCTCGGCGATTGTGGCTGACGATGCGATGTTCGGCCGGCCCATTGGGATGTTCGAGTTCAGCCACGTCGGTGCCGTCGTACTGGCCATAGGTCTGGTGTACTTCGCCACAGTTGGGCGTTGGTTGATCCCCGAGCGTGCCGTGTCGATGGCTGCCGCACCTGGCATGGAGGATGCGCTGGCAGGTCGCCGCGACGACTACCTCATCGAACTGTCGATCCGTGACGGCAGCGAGCTGGTGGGCACGACGCTCGAGGAAACACAGTTCGCGGACCGGTTCGACGTCACCGTCCTGCGTGTGGAACATGGCGCTCGGGCGCTGGTCAAGAATGCGACCACGACCGTGCTCGACGCCGGCGACATTGTCCAGGTGCGCGCAGGTGTGCGGCAGGTCATGGACTTGGTCGACACAGACGACGTTGACGTGCTGTCCGAATTTGGATCGTCGCACCAGGTGCGCGGTGACGGCGCCATCGCTCGTGTGCTGCTACGCAATCCCGCAGTGTTTGCCGGTACGACCGCTTCGGACGTTGATTTCTGGCAGCGCTATCGGGCGCGTCCAATCGGACTGGAACGTGATGGGCGCCCTGCTGGCAGAATCGCATCAGCGCAACTCAACGTTGGCGACGTTGTTCTGCTGGATGTGTCGCATACGGCATTATCGCGCCTGCGGCGCAACTTTGACGTCATCGTGCTCGACGAGTACGAAGACACCTTCGATCGAACCCGGATGTGGACTGCCGCCGGAATCGTCGCTGCGGTGGTTGTCGCGGCGGCCGTCACCCCGATGCCGATCGTGCTAACGGCACTGATTGGTGTCGTGGCGATGGCAGCGGCCGGATGTGTCAACAAAGGCGACTTGTACGGCGGCGTTGCCTGGGATGTGATCATTTTGCTCGCTGGGGTCATTCCGCTGGGAATCGCAATGACCAAGAGTGGGGGAGCGGACTGGCTGGCATTGCATTTCGCTGGCATCGCCGGCGACTGGCACCCGCTTGTTGTGATGATCGCGTTGTATGCCGTGACGACATTGCTTACCGAGTTGGTCAGCAACAACGCGTCTGTTGTCATCCTGATTCCGGTTGCCCTGTCGCTGGCAGTGACACTGGCAATGCCACCGCTCGCGCTGGTGCTGGTGGTGATGTTCGCGGCGTCGACGAGCTTCTTGTCGCCGGTCGGTTACCAGACCAACACGATGGTGTACGGCACTGGTCTGTACCGATTCACAGATTTTGCGCGCGTCGGTGCCCCGCTCAATCTGCTGCTGATGGTGGCGACCAGTGTTGCGATCTATCGGTGGTGGGTGGTTGTGTAGGCGGCGGATTGGTTGCTGTCAGCGAAGACTGCATTGACGTCTGAATCTGGAATGAAGTTCAGCGTGGCCGCGATCAGTCGGCAGACACCAGCGACCCGCAATCGCTACGCGGACGCGTTACGGGTCATCGCCATCCTGGTGGTGGTTTATGGGCACTGGTTGCTGGCCGTCATCTCAGTACGCGATGGTCAGCTTGAAGGCGTGAACCTGCTGACGTTGCAGCCGTCGACACACTGGCTGACATGGGTCTTCCAGGTGATGCCACTGTTTTTCTGGGTCGGCGGCTAGGCCAACGCGGCCGCATTTCATGCCGCGCAACGTGACGATGTCGGGTGGGCGAATTGGGTTCGTGGGCGCGCACGACGGTTCCTGCGACCGGTGGTCCCACTGGTGGTCCTGTGGGTTCCGGTTGCGGCCGGACTTGGCTGGGTTGGTGTGGAACGGCACATGGTCCAGTACGCCACCCAGATCGCGATCGTGCCGGTGTGGTTCCTCGCTGCTTACCTGCTGGTGTGCGCTGCGGTCCCATGGACCTACCGGCTGCATTGCCGAATCGGTGCATGGGCGGTCGTGCTGTTCGTCGGTGCGGCACTCGTCGTCGACATTCTCCACCTGCGCGGGGTCCCACTTGTCGGCTGGAGCAATTTCGTCTGGATCTGGGGTGGCGTTCACCAGGTTGGCTACCTGTGGCATGATGCCGACCGGTCGAACGATGGTTGCAACGGCCTCGAGTGTGGGCCGTCGTTGTCATGATCGGGGCAACCATCATGACGATGTTCCTGTGGCACCAGACCGCGATGATCGCTGTGGCTGCCGCTCTGATTCCCACGGGTGTGTGGCCGCGTAACGAGGTCGTCGATATCGCGTGGTGGTTGCAACGACCGTTGTGGTGGTTGGTGTGCACCGTGGCGCTGGCCGGACTAACCGCGATGTTCGGGCGGTTCGAGCATGCCGGGGTGCCGCGATCGCGTCCGTCGGCGATCCGAGCGGCCGTTGGCATCGCGTTGGCGACCGCTGGCCTTGGCCTGCTCGTGTTCGGTGGGTTGCATCGGCCAGGAACCGTCACCGGCGCAGCGACGGCGCCAGGGATCGGGTGGCCGCAGCCCCCAGACGCCGTTGGCGACGACTAAGTCAACTCACGCCCGACTGCCGTTGCAGCTGCTGTGAGCTACGCGTCGAGCGGATGGGTAATCGCTATAGGTCGCGTGAGCCGCCGGCGCGACTCAGCCGCTCCGCAACCGCGCGATACAGCGGAGCGACGGTGTGACGGATCATGACGAAGGCCCGGTACCAGCGCGGCACGGTGCGTTCCGCCTGGCCGGTTCGCGCGACTTGCAGCGCTGCACGTGCAACGTCACCCGGTTTCCCGATGAGTCGAGCGGCCGGTGTGCGCTTGATCTGTAATTGCGGGAACCCTTCTGTTTCAATGAACCCGGGGTTGAGTTCAGCCACGGAAATACCGCGCGGCGCCCACGAAAAACGCGTTGCTTCGCTCAAGCCCACCAGCGCGAATTTGCTGGCCGCGTACGCGGCGGGACCCACGCCAAGTTTGCCGGCTACCGACGCGACGTTGATGACTCGACTGGGCGCTGATGCCGCGAGGAGTTCACTGAATGCTGCCATGCAGCGGATCGCGCCAAACAGGTTCACATCCAAGGTGTCTAGGGCGTCGTCGAGATCGCCGCGACCGACGAACGCGCCGCCAGGAACGCCGGCGTTGTTGACGAGGATGTGGCAGGCACCGAACTGTGAGGACACGAACGCTGCAAGTGCATCGACCTGATCGATTGCGGTCACGTCCGCCACATACGGCGTAATCAGATCGCTGGCAGTCGCCAGCTGTGCCAGCCGCGCCTCCCGTCGCGCGACGGCGACGACGTGGCAGCCAGCGGCAGCGAACTCTCGGGCAATGGCGTCACCAATGCCGCTGGAGGCGCCTGTGACCACGGCAACCTTGCCTGCAACGTTGAACACGTGAACTCCTGTCCGAAATGGCGCGTAGCGTGCACGAGCAGACCACCAGTCACCGATGGACGCTAATGTGTCCGACCGCCGGTCGCGCGTCGACAGGCGGCATCGCCATCGGAAACATATTCGCGGAGCGCACTGTGTCTGCATCTGGTCGACGACAACCGCTGCTGATCGGCGGCGCGATCGTGGTTGCTGTGGTTATGGCGGTGGTGGTCTGGTGGCTGCGCGGCGACGCCCCCGACACCGTCGACGCTGGCCGCGCACTGGAACAGGATCGATCCGAACCCGGTATCGGCGTATTGACGCCATCAGAGGAGGTCGACGACACATCTCAATCGGAGCCTGATAACGGTCCGCCGACGTCGCCTGATGACCTGACTGGCACATGGACCGTCGACACCAGCCGGACTTTTGATGGCACGCAGGGTTTGGGCACCTTTGTGGGCTACCGCGTCGACGAAGAACTCAGCGGCATCGGCGCCAACACCGCCGTTGGGCGTACCCCAGTTGTCGACGGCGAGCTCGTATTAGATGCCACGCGGGTCGTCGCCGCCCGGATCTCTGCTGACTTGATGGCGTTGGAGAGCGATGACGGGCGTCGCGACAACCGGGTGCGCTCGATGCTGGGAGACGGCGCTACCGCGCAGTTTGTATTGGACGACAACATTGACTTCGGTGAAGTCCCGCGTGTCGGTGAGGTGGTCGAACTGTCGGCCAGCGGCGTGCTGACCATCCGCGACGTCGCGCACCACATTACGGTCGATTTGCAGGCAGCGGTGACTGAACGTGGGCTGCTGATCACCGGGACCACGGTGATTGTGCTCGACGACTTCGACGTTGCCGTGCCATCCGCTGGCATCGTGCTGTCTGCGTCCGACGACGCAACGCTGGAATGGCAGCTGTTTTTCCGTCGTGCCGGCAGTAACGCATCGTGACGAACGCATCGTGACGATCCTGGTCGACACGCCCAAGTGGCAATGGCGGGGACGCAAGTGGGCGCACCTGGTGAGTGACACCTCCTACGACGAGTTGCACACGTTTGCCAGCGAGCTTGGACTGCGCCGCGAATGGTTTCAGGGCGACCACTACGACATCGACGTTCAGCTGCGATACACAGCGCTTGCACGTGGCGCCGAGGAGGTGACTTCGCGCGAGCTGGTCCAACGGCTCCGTGCCGCTGGGTTGCGTCGGCCGGCACGGTCGCCACATCGTGCCCGTTGACATCAGACCTGTACGTCGGTGGCTGCGTAGCAGGTGAGCGAAACAGCGGTTACAGCCATCGTCCTGGATTGAGGATGCCGTGCGGGTCGAGCGCGGCCTTCAGTCGGCGTTGCACCGCCAGATTTGCTGCCCCAAGTTCGTCAACGAGCCGGGACGCCTTGATTGATCCGACACCGTGTTCGCCGGTGATCGTGCCGCCAAGATCAAGTGCGGTAACCACGATGTCGTCGAACGCCAGTCGGGCGCGTCGAAGCGCGTCGCCATCGGCACGGTCAGCGACGATCGTCGGGTGAAAATTGCCGTCTCCCGCGTGCCCAAAGGTGAAGATGGCGACATCGCGCTTCTGTGCGATCTGTTCGCATCGTCCCACGAAGTCGGGAATCGTTGACCGAGGGACCGCTACGTCGTCGAGCAGGTTGACGCCCAACGGCTCAATCGCAGGAATCGCCAGGCGCCGTGCCTGCAGCAGCAAGTCGGATTCCTGCGGGTCAGACGTCACCGCGGTGTAGGTGGCGCCGGCGATATCTGCCAGTTCGCCGGCCCTGGCGATCTCCCGGTCACGTAGCAATCCGTCGCTGTCGGACTGCATGATCAGCAGTGCGGCGGCGTCGCGGTCCAATCCCATCTGATAGGCGTCATCGACGGCGCCGATCGTTGCGCGGTCCATCAGTTCCATCATCGATAACACCAGGCCGTCGCGAGTCATCGAGGCGACCGCAGCTCCGGCAGCTCCGAGCGAGCCGAAAAATGCCACCATGGTCGCTGCACCAGTGGGTTTCGGCCGCAGCCGCACCCGCACCCGAGTGACGACACCAAGTGTGCCTTCCGAGCCAACGAACAGTCCGGTTGTGTCGAGTCCGGCGACACCTTTGATGGTTTGGCGCCCGGTGTCGAGCACCGTGCCGTCGGCGAGGACAACCTGCAACCCCATCACATAGTCGCGGGTGACGCCGTATTTCACGCAACACAGGCCGCCGGCATTCGTGGCGACATTGCCACCGATGGTGCAAAACGCTTTGCTGGCCGGGTCCGGCGGATACCACAGGCCGCTATCAGCAGCCACCGCCGAGATATCCGCATTGAGCACACCCGGGTCGACCAGCGCTGCCTGGTTGGCAACATCAATGTCGATGCGGTCGTTCATTCGCTCAAGGCACAGCACGATACAACCGTCTATCGCTTGGGCCCCCGCGCACAAGCTACTGCCGGCACCTCTGGGCACCACCGGCGTGTTCGTGGCGTTGGCGATTTGCAGCGCTGCCGACACGTGCTCGACGGTGGTCGGGAATACCACCGCTTGCGGCGTTCCCGGTGTCACCCAGGTCGTCCGGTCGTGGCGGTACGTCTCCAGGATGTCCGGATCGATTGTCAGGGCAGCGTCTGGCAGCGCATGGCCAAGTTGCTCGACGATGTTGGCTTGGCGGCTGGTGATCGACGGTCTCCGGTGCGGCGCCGGCGACAACCGTACTGGTTCAATTCACGGCGTCGTCGCCTCAGCGCAGATGCGGGCGGCCAGCTTGATCAATAGGATCTGCGCGCCGGCGAGCATCTACTTTGCGTGCTGTCGGGTCGAGGAGACGTCATGGCATCTGCAGGTTCGGCACCGCCGTTTGGCACGGTTGCGGCACCGATGATGGTGGTGTCGCGGTCGGTTGACGGCGTATTCGAGCCACCGCAAGTCGTGCCGGTACAGCCGTTGGAATTGCATCCATTTGCGCACGCGCTGCATTACGGCAGTTCGTGTTTCGAAGGGCTCAAAGCCCATCGCGGTGCTGACGGTGACGTGCGGTTGTTTCGCGCCGAACGTCATGCCCGTCGACTGGCGGAATCGGCCGTGCGTTTGTCGTTGCCAGAAGTTGATCCGGATCATGTGCTGGCGATGATCGAAGCGGCGGTGCGTGCCAATTTGGAGGTGACGCCGCCAGCACCTGGTGCGCTGTATCTGCGGCCGGTCCTGCTCGGCACCGACCCGAATATTGGCGCGGCCGCTGCACCGAGCGCCGATGCGATGTTGTACGTCATCGCGAGCCCAGTCGGGGACTATTTTGCGGGTGGATTGCGTCCCCTGACCTTGCTGGTCGAAACCCGCGTCCCTCGAACAACACCCCAGTTCGGTCAGGTCAAGACCGGCGCAAATTATGCGATGGCGCTCAATGTGACGCTTGCTGCCCAGCGCGATCACCAGGCAGATCAGGTGTTGTTCGCACCCGGGGGAGACGTCCAGGAAACCGGTGCGGCGAACTTTTTGCTCATCGACGCGCAGCGGGTCGTGACCAAAGGTCTGGACGGGTCATTTCTCCATGGTGTGACCCGCGACTCGGTGTTGAGTCTGGCACGCGAATTGGGTTTTGCTGTCGAGGAACGCGATATCAGTATCGACGAAATAATCGACTGGGCGAAACGTGGCGAGGCGGCGCTGGCGGGAACCGCGGCGGTGCTGTCCGGTGTCGGCACACTGATTGTCGAAGGCCGCAGAATCACCGTCGGTACTGGCGGCGTCGGTGAGGTAACGCAGAAGTTGCGCAATGCGTTGGTGGCTGTCCAACAGGGTGAACGCGAGGACGCACACGGATGGACCACCGTTGTTGCCTGAGATCTCGATTCGCGTCCGATTTCACGAGCTCGACCCGTATGGCCACCTCAATCATGCGGTGTACCTGAGTTATTTCGAGCAGGCCCGTGTCGACCTGCTCGATCACATCGGCTTTGGCCTGTCGACTTTGGTCTCGATGGGTTACCAGCTGGTCGTCGTCGAGGCGCACGTCAAATTCGTCGCGCCGGTGGAGGCGTCAGACACGGTCACCATCGTCAGCTCGATCGGTGACGTCCGGCCGGCATCGTCGCGTTGGCTGCAGCGCATGAGTTGCGGCGACACGTTGGTTGCGACTAACGACGTTCGTGCAGCGATTACCGACCTGACGGGTCGACCGACACGTGCGCCAGCCGAACTTACGGCCACGCTACAGCAACTGCGTGCCACATAGCGGCGAGTACGTGCCGGCAACGACCGGTCAGCGCCGCAGCAACATCTCTAGACCCCACGACACCAGAGACACCACCAGTGCGGCGCCGATGGTCCACGCGAATCCGTCACTGGAGATGCCGAACCCGAGCGCATCGGAAACGACGATCACCAGCCACATGGCGATCGCATTGATGATGATCAGGAAAATACCCAAGCTGAGCACGATGAGTGGCATCGAAATCAACTGCAGAATTGGCTTGATCGTCACGTTGATCACGCCGAGCACGAGCGCAATTCCGAGCAGACCGACAAACGAATCACCTTCGAGGTGGATCCCATCGAGCAGCGCGATCGCGACCCACAACGCCGCAGCGTTGATAAGGATCCGAACAACGATTCCCATGGCTTCTCCTCAGTTGTGCCGCCAACGTCAACGATAGCGTCGCGTGGGCATGGGGCAGTGTAGGTGCGGCCAGTGTGCGACCAGTGTGCGACCAGTGTGCGACCAGGGTCAATGGTCGTCGCCATGCCGTGTCGAGGCGGCAACGAGCTCCGGCAGGCGTTGCACGATTTCGCGGGCGGTGCGTCGGCAGATGTCGACGACCTGTTCGAAGCCGGTGGGGCCGCCGTAATACGGATCAGGAACATCCAGCCGGCCGTGGGCTTGCGGGTCGAATTCACGGAACAGCCGCATGGGCGTGTCGATCCCGTGCCGTCCGGCCAGTTCCTGCAAGTCGCGCAGGTTGGACGCATCCATTGCGAACACGACATCGGCACCTCGCAGCGCCTCAGCTTCGACCTGCTCAGCGGTACCAACGAGGTTCAAGCCTACGGCAGCTGCTGCAGCCTGCATGCGACGATCTGGCGGGTTGCCGATGTGCCACGACCCGGTACCGGCCGAAGTCACGTTGACCGGCACGCCGGCCTCGTCGGCGGCTTCTTTCAGTGCCGCTTCAGCCGTTGGCGATCGGCAGATGTTGCCCAGGCAGACCATGAGCACCTGCGGTGCTGCGTCGGCGGCATCGTGTGTCATACGTGGCCTTTCATATCACTGTTCGGTCGCAACCACCCGCGTGCATGGTGCTACGCGTGCGTTGTGAGACATGGTGGTGTCTCACGGTTGCGCGTCGCCACCGAGGACCACCGTGATGACCGTCACCGCGGAAGTCTCATCGAGCGTTGGCGTCACACCGAGGTGCTGACCGACGAGCGCCGCGTCGGCGCGCCGGCCCGGCGGATAGAGAATCAGCGTCGCGTCACGTAACGACGTGTTGTCGACCGCGACGACGTTGAATCCGGCGGCGCCGAGGTCATCGCCGGTGCGCATGGCGATCCCGGCAATACCGGCACCGTTGAGCACCGCTACGTCGATGTCTGCAGGCTGGTTTGCTACCGGGACGTCTGCATAGACATCGACTTCAGCAAAAATCGCTCCGGTACGGAACTGCGAAAACAGCGGTTCAGCTTCGGTGACCTGCAGATCGAGCACGGCGGCGCCCGCTGATGTGGTTCGTGGCACCACCGGAACGGTGTGCGTGACCACAGCGCCGCGAGCAATCCCGCGGGTTGCCCAACCGAGCCGCGCGAGCCCAACAGGGCCCAGGGAATCGTCGACCGTCACTGCCTGACCGATGTTTCGCGCTATCGAGAACATTCGTGTCGGGCGCAGCGTCTGCGGCGACGTCAGTTCGGCTGCCAACGCCTGAATGAACTGTTGCTGCCGCGTAATGCGTTGCAGGTCGTCGTCGATCTTCCGGACCCGGACGTAGCCCAGCGCATCCGTGCCGTCGAGGACTTGACATCCGGCGGACAAATCGATGCCGGCATCGCGGTCGCTGATCGCCTGCTCCAGGCACAGCTCAACGCCATCGACGGCGTCGACGAGGTTACGGAATCCACCAAACGTGATCTCGATGTAATGATGGGCCCGGATACCCGACACGTCGTAGATGGTGTCGATCAGGCAGCCCGGACCGTCGATGGCGATTGCGGCGTTGATCCGTCCAGCCGAGCCGTCGCACCGATGGACCCACAGGTCGCGGGGAAATGCCAGCATCGCGTTACTGGTCCCGTCGGTTGTGAGGACGATGATGGTGTCGGCGCGCTCGCCGTCGGCGCTGCCCGTCGACAGTTCACGCCGCTCTTCTGCGGTCAAGCCGGTACGACTGTCGTTGCCGACCAACAGGATGTGGGTCGGATTCGAACGGTCAGCCAATCCCTCGATCGCGACCCGCGGCAGCTGAGCATTGACCCACAATGATGTGGCGGCAACCACAGCAACGATGAGGCCGGCAACGATTGCCATGGCCAGCAACCAGCGCCGACGTCGACGCGCGCGGCCTTCGATCACTGGCCCCCATACACGCGGGACTTCTTCAGGCACAGCGGATCTCCAGCGGCGACAAGTCGGCTATCCCGTCACCATGTCCGGTGGCAGGTGAGACACATCGCTAAAGCTTTGCAGGCTGAAGATGTGACCGTCGGCAATACGCTTCGCCTTCAGGACAGTGACCGACGCGTGGTCAGAGGCGAACCGTTCCCACTCCCACGGCTCAGGTTCCAAGCCCAACAGATCGCCGAGAACGACTGAGTTCGTGCCGGCATGGGCAACGCACAACAGTCTGGGTGCATCCGGCGGAATCGTCCACAGGCCGTCATAACCGCGCTCCACCCCAATTTCGGCGAGTTCGGCGCGCAGCCCGATGGTCACCCGCGCATGAAAATCGTGAAAGCTTTCGCCGCCAGGCATGCCGTCCCACCACTCGTCGCGCGAACGGAATCGCGCGTCGCGCAGCGCACGGTTGACCTCCTGGGACGGCGTGCCCTGCCATGAGCCGGGCATATGAATCTCGTGGAGCCAATCGCGGTTCAGTGACGGGGTGCTGGCGAGCAGTGCCCGGATCGGGATCGCCGTCTCCTGGGCACGTGTGGCAGTGGAGACGAGAACTCGATCAAACGCTTCGGTGGCGAGCCGATCGGCAACCCGTCGCGCCTGTTCATGTCCAATGGCCGTCAGGCCGGGATCAACCTGTGCGATGTCTTGACGATCCCATTCGGGCTGTGCGTGGCGCACCAGAAGTAGTTCCATGATGCGGACGATACCGCGCCGGTGTCAGCGGGATGCGCCTGCCACCGTTGGGCGCAGTTGCTGCTCAGGCACGGCACAACAATCGATCGGGCAGACATCGTGCGATGGACCACGTAGGCCGATACAGGCACGGTCCTGGGCGTCGTGACGTTCCAGGACCAATTCGCGAATCATCGCCACAAAGGTGGGATGTACACCAACCGTTCCGGCGCGAACAAACGTCAAGCCGGCCGCGGCCGCAGTTGCCGCAGCTTCAACGTCAAGATCGTGGATGACTTCCATGTGGTCACTGACGAAACCGACGGGTACGACCAGCACGCTGGGCACGTCTTCGTCAGCGAGTTGTTGCAGGTGGTCGTTGATGTCTGGCTCCAGCCACGGGACGTGAGGTGGACCCGACCGTGAGCAATACACCAGGTCCCAGGCGTAGGCGGCGAATTCATGCATGATTGCGCGGCAGGTGTCGACATGCTGGGCTTCGTAGTCGCTGTGCCGGGCTATGGTGTGCGGAATCGAGTGGGTCACGAACACGATGCGGGCACGATCTCGTTCGTCGGACGGAAACCGCGCAAGCCCCTCCCGCACCCGGTCAACCATCGGCGAAACGAAGCCGGGATGGTTGTAGAAGACGCGGATTTTGTCGAGTGCTGGTGCGTCATCACCCAATTCGGCGCGCGCTTCGGCGAGGTCTTCGCGGTACTGGCGGCAGCCTGAGTACGACGAGAAGGCTGACGTGACAAAACACAGTGCTCGCTTGACACCATCGTCACGCATGGTGCGCAACGTGTCAGCCAAAAACGGATGCCAGTTGCGATTGCCCCAATAGATCGGCAAGTCGGGCCCGTGTGTATCAAACAGGTCTCTGAGTGCCGTGAGCAATGCACGGTTTTGGTCGTTGATCGGCGAGCGACCATCGTGTTCAAAGTAGTGTTCGGCTACCTCTTCCAGGCGCTCGCGAGGGATGTTGCGGCCCGAGGTGACCCGTTCGAGAAACGGCAGCACGTCATCAGGCGCCTCGGGTCCACCAAACGAGACCAGCAAGACGGCGTCATAGGCGTCCTCGGAGGTCGGACTTGTTGTTGCCGTCGATAACGATGGGGCCACGGTCAGTCTCCACAGATATTGGTCGGTGCCAGGATGGGTTGGGATGGGCTGGCAGCACACGCTTGGTTGTCTCGGCTATTCGTCGCCGTTGGATCGTAGGATGACAACGTGGTGTCCGTGATCTGCGAGCTTGGCATTCAACTCGCGCACCGTCGCTTGTGTCGGCAGCCCGTAGACAACCAGCACGAGCCCGACCAGCGCCCCGGTGACGATGGTGGCGACATGTCCGAACGCTGCAGTTAACGCGGCCGCTAGCAGTGGTGGTGCCAGCGCGATCACCAGCAGCAGCGCTTGATGGGCACGAAAGGCCGCACGGGCGTGTTCGCCGGTGGCGAGGTCCTGGCGTGGCAAGCTGTTTCGGATTGCCACCATGGTCGCCAAAGCGCCGCAGGCGGCGGCGGCGAGTAATCCGACCGGCAAGATCACCGGCAGCGACGAAACACCCGTGGGGCCAGTTGATGCCGCGACGGCCATGGCGATCACTAGGACGCCGGCCGACAGCCACCAGGGGAGTTGGAGACGACGCAACAAGTGGAGATCGACACAGTGGTGGTCGGTCACGACGTGACTCCGGGCAGTTCGGCGACGCAACGGCAGGCTCGTCTCGCAACGATCCTATCCAGCCGGTCAGCGTGGCTCGTACTCGATCTGCTCGACGGCTGATGCTGGCGGTGTCCGCTGCGACAGGGCGATGCCAGCCACCACGAGCGCACCACCAGCAATGGCAGACAAACCGAGGCGTTCACCGAGCACGATTGCGCCACTGATCACCGCCACGACAGGAATGAGGTACGTCACCATCGATGCATTCGTTGCGCCGGTGCCTTCGATGAGTATGTAGAACAGCAGGTACGCCAGCCCGGTCGAAACCACGCCGAGGACCATGATGGAGCCGACCACCGGCACGGTCCACGCCGCAGCCGGCGGTAGTGGAGCGAACACCAGTCCCGCCGGAATCGTCATTACGGCTGTGCACAACACCTGGCCTGTTGCGATGACCAACGGGCGTTGGTTCCCCGACAGGAAGTGTTTGGCGTAGACGGCTGCGGTCGCGTACATCAGCGTGGCGCCAATCAATGCGAGTATTGCCGTCAGCCGTGACATGTCGGTGAGGTCTTCGACGACAATGATCGCCACGCCCGCGAATGCGGTCGTGAGGCTAACGATTCGCCGTGCGCTCAGGCGTTCGGCGCCGATCAGGACCGAGAGGACCAGGGTGCTGGTTGGCACGAATGCCATGAGTAGCGCGGCAAGACCCGACGGCAGTGATTGCTGCGCGAAAGCAATGGCGGTCCACGGGATGGCGTTGTTCACCAGCCCGAGGACACCCAGGTGACACCAGGTCGCGAGGTCGCGCGGCAGCCGTCGGCCTCGCAGCCGAACGATCGTGTACAGGACCACACTGCCGGTTGCGGTGCGGGTTGCAACGACCCAAATCGGGGCGACCGCACCAACCGCGACCTCAATGAACAGAAACGACATGCCCCACATCAGTGCCAGTAACACCAGAATCCCGAACTGGCGGGCGTTCATCTGGTCGGGTGGCGTTGCAGCTGTCATGATGTGCCCCCGTTGCATGGCGCGAACCACTGAGGCGTCACCGAGGCGCGCGGCACAATATGTTGGAATACAGCCGCACGCTACAACAGTCGAACAGCGTGGAGATGGTATGAACAACTCCCTGTCGTCAGCAGCGCCGGCGGCTTCGCAGGTGCCGGCATGGTTTCACAAGCTCCTGGCGCAGCCGGTCGAATCCGGCATGGTTTCCGTCGATGGCACCGACGTCGCCTATCGGGCGTGGGGAGATCGGGCTGATCCGACCATCGTGCTGGTCCACGGTGGCGCCGCCCACGCGCACTGGTGGGATGCACACGCACCGCTGCTCGCCCAGCATCATCGGGTGATTGCCGTCGATCTGTCTGGTCACGGTGACAGCGGCTGGCGGCCTGTCTACAACCCCGAACAGTGGGCTCGCGAAGTGGTGGCTGTCGCGGAAGCTGGCGGAGGCCAAGAACGTCCCGTAGTCGTCGGACATTCGATGGGTGGTTTTGTGACGGTACTCACGGCAGCGCGCTATGGGCGGCAACTAGCCGGCGCCATTGTGCTGGACGCGCCCGTGACCAGGCCCGACCCGGAGTCCAACGAAGGTCGCGAAGGCCGCATGTTCCGTGCGCCCAAGATCTATCCGGACGTGACAACCGCGCTAGAACACTTTCATCTGGTGCCGCCGCAGCCGTGTGACAATGGCTGGCTCGTCGAGCACATCGGGCGGCACAGCTTGCGCGAGGTCAACGACGGCTGGACATGGAAATTCGACCCGGCGCTGTTTTCGATGCGCGAAGGTCCGCTGGTGCCCAGCGACTTTGCGGACGACCTGGCGCATGCTGCTTGCCGCGTAGCGATCATCAACGGCGCCAAGTCCGCGATCGTCGACGAGCGGGCGCGGCGAGACATGTCGGAACTGCTTGGTGTGTCACCTGCTGGTACGGCAGGTGTGCCGTTCGTTGAGATCCCAGAAGCACATCATCATCTCATCCTGGATCAGCCACTTGCGGTCGTGTCGGCGATCCGGGCGGTGCTCGCGTCGTGGACACCGGTGGGCACACCGCCAGCCGAAGTCATCGCCGACTGACGCATGATGCGTTGCCGCAGATGCCGTACCGGCGTTACAGCTTGCGTAGCAGCACTCGATCGAGCGAGTGGTCTGGGCCTTTGCTCAGGATCAGGTTCGCGCGTGATCTGGTCGGGAGCACGTTCTGCTTGAGATTCGCGCCGTTGATGCGCTGCCAGATGTCGAGCGCAACTTCGTCAGCTTCCTGGTCGGAAAAATCCGCGTAGCGGTGGAAATATGACCGTGGGTCTTGAAACGCCGTGTTGCGCAGCGTGCGAAAACGTTCGACATACCAGCGAACGATGTCGTTTTCGGCGGCGTCGACATAGATCGCGAAGTCGAAGAAATCGGAGACGAACACCCGCCGTTCATCGGAATCGCTGCCGGTCTGCAGTACGTTGATGCCTTCGACGATCAATACGTCTGGTTGTCGGACCACAACCTTGTCGTCCGGCACAACGTCGTATACCAGATGCGAGTACACCGGTGCTGCGACTTCGGGTTCTCCCGATTTGACCGCTGCGATGAATCGCACCAGCGCAGCCGTGTCGTAGGACTCCGGGAACCCTTTGCGTTCCATCAGGCCACGCCGTTCGAGTTCTGCGTTGGGAAGCAAGAACCCATCGGTGGTTACCAGCGATACTTCCGGGTGGTCCGGCCAGCGCGCCAGCAGCGCCTGCAAGATCCGCGACGTCGTCGACTTGCCTACCGCTACCGAACCTGCGATGCCGATGACGAACGGCACCTTGGCCGTCAACGATCCGAGGAAGGTGTCGGTCGCGCGATGCAGCTCCTGGGTCGCGGCAACATACAAATTCAACAGTCGAGACAGTGGCAGATAGGCGTCAGCGACCTCCGACAGGGACACGTTCTCATTGAGGCCGCGCAGGAGCCGCAGGTCTGCCTCAGTCAAGGTCAGTGGCGTCGACGAGCGCAGCGCCGCCCAATCGTTGCGGGACAGCTCCACCCATGGTGAGGCCGGTTTGGTCTGTCGCACGCACGTCTCCCAGGCGCGGTCCAGTCACTCCACGGGTACGGTAGTGCGCTTGCACTCCGACACCGCAACACGAAGCATGGTGGTCAGCTGGTGCGACGCATCGTAGTCGCTGCGACTGCTGGCCCGTCGATCTGCAATACGCGCTTCGATAGGTGACAATTGCGCCGTAGTCGTTTTGCGACAAGCAACCTGAAGGTGACCACCTGTGGCAACACCCGCACAACGCCTGGTATTGCAGCGGCTGGCCAGCGCCGCCATGGTCGTCGTGATCATTCCTGTCATTGTTGGTTTGACGACCACCGGTGATGACCAGCCGTTCCGTGTCGGTGAGCCTGCACCAAGCACAGTGTTCGCGCATGACCGCATCCGGGTGATTGACGAGGACGCCACCGATACGGCGCGGCGCACCGCAGCCGAATCGGTTGACCCAATCGAGGTGTTCGATCGCGAAGCCCAGACGGCCATCATCGGTGACCTGCGTGCAACGTTTGAAGATGTGCGGGCTGCTCGGGCACCCGCAACAGTGGAGAGTGACGACGAATCCGACGACACGGTGCGCGAGCGGACGACCGCCGAACAGCTCGACTATCTGGCTGTCGAACAACCAGACCTCGCCGAAGACGTCCGCGCTGCACTGGTGGCGTTGAGTGATGCCGATCTCGACATCATCGAACGAGAAACCATTGCGATCGCCCAGGAGTTCGCTCGCCAACGAATCGTTCGAGAAGAACTGCCTGTTCTGTTGGACGATTCGTTGCCCGGCGAGTTCGCGGTCCGGCCGTTACCGGGAAACACGTCCGAGACCGTCGTGACACCGCTGATCGAGCAGAAGATGCGACCGACCGTCACCGTCGACCCCGACGCCACCGCTGCCGCGCGAGAACGAGCTGCTGCAGCAGCACCAGAAGTTGCCCGTGTGTGGCTTGCGGAACAGGCGATCGTTCGTGAAGGCGAGATTGTCGATGCGATGGCGTTGCGCGCCATCGAACAGATGGGCGTCGGTGGGATTAGCCCGTTGCGTGCGACGGTGCGAGCACTACTGGCGATGCTGCTGATAACCGCTGCGGGCGCGCTCTATATGCAGCGTATGCAGCCGCGTGTGTGGGTGACCGGCAAGAAGCTGCTCCTGCTCGGGTTGCTGTTGATCGCCTATTCCGCGTTGGTCGTCGCGGCGACGGTGGTCATGGATTTCGCTTCCTCCGGTTGGGCCTACATTGTGCCCGCCGGCGCGTTGGCGATGCTGACCGCGCTACTGATCCATCCGGTCGTGGGAATCGCCACGATGTTGCCGGCGTCAATCATGATCATGCTGATCGTCCCGTCGTCCGGACCGGTCGCACTGTTCGCAACGGCAGCCGTTCTTATCAGTGTCGCCCTGACCACGCGCATCGCGAAGCGATCCGACCTGCGTACAGCGACGTTGCGTGCTGGCGCGTCCTACCCGATCATCGCCGGCATTTTCGTACTGATATTCGGGCCGGCCGACCAACTGTTTGTCGCGGTCGCGGCCGGTGCGATCAACGGTGTCATCACGGCCGTTGCGGTCCAAGGCGCCATGCCGTTCCTTGAGACGTTGTTCCGGCTCCCCACCGTGACGGCGCTGCTCGATCTTGCTGACCGCAACCATCCACTGCTGCGTGAACTCGAGGCCAAGGCGCTCGGGTCTTACAACCACTCGGTCATGGTGGCGTCGCTAACTGAGCGTGCGTGTCGCGAGGTCGGTGCCGACTCGCTGCTGGGCAGCGTGGCGGCGCTGTATCACGACATCGGCAAGGTACGTCAGCCGCACTACTTCATCGAGAATCAACAGGGGATTGCCAACCCCCACGACGAACTGGAACCGATCGTGTCGGCGGTCATCATCCAGAATCACGTCACCGATGGCGTCGAACTCGCGGTCAAACACCACCTGCCGCCGGAGGTGGTTGCATGCATTCGCAGCCACCATGGGACGATGGTTGTCAGCTACTTCTACGAGCGAGCGGTGCAAGCAGCCAACGATGAGTCGGTCGATGAGGAGCAGTTCCGCTACAAAGGCGGCAAACCGCGGTCGAAGGAAGCGGCGATCCTGCTGCTCGCCGACTGTTGTGAAGCGACCACACGCGCGATGGCAATGGATCGAGGCACGATCCCGCGCGACGAGATCGAATCGACGGTTAACCGGTTGCTTGCCGAGCGCGTGCGCGATGGGCAGTTCGACGAATCTGACTTGACGTTCCGTGAACTCAACCGGATCCGGGACACGCTGGTGGACTCACTCGTGGGGATCTACCACCCGCGGATTCCCTATCCGGCCCAAGCCGTAGAGCGTGCCAGCCATGGCGTACCCGCGTCCTGACCGCGCCGAGCCGACCGGGGCGTTCACCGAACGTGTCGTGGCTATCGTGGGCGCCACGACGCCAGGTGAGCTGGTGACCTACGGCGAAGTGGCGGCGGAAGCGGGGCGTCCGCAGGCCGCGCGCGCCGTTGGACAAATCCTCGCCCACCATGCAGAATTACCGTGGTGGCGGGTCATATCCGCATCTGGACGCTTAGTTCCCGGCAACGAAGCGCGACACCGTGCATTGCTGCAAGCCGAAGGGGTCGCCTGCACGGGGAAGTTCGTTGCGCGTACCCACCTCAGCCGCCCGCGAACATGATGTGCGCTGTCCGCACGTCGGGAGTTCGACGGGATTGCTTCGGAGTTGTCGCCCGTTCATGCAATAATGGGGTATTCGACCGGCAAGCCCGTCCGAATGATCATGGCCGACGCGGAAAACGACGCAATGTTGGGGATTAACGACACCAAAGGTGGTGACGGCACCGAATACAACATGCGACGATACAACGTTCACAACAGACGGCACTACAGCGTTGACGCCGCGGCCAGGACGCACGGCATGGCGTTCACGGTCGATGTCGAGGAGGCACAGTGAATCGCACGGAACTACCCACCGCAGAAGTCGCGGTTGAAGAACTCATCGAACGCTCGTCCGAGCGCGGTTACGTGCTGCTGTCCGAATTGCAGGAATTGCACGTTCCCGAACTGCATGGCGATACCTGGGTCGAGGACGTCATCGGCGAAGCGCGCGGCCAAGGTCTCCAGGTCATCGACGATGTTGCCGATGACGCGCCTGAAGAGGTCATCGACCACTCTTCGGCGCTTACGACCGACCTGGTGCGCCAGTATCTCAACGATGCGGGCAAGCATGCGCTGCTGACCAAAGAGGACGAAGCCGATCTGGCCAAGCGCTACCAGGCTGGCCTGGCTGCCGACAAGATGCTCAAGGAGCGCGGCAACGACTTCACACGGGCACGCAAGACCCGACTGCGCTCGATCAGTCGTGACGGCGAGCGGTCCAAGGAACGAATGGTGCAGGCCAATCTGCGGCTGGTCGTTCCTCAGGCCCGGAAGTTCTCTGGCCGGGACCTCGATTTCATCGAATTGATCCAGGAAGGCAACCTGGGATTGCTGCGCGCGGTCGAAAAGTTTGATCACACGAAGGGCTACAAGTTCTCGACGTATGCGGTCTGGTGGATTCGTCAGGCGTTGCAGCGCGGCGTCGCCAGCAAAGGCCGCACCATCCGTGTCCCCGCCCACGTGTGGGAGCTGTACGGCAAACTGCGCGCGGCCGAGCTTCGGCTCCGCCAACAAAAGGGTGGAGACCCGACCGAAGCAGAAGTGGCTGAAGAAGTCGGATTGACGGCGCAACGCGTCCGTGAGGTCCGTGACGCGATGCAGGAACTCGTCAGCCTTGACCGCCCGATCGGCGAAGACGGCGATGCCACGATGGGCGATCTCATCGCCGACAGTTCCGGGATCGATCCGGCTGACACCGCGCTCGAAGGTGACGCGATGAGCCAGATCGAAACGGCGTTGAGTGAGCTCGACGACCGTGAGCGCATCATCCTCGTGTTGCGATTCGGTCTACACGGTGAAGAGCCGATGACGCTTGAAGAGATCGGCGAACACTTCGGCCTCACACGCGAACGCATCCGCCAGATGCAAAACCGTGCGCTCGCCAAATTGCGGCATCCATCGCGCGCCCACAACCTGTCCGGCTTGTTGGACGTGCTCGACCGGGCTGCCTAGCTGCAGCTCGCCCAGGACGGCGTGCGAGCGGAAATTCCCGCCCGCACCGTCGTTGACCCTGGTCATCTGTCCCGCGTCGTACTGCTGGTCGGGCCAGTAGGCTCCGCCCAACGTCCGCGGCGACGGCAAGGACCTCTGGGATGCTCAAACTTGGGACACGCACGCACAAGCGCTTGCTGGCTGCGGTAGGTGTCCTGCTGATCGCCACTCTGGTCGGCATCATCGCGTTATGGCCCGGCCGTGCCGATGTCCCGCGGACCGAAGCGCCGGTCGGCGAACTTGTCACCGCGGAAGTACGCAGCGCGCAGCTCGTGCCGGGCGAGCCCGACCCGATCATGGGTACTTCCGGCGACTTCGTCGTGGTCAGCCTGCGTCTGCTCGACGGGGCTGACGCAGGCGACATTGTCAACCTTGAGGTACTTGCTGACGGATATCCCGAGTTCAGTGTGGGCGACCGCGTGCATCTGGCCGCCATCGAGATGGGTGACGGCGTTGCCGAGTATTACATCACCGACTTCGAACGCCTGCCGGTCTTGCTGATTCTGCTGGGTGTCTTCGTTGTCGCTGTGCTCATCGTCAGCCGCTGGCATGGGCTGCGGGCGCTCCTGGGCTTGGCGATCAGCCTGGCCATCGTGGTCATGTTCGTCGTCCCGGCGATTCTGGCCGGGAGCAACCCGCCCATCGTCGCCTGGGTTGGTGCGATGGGCGTGATGATTGTGACGCTGTATCTGACGCACGGTCTCAACGAGATGACGACTTCGGCGGTGGTCGGTACCGCCTGTGCCTTAACGGCCACGGTCGGCATAGGTCTGCTATTCATCAGTCAAGGCAAGATCACCGGTTATGCGTCGGATGACGCCGTGTTTGCGCGTTTCGCAGTTGAGGGCCTTGACTTGCAGGGGCTGGTGCTTGCTGGTCTGATCATCGCCGCGCTCGGCGTACTCGACGACGTCACCGTCAGCCAAGCGTCGACCGTGTTCGCCTTGCACGATACGGATCGTCGGCTGACGTGGCGCGCCTTGTTCGCACGTGCGATGCGGGTTGGGCGCGACCACATTGCTTCGGTGGTCAATACCCTGTTCCTGGCGTACGCCGGAGCGTCGTTGGCGTTGCTCGTACTATTTTCGACCAGTGGTGTGCCAGTCGCTGAGATCGTCAACTCGGAAGTGCTTGCTCAGGAGATCATCAAAACGGTCGTAGGGTCGCTCGGTTTGATTACTGCGGTGCCGTTCACCACAGCCCTTGCCGCCTTGGTTGCCGTGCGCCGGCCCGCGTCAGCGCCACCGCTCGGCGGGCACAGCCATATGCACCGACCGCTGGGAACCCGGCGGTCGCCGGTCGCACCAGGGAGGCCGGCGATTGGCGACGTGTCGCGCAAAGGCGGTAGTAGTGAACGCTCGCCGGCGGATCCAGGCCCGCGGCGCACTGATGATGACGAGCAGGCCTACCGGTCATGGGTGAATTACCTGCGTGAAAACTTGCCGCCTGCCGGAGAACCGGTGGATGAAACCGAGCAGCCGCATCGCGACGACGATGGCGATGACGGTGATGACGAAGCTCCGCGCTGACGGTTGCCGTCGATGCCCGTACTATGCGTGCACCATCTGCCGGTCGCGGAGGCAGCGCGGTGTCGCTGACGTGGGAGGATCGAGCGTGATGGCGCAGATTGCAGCTCGCATCGAGCCGTGTGAGGCACACCGTTGAGTGACGTCACAACGATTTCGGAGTTATTCGAACGTGGAGCGTCGCGCGGGTATGTGCTCTTATCGGAACTGCAAGATCTGTACGACCCGCTGACTCATCCGGACAACTGGGTTGAAGAAACCG
>JBBDVU010000034.1:0-1261 GCA_040903225.1 Nitriliruptoraceae bacterium | reverse complement strand
GCCCTGCAGGCCGGTGTGCTCAAGGGTGACGTCAAAGACGTATTGCTCCTTGACGTCACGCCGTTGTCGCTCGGTATTGAGACAAAGGGTGGCATCACCCACAAGCTGATCGAGCGCAACACGACGATTCCGACGAAACGTTCGGAGGTCTTTACAACGGCCGACGATAACCAGCCGTCGGTTGAGATCCATGTGCTGCAGGGTGAGCGTGAATTTGTCACCGACAACAAGACGCTCGGCAAGTTCATGCTGACGGATCTGCCGCCCGCACCACGCGGAGTCCCGCAGGTTGAGGTCACGTTCGACATCGATGCGAACGGCATCGTCCACGTGTCCGCCAAGGACCTTGGTACCGGCAAGGAACAGTCGATGACGATCACCGGCGGTTCTGCGTTGCCCAAGGACGACATCGAACAGATGATCAAGGACGCCGAGGCGCATGCCGACGAAGATCGTCGTCGCAAGGAATCCGTCGAGGTGCGCAACCAGGCCGACACGCTCGTCTACCAGACCGACAAGACGCTCAAGGAGCACGGCGAGAAGGTTGATGAGGCTACACGCGCGGAGATCGAAGAGGCGCTGAGCGAACTGAAGGCCGCTCTGGACGGTGACGACACCGATGTCGTGAAAGAAAAGTTGGAAACGTTGGCGAACAAGAGCCAACAGCTCGCCCAGGCGATCTATCAGGCGTCCGAAGCCTCAAGTGCGGAAGATGCCGACACCGGTGAAGGCGCCGATGACGACGATGTGATCGACGCTGAAGTGGTCGATGAAGGTGATGACCAGCAGGCGGCCGGCTGACTGGACTGTCTGCACCGGGGTGTGGCGATGCGAGCCCGGACACCACACCCACCACAGCCGTCCGGGCTCCAACGACACCAGAATCAACCCGGGAAACCCTCAAGGGTTTGCCGGGAGTATGAAAGGAGGAGGACGATGGCAACCATGGCCCGTTACAACCCGCTGCGAGACGTCTCGTCGCTCCAAGACGAGGTGGAGCGTGTATTCCGTTCGGCACTAGGCGACCGGGCAACTGCCACGGCAGGTGCGTTCACGCCGATGCTCGATGTTGAAGAGAGCGATGAGGCGTTCACGCTGCATGTTGAACTGCCCGGTGTTCGTGCCGAAGATGTCGATGTCTCGCTCGAAGAGAGCGTGATGACGATTGCTGGCGAACGGAGCTTCTACAACGACAGGGAAGCCGAAGGCTTCCGCCGCATCGAGCGCCACTTCGGCCGGTTCCACCGTGCGGTGCGCCTGC
>JBBDVU010000033.1:0-7898 GCA_040903225.1 Nitriliruptoraceae bacterium | reverse complement strand
TTCATCACGCTTGTCACCGGTGGCGCGATGCTGGCCGCAGTCGCCGTCGGACTCGCGCCACTGGTGATCGCAATAATGGTGGCATGCGGGGTGCTAGTCGCCTCGGGTGCGCTGCCGTTCCGTCGGGCGCTCGAATCGCTCGACCTGGACGTGCTGATTATCGTCGCCAGCGCGATCGCAGTCGGTACCGCGATGGAACAGTCCGGTGTCGCGGCAATGGTTGCCTCGTCAGTCGTGCGGATCCACGCATGGGTTGCGGCGCCGATGCTGGTCGTCGCCGTGCTCGTCGTGGCAACCATCGTGTTAACTGAACTGATCACCAACGTCGCCGCAGCGGCCTTGATGGTCCCGGTGGCGCTCGATGTTGCTCTGCAGACGGGTATGGACCCGACTGGGCTTGCCGTCACCGTCGCAATTGGCGCATCGGCGTCCTTTCTCACACCGATCGGCTATCAGACGAACACGATCGTGTACGGGCTTGGTGGCTACCGGTTCGGCGACTACTGGCGGCTCGGATTGCCGCTGAGCGTGCTCACGGTGGCGTCAACATCGGTGATCATTCCGCTGCTGTGGTGATCGAACTGCAGGCGTACCAACGGTCGATAACGCAGGGCAGCTGGCGCAAGTCAGCTGGCGCCGGTTCAGTGATCAGGTCCAGTTCACTGCGGCGGGAGTACGCCGAGACTGGCGAGCTCGGAAACGATCGCGGCAACCGCGCGATCGACCGAAGTGGTCGTCGTGTCGATCCGGACGTCGGGTTGTTGGGGAGGCTCGTATGGCGCGCTGACACCCGAAAATTCGGCAATCTCGCCGGCACGTGCGCGCGCATACAGGCCTTTGACGTCCCGACGTTCGCATTCTGACAACGGCGTGTCGACAAACACCTCGACAAACGGGTGCGTGTGCAGATCGCGAACCAGTTGCCGATCGGCGGCGTATGGCGAGATGAACGCTGCGATCGCCACCAGCCCAGCATCGCACAGCAGTCGACACACCTCACCGACCCGCCGGATGTTCTCTGTGCGCTCGGCCGGCGCAAACCCAAGATCGCGGTTGAGACCGTGCCGAATGTTGTCACCATCAAGCAGGTAGGCAGCGGTCCCACCGGCGACGAGGTGGCGTTCCAGCGCGGTCGCGATGGTTGACTTTCCTGATCCAGACAGACCGGTCAGCCACACGGTGGCAGCACCATGGCCCAGAAGCACGCGGCGGTCGTTTGCCGTCAGGTGGCTGTCGACCGGCGTCAGGTTCGCGGCCCTTGGCTCAGGCACAGTCATGGCGCACCATCACCTGCGTTGAGGAAACCACGGCCGCTCAGCAACTCGACGATCGTTGCGACCGTCTCTTCGACGCTGCGGGTAGCGGTGTCCAGGTGCAGGTCCGGATGCTGTGGTGGTTCGTACGGCGCGGTCACTCCCGGAAGGTGTTCAATGTCACCACGGTCGGCTGCCGCATACAGCCCGTGCTGGTCGCGCTGGCGCCGCACGTCTTCGGGTGCGTCCAGGAAAATTTCAAGATAGCGGTCCGGACCGATCAACTCTCGGATCCGCCCGCGCACATCCGCAGCCGGTGCCTGCACCGCCACGATGGCAATCAATCCTTGCTGGTTGGCCAGCTGCGCGACCTCGGCTGCACGCCGCAGATGCTCGGACCGTTCCGCAGCGGTGAAGCCCAAGTCGCGGGAAATCCCCAGCCGCAAACTTTCACCATCGAGACGCAATGCCGTTTTGCCTCGATCGAACAGACGTCGTTCCAACGCCCGAGCAGTCGTCGATTTGCCGGACCCAGTCATCCCGGTGAGCACAATGGTGCATGGCTGCTGACCCAGGCGCGCCGACCGTTCAG
The DNA here is from genome assembly GCA_040903225.1 of Nitriliruptoraceae bacterium. Lineage (GTDB taxonomy): Bacteria > Actinomycetota > Nitriliruptoria > Nitriliruptorales > Nitriliruptoraceae > JBBDVU01. The sequence continues at coordinate 6,053 of JBBDVU010000033.1, read as the reverse complement.
CCTCGGTGACGTGCGACGGCTGTGCTTGCAATCCCGCTTCGGGCCGGCGTTCCCAGCCTGACGTCAATCCGGTGAGCATGCCCGCACCCACCGTCACGTTGGTCATGCGGTCGACCAGAATGAACGACCCGGTCGTCGGATTGTCCTGGTAGCGATCGAACAACAGTTCCCGATCGACCGTGATCGAGCAACGCGCAATGTCGTTGAGTTCCAGACGATCACGGTCGACTTCATCGAGTTCAGCCAGATCGATCACACCGTGGATGGTTCGGATCGATGCATTGGAGATTCCACCGACCGACTGGAGCAGATACTGCCGACCCGGCGATGCCGGCTGTGGTGACATCCACACCACCATCGCGTCGACATCATGGCCGCGCAGCAGGCGATGTTCGGGGCCGATCAGCAGGTCACCACGCGAAACGTCCACTTCATCGGCCAACGTGACCGTGACCGACATCCCCGGCGTTGCGACGTCAAGATCGCCATCGAACGTCACAAGCCGATCGACACGGGTGGTGATCCCAGAGGTGGCGACCACGATCGGATCACCCGGCCGCAGTGATCCCGAAGCCAGCGTGCCGGCAAACCCGCGGAACTGATGATCCGGCCGGGCCACCAGTTGCACGGGAAAACGCAGCGTGTCCACATCGACCTGCGCGGTGACATCCACCGTCTCGAGATACTCCATCAACGGCAGCCCGTCGAACCAGCCCATGTTCGTCGACGCGTCGACGACATTGTCCCCGGTCAACGCCGACATCGGCAGCACATACACGCCTGCCGCATCGATCCCCAGACGGCTGGCGAACTTCAGATAGTCAGCCTCGATCCGGCGGAATGCGGCCTCGTCCCAGTCGACGAGATCCATCTTGTTGACCGCCACCACCAGATGACCGATCCCCAACAGGTGCACCAGGAAACTGTGGCGGCGCGTCTGTTCCTGCACGCCTTTCCGGGCATCAACCAGCAACACTGCCAGTTGACAGTTTGACGCGCCGGTGACCATGTTGCGCGTGTACTGCACGTGACCGGGCGTGTCGGCGATGATGAACTTGCGTCGTGCCGTCGAGAAGTACCGCCACGCGACATCGATGGTGATGCCCTGCTCACGCTCGGCTTTCAGTCCGTCCATCAGTAACGCCAGATCCAACCCACCGGTGGTTCCCGACGTCACTGAATCCGACTCCAACGCTGCCAGATGATCCTCGTAAATCAGGTGCGAATCGTGCAGCAGACGGCCAATCAGCGTCGACTTGCCGTCATCGACGCTGCCGCAGGTGAGCAGTCGCAACAGATCTTTGCGCTCATGCTCAGCCAGATACGCCTCAATGTCTGTGGCGATCAATGAAGAAGCATGCGCCATCAGAAGTACCCTTCGCGTTTCTTCTGCTCCATCGATCCCGATTGGTCGTAATCGATCACACGACCCTCGCGCTCCGAACGCGTGGCCAGCAGCATCTCCTGAATCACTTCCGGCAATGTCGTCGCGCGCGACTCGACCGCGCCCGTCAGCGGATAGCACCCCAGCGTGCGGAAACGAACCCACCGCTGTTCGGCGACTTCACCCGGCGAAAACTTGAACCGGTCGTCGTCAACCATGATCAACACACCGTCACGTTCGACAACGGGACGAGGCGCTGACAAGTACAACGGCACAATCGGAATGTCTTCCAGCCAGATGTACTGCCAAATATCCAACTCCGTCCAGTTCGACAACGGAAACACCCGCATCGATTCGCCGGAATGCACCCGACCGTTGTACAGGCTCCACAACTCCGGCCGCTGATTCTTCGGATCCCAACGGTGGTGCCGGTCCCGGAACGAAAACACCCGTTCCTTGGCCCGTGACTTCTCCTCATCACGTCGTGCGCCACCAAACGCCGCATCGAAACCGCCGTCCGACAATGCCTGTTTGAGCGCCTGGGTTTTCATCACGTCCGTATAGTTCGCCGAACCATGTTCGAACGGATTGATCCCTGAGGCTGCGCCTTCCTGATTGGTGTGCACGATCAGATCAAGACCCATCTCGTCGGCAATCCGGTCACGAAACGCGATCATCTCGCGAAACTTCCATGTCGTGTCCACATGCAACAGCGGAAACGGCACCGGGCCCGGATAGAACGCCTTTCGGGCCACATGCAGCAGCACCGACGAATCTTTACCCACCGAATACAGCATCACCGGACGCTCGCACTGGGCCACGACCTCGCGAAATACAAACATCGCCTCAGCCTCAAGCTGCTGCAAATGCGTCAACCGCGCGGTCGCCGTCAACTCGCACCTCACTTCCCAGGTCGCTGAATGCCTGCAAGCCTACGGTGGCCGGTGGACCGCTCGCGCCCGGCAAGGGGAAATGCACGCAATGCGGTGGTCGCACCGTTGTCTGGCCGCGCCGGCGCCACCCGATCCACGCGACATAACACTGTTAGTTGCATCTGTCGTTGGCAAATTGGCGTGCAGCAGGGCCAACTGTTCCCCATGACCAACGACACCGCACCGACTGCACCGCCGACCGGACGCACATTCGCGTTCCCGGTCAGCCTCGACGTGGCGGGCCGGCGGTGTGTAGTGGCCGGGGCGGGCCCGCTCGCCCAAGAGAAGGCGCAGGCACTGCGAGAAGCCGGCGCGGATGTCGTCGAAACCCCGGCCAACGCGTTCGACCAGCGACTTCTCGACGACGCATTCCTGCTGATCGTGTCGGGTGAGGACGACACCGATCCCCAGCAAGCATTCGCCTTGGCTAAGCAGCGTGGCGTGCTGATTAACATTCTCGACGACATCCCCCATTGCGATTTCGCTTTCCCGTCCATCGTCACACGCGGCCCGGTGAAGGTGGCGATTTCAACAGCCGGTAAGGCACCAGCGTTGTCACGCAGAGTTCGCTTGAACCTCGAGGAACATCTTCCAGATGCGCTTGGCGAGGTTGCTGAAGCCTACGCCCAGGCACGTGAAGCGTTGCTGCCGCGTGTTGAGCCGTTCGACGTTTGGGCTGCGGCATGGCGCAAGGCGCTCGATGATCTCGACGGCCTGCTGGAGTTGTGCGCTCGCGGTCACAGCAAGACTGCTGCAGCGCAGATCACCGCAACCGTTGGCGAGGCACTCGGTCGCGACCTGCCGACAGAGACCAGCCATCGGACAACCCGCACGCAGCAGGTCGCGTGATGGGATTGGGCGGAACAGACGCAGCATCCGGAGTGGTCCATCTCGTTGGCGCTGGTCCCGGTGACCCCGGACTGATCACGTTGCGCGGACTGCATCTGATCGAGACGGCAACGCTGCTGGCGTTCGACCGCCTGGTCGCATCCGAACTGATGGAACGTGCCCGGCCCGACGCGGTGCTCGTCGACGTCGGCAAGCGTCCCGGCGCCAGTCACCGCCAAGCTGACATCGACCGCCGCCTCGTCGAGGCCGCCCAGCAAGGCCACGCGGTCGTACGCGTCAAAGGTGGCGATCCGTTCGTGTTTGGCCGCGGCGGCGAAGAAGCCGCCGCGTGCGTAGCCGCTGGCGTGCCGTTCCAAGTCGTTCCCGGAATCACCTCGGCGATCGCTGCTCCGGCCGCCGCGAACATCCCGGTGACGCATCGGGGCTACACGCCCGCGTTCGCGGTCGTCACCGGCCATGAAGATCCCACCAAACCGGCCAGCCAACTTGACTGGGCGGGACTCGCCCGCTTCCCCGGCACGCTTGTCATCCTGATGGGCGTGACAACGTTGGCAACAACAACCATGGAGCTGATCACCCACGGACGGGACAGTTCCACACCGGCCGCGATTATCGAATGGGCGACCACACCGCGCCAGCGGGTGGTCGAATCCACCTTGGGCGATCTGGCTTCCGACGCCGAACGTGCCGGTGTCAGCTCACCGGCGACGGTTGTTGTTGGCGATGTCGTCGGCATGCGGTCCGTCTTGACCGATCAGCCTGCGCTGGTCGGTGCCATCTAAACAAACTTCGGAGCCAAACCCATGTCTGCTACGCCGCTGCAAGCACGCCGTCGCCGGTCACAACGCAGTTCCCGCGACAACCCGACGCAGGAACTGGTGCTGCGACGCAACTCGATCGAACGGCTCAAGCACGAGAAGTTTCCGCTCGACATCGTCGACGAACTGCCGCAGCTGATCGCGCTCGGCTATGAAGCCGTCCCCGAGGAAGACATCGTCCGCCTCAACTGGTGGGGGCTGACCCACGACAAGCCCAAGACGGGCACCTTCATGGTCCGCATCAAAGTGCCCGGCGGTCAGCTCAGCCCGGCACAGCTGCGCGGTGTCGGCCGGATAAGCCAACAGTGGGGCGAAGACTATGGCGAGCTGACCACACGCCAAGGGTTGCAACTCCATCACGTGCGCCTCGACGAACTGCCGGACGTGCTGGCCGCGATCGAAGCAACTGGGCTGACGACGGTCGGAGGCGAGGGCGACACGGTCCGCAATATCACGTCCTGCCCGGTGGCAGGTCTACAGCCAGGCGAGCCGTTTGACGTTCGCGACGTCATTGCCGAGGTGGCTGAGTTCTTCTGGGGCAACCGCGATTATTCGAACCTGCCGCGCAAACACAAGTACACGATTGCGGCCTGCCCCGGCCAGTGCAACGCACCGGAGATCCACGATGTCGCACTGATCGCCGTCAACCACGATGGCCGCGACGGGTTCGCCGTCAAAGTCGGAGGTGGCCTGTCCAACCTGCCGCGTCTCGCCAAAGACATCGGCGTATTCGTCCCCAAGGAAGAAACCGTCGAAGTACTGCAAGCCATCACCGACACCTGGCAGCACGACCTGCGCTACCGCGTCAGCCGGGCAAAGGCTCGCATCAAGTTCATGATGGACGACTACGGTCCCGATGGTGTACGTGCCAAGGTTGAGGAACGGCTCGGCCGCCAGCTCGAGCGCCTGCCGGCACCCGAGGCGTCGGTGCACGCAGATCATCTCGGCATCCACCCGCAAGCCCAGGACGGGTTGCTGTACGCCGGGTTCTCGGTGCCGATGGGTTGGCTCACCGGAACACAGATGATCGCTATCGCTGACTTGGCCGATGCCACCGGCACCGACCTCCGGTTGACCCGCCAACAGGACGTCATCATTGGAAACATTGCGGCGCACCGGCTCAGTGAAGTCACCGACGCAATGCGTGAAATCGACCTGCCCATTGGGCGCAACAAGGCCTACGGCAACTCGATCGCCTGCACCTCTCACCGGTTCTGCAACTACTCGGTCGCCGAGACCAAGGGCAAACTCGAAGAGTTGCTTGAGGAGTACGACGGCCGGTACGGCAATGCGATCGAAGACCTGAAAATCTTCATGGATGGCTGCCCGCACGCGTGCGCCCACCACTGGGTCGGCGACATTGGCCTGCAAGGCACTACCACCAAGTTGGCCAACGGGCAGCGGGTGGAAGCCTACGACGTGGCGCTGCGTGGCGGCCTCGGTCCGGACGCAGCGATCGGCACACCGCTGCTGCGTCGCATTCCAACCGAGGAACTCAACGGCGCACTGGACCGCCTCATTGGGGCGTGGGTCGAGCAGCGCGTACAGCTCAACGGTCACGGCGCGACATTCACATTCCGCAAGTTCGTTGACCAGTTCAACGACGACAAGTTGCGGGCGCTTGCGCTCGGTGACGATGTTGAAGACGAAGACGACGGCACGAACCTGCCGTTCGTTCGGGTCCCAGGCACGTTGCTGCACCTGTCCGATGGCGCCGACGAAATTCCGGTCGATGCGTCGACGGTTCGCGAAGCGCTGGATCTGCTCGCGGCCGAACACCCCGGCCTGGTAGCCGAGCTGCTGGCAGCGCCCGACAAAGTCAATCCCGTATACAACCTGTATGTCGGTGAGGACGACATTCGTTCGCTCGGCGGCCTCGAAGCGGCACTCGAGCCTGGCGACGAACTGCTCATCCTCCCCGCACTCGCTGGAGGCTAACCCGATGGCACAGATCACCCTTGAAGCACCGACCGCGCTGTTCAATGACGACCGGGTTGTGCTCGACGACCTCGAAATTGGCGAGATCGCCAACGAGCTCGACGACGGCGAACCCGAAGACGTCATCGACTG
>JBBDVU010000032.1:0-7960 GCA_040903225.1 Nitriliruptoraceae bacterium | reverse complement strand
CCGCGCAGGTGATCCGTGATGCCGGAGTAGTAGTTGACGACGTCGAAGACGTCACCGGATTTCCTGAATGCCTCGACGGGCGTGTCAAGACCCTGCATCCGCGCGTGCACGCCGGAATTCTTGCCGATCGGCGCAGGCCCGAACATCGGGCTGAGCTCGATGAGCTCGACGTGACTGCCATCGATCTGGTGGTAGTCAACCTGTATCCGTTTGCCGACACGGTTGCCGCTGCCGCAAGCGATGACGACATCATCGAAATGATCGACATCGGCGGCCCGACGATGGTGCGCGCGGCAGCGAAAAACCACGCGAACGTCGCCGTGGTGGTCGATCCGGCAGATTACGACCGGGTGCTCAGTGAACTGCGGCAGTTCGGGGGCCTGTCATCGAAGCTGCGCTGGCAGCTCGCCTCGGCAGCGTTCCAGCACACTGCGGCATATGACGCGCAGATCGCAGCCTGGTTTCAGCGCGCTGAGCCGTTTCCAACCCAACTTTCCCTTGCGCTGCCGCGAGCCGATGTCCTGCGTTACGGTGAAAATCCACACCAGGCGGCTGCCTGGTACCACGTGCCGGCGCTCGACGGTCACGCCGTCGGGCTGTCTGCAGCAGTGCAGCGCCATGGCAAAGCGCTGTCGTACAACAATGTCCTCGACGTTGACGCGGCCTGGGCGATGGTGATCGAGCAAGATTCACCGACGGTGGCGATCATCAAGCATACGAATCCTGCCGGCTACGCGATCGCCGACACACTTGAACTCGCCTATGAACGGGCCCTGGCGGGCGATCCGGTGAGCGCGTTCGGCGGGATTGTCGCCGCCAACCGGCCCATTGACGGTGCCACTGCCGATCGCATCAGCGACGTGTTCACCGAAGTTGTGATCGCTCCGGGGTTCGACGACGCGGCAATTGCCACCTTGACCGCCAAGAAGAACTTGCGGCTGTTGGAAATGCCCAACGTCGATCGTGCCGAAGCTGCATGGCAGCTACGCAGCGTGGCCGGCGGGTTGCTCGTCCAGGACGCCGACAATCTCGGTGAGCCCTGGGATGCTTGGCAAGTCGTCACCGAAGCCAGACCCGACGACGAGTTGATGCACCAGCTCCGTTTTGCCTGGATTGCCTGCAAGCACACCAAATCGAACGCGATCGTGCTGGCCACCGATGATCAGGTGGTGGGCGTTGGTGCCGGCCAGATGAGTCGCGTCGACAGCGTTCGCCTGGCGGTCGAGCGTTCGAATGGCCGGCACGTCGGATCGGTGCTCGCCTCAGACGCGTTCTTCCCATTCCGCGACGGGCCGGACGCTGCGGCGGCGGCCGGGATCGCGGCTATCGTGCAGCCCGGTGGTTCGGTGCGCGACCGCGAAGTGATCGATGCCGCCAACGAGCACGGCATCGCGATGGTGTTCACCGAGCGGCGCCACTTCCGGCACTGAACACCACCGATGAACACCACGACGACATCAGCGAGGCCCATCACCATGACGGCACGAATTCTTGACGGCAAAGCGCTCGCTGAGACCGTGCGCGCACGGATCGCCGGTGAAGTGGCGGCTCTGAAAGCCGAGCACGGCATTACTCCCGGCCTGGCCGCAGTTCTCGTAGGCGCCGACCCTGCATCGCAGGTGTATGTCGGGATGAAACACCGCGCGACGGAAAAAGCAGGCATGCACTCGCGTCAGATCGCGCTACCCGCCGACACGTCACAAGCAGACCTCGAGCAGGTCGTCCGCGATCTCAACAATGACGATGCCATCGACGGGATCTTGGTGCAGCTTCCGTTGCCCGAGGAGCTTGATCCGCAGCCGATACAGGAACTGATCGTCCCAGCCAAAGATGTCGACGCGCTCAATCCCTATACCGCGGGCCGGCTGGCGATCGGCGACCCAACGTTTCTGTCGTGCACGCCCTACGGCGTACTCGAAATCCTGGATCACGCCAATATCGATACCCGTGGCGCCAATATTGTGATCGTTGGCCGGTCAAACCTGGTTGGCCGCCCACTGTCGGTGATGCTCACCCTCAAGGGTCGCGACGCGACGGTTACGCTGGCGCACTCCCGAACCCGCGATCTCGGTGCGGTCTGCCGTGCGGCCGACGTGGTTGTAGCCGCGGTCGGCGTCGCCGGACTGATCACGGCCGACATGATCTCACCCGACACGGTCGTGATCGACGTTGGGACCAACCGGGCTGACGACGGCCGTCTCGTGGGTGACGTTGCCTTCGACGAGGTCGCCGAAGTCGCTGCGGCGATCACGCCAGTTCCCGGTGGGGTCGGTCCGATGACCGTGACCATGCTGCTGCAGAACACGTTGGAAGCGGCGCGTACGCGTCGCGGACTGCCGCGTCGCTGACCAAAGGTTTCGCGTGAGCCGGCTAGCATCGGCGATCAAACGACGTCGAGCCGCGCGGCGGCTGTCCTGCGCTAGCACCAGCGCAGCAATAAGGAGAGTGCCATGACCACCCCACTTCGTGTAGCCATCACCGGAGCCGCAGGGCAGATCGGCTACGCCCTGTTGTTCAGAATCGCATCCGGCCAGATGTTCGGTCCCGACCAACCGGTGCACCTGCAGCTGTTGGAAATCACACCGGCGCTGGGTGCGCTCGAAGGTGTGGCGATGGAGCTCGACGACTGCGCATTCCCGCTGTTGGCTGGCGTCACCATGACGGACTCCGCCGACGTTGCCTTCGATGGCACCAATGTCGCGCTGCTGGTAGGCGCCAAGCCGCGCGGACCGGGAATGGAACGTGCCGACCTGCTCAAGGACAACGGTGCGATCTTCACGGCGCAGGGTCGCGCGCTCGCAGCTTCGGCCGCTAGCGATCTCAAGATTGCTGTCGTTGGCAACCCGGCCAATACCAATGCGTTGATCGCTGCCTCCAACGCCGACGGTGTGCCGGTCGACCGGTTCACCGCGATGGTTCGACTTGATGAGAACCGTGCCAAAACCCAGCTTGCGCAAAAAGCCGGCGTGGCGGTCAGCGAGGTGACGAATCTGGCCGTGTGGGGCAACCACTCACCGACGATGCTGCCTGACTTCGAGCACGCCCAGATCGGAGGTCGGCCAGCAACCGAGGTCATCAGCGACCGCGACTGGCTTGAGAACACGTTCGTGCCAACGGTTCAGCAACGCGGCAAGGCGGTCATCGACGCCCGCGGTGCCTCGTCGGCAGCGTCGGCTGCTAACGCCTTGGTCGACCACGTCGCGAACTGGTGCGGTGGCAAGCCGACGGCCGCTGGTGACTGGGTCTCGATGGCGATCCCCTCCGACGGGTCATACGGCGTCCCCGAGGGACTCATCAGCGGATTCCCGGTGACGACCGACGGTGCCGGCAAGGTCTCGATCGTCGCAGGCCTCGAGTTGTCGGATTACGTGCGCGCGAAGATCGACGTGTCCGTCGCCGAGCTGCAAGAAGAACGCTCCGCCGTCGCTGACATGCTGTAGGGGCCAGACGTGAGGCGTGTCTTCTCGGGTATCCAGCCATCTGGAGTGTTGCACCTAGGCAACTACCTGGGGGCGCTCGTCAACTGGGTGCGCATGCAGGAGACGGCCGACTGCGTCTACTGCGTCGTCGACCTGCACGCCATAACGTCGCCGACCGAGCATGACCCAGTGACGTTGCGGCGTCGCACGGTCGAGGTGGCGAGCGGCATCCTGGCTGCAGGCGTGGATCCGGAACAATCATTGTTGTTCGTGCAATCGCACCTGCACGAACACGCCGAGTGCGCCTGGCTGTTCAACTGTGTCGCTACCTACGGCGAATTGGCACGGATGCCCCAGTTCAAGGAGAAATCTGCTGGGCGTGACACCTCCGTGTCGGCGGGCCTGCTGACGTATCCCGTTCTGCAGGCCGCCGACATCCTGCTGTACCACGCGACTGACGTGCCGGTGGGCGAGGACCAGCGCCACCACATCGAACTGGCCCGAGATATCGGGCAGCGCTTCAATCACCGTTTCGGACGCGACGTATTCACTCTGCCTCAGGCGATCCACCCACAGGCCGCCGCCCGGGTCATGGATCTGCAGGAGCCAACCAACCGCATGTCAAAATCGGCGACCACCGAGCGCGGAATCGTCTATCTGATCGACACACCGAAAGCCGTCGAAAAGAAGTTCAAGTCAGCCGTCACCGATTCCGCCACCGACATCCGATACGACCGAATCAACAAGCCTGGCATCTCGAACCTGCTCGAAATCTTTGCCGCAGCGACCGGTCGTGACGTCGATGCGCTCGCAGCCGAATACGACGGGCGTGGCTACGGAACGTTCAAGGCAGAGGTGGCCGAAGCGGTCATTGACATGCTCGCGCCAATTCAACAGCGCTATGCCGAACTGTCGAATGATCCTGGTGAAGTCCATCGGATTCTTGAGCGAGGCGCCGAACGGGCTCGCAGCATCGCGTCAGCAACGCTTGCGGACGCCAAAGATGCCATGAACCTGTTGCCAGCGTCATGACGGTATTCCCGATCCGCTTGCAAACCCATGCCTGGAACCCGCTCGGCGGACGGCGGGCGCTGCTGCTACACGGACTCAGCGCCGATGGTGGAACCATGTGGCGCACCGCCAGCTTCCTGGCCGGCCACGGCTGGACGGCGATCGCTCCTGATCTGCGCAGTCACGGTCGCAGCCCGACCGCCGACGATCACCGTCTCGACGCGTTCGTTGCCGATATCGGCCTGCTGGGCGACAGCTGGGATCTGATCGTCGCCCATTCTTTCGGTGGAACCATCGCTGCCGAGCTGCTCGCCGGTGATCTGGTGGCGCCCGCGGTGCTCATTGATCCGCTGCTGACTTTGGATCGTGCCGGAGCAGAATGGCTGCGGCCACGCCTGCATGCCAAGTGCGGCACGCTCGAAGCCGAGCAACTGCAGCGCGACAATCCTTCGTGGTCACCTCGCGACGTGCATCGCCGGGTGCTGGCGGCAGCCCAGATGACGCCAGATGTCGTCGATGCCATTATCGACGACAATGTCCCACTCGCTGTCGCTAACCGCTCGGCGGCGTGGTCGGCTCCGGTCGTGGTGTTGGCGGTCGACCGTCAAGATGGGGGAGCGGTGACGCCTGACGATGTCGCGGTGCTGCAACGCCGCAGCAGTATCGTCGTGATCGAGGCTGGAACTGGCCACTCCGTCCATTGTGAACGACCCGAACTTGTCGTCGAGGCCATCCGGCAGGTGGTCACGATCTAGCTCGCAGCAACGCCAGCCTCAGCTGACGGGCGGAGCGCCAGAAAACGGGCAACGAACCAGGTCGCGGGCCTGCCTGAGCATCGCCCGGAACGCAAGTCACCCGGCTACAGATAGCCGCGCAGGTGTGCCGCTTCCGCCACGCGTGCAACAGCGAGCGCAAATCCGGCTTCCCGCAGACTCAGTCCGGGGTTGGCTTGCTGGAACTCGCGGCACTGTTTGTACGCGTAGGTGAGCTTGAGTTCGAGCCGCCGGTTGACATCGTCGTGTTCCCACCGAATCTCCTGGTTGTTCTGCACCCACTCGAAGTAGCTGACGGTCACGCCACCGGCGTTGGCCAGAATGTCTGGCACGATCAGCACACCACGGTCGAACAGCGCAGCGTCGGCAGCCGGTGTCACCGGGTGGTTCGCCGCTTCAACGATGATCTTTGCACGGACCTGGTCGGCATTGTCTTGGGTAATGACCTCACCCAGTGCCGCCGGCATGAGCACGTCAACGTCGAGTTTCAGGATGTCATCGTTGGAAATCGGCTCGCTGTCGGCGCAGTCGACGACCGAACCTGATTCATTCAGGTGCAGGATCACCTTGTCAATATCGAGGCCGTGGGGCGCGTAGATCCCGCCGTTGATGTCGGAAACGGCCACGACTTTGAAGCCACGTTCGGCCGCAATCGATGCGGCCCATGAGCCCACATTGCCGAAGCCCTGGATGGCAACGGTGATGTCGTCACGCGCGCCGAGGCCGAGTTGGGCGACTGCTTGCTCCATCACCACCACGCAACCGCGCCCGGTGGCTTCTTCGCGGCCGAGCGAACCACCCAGCGGCACCGGCTTGCCGGTGACAATCTGCGTCGTGTGTCCATACTTGCGGCCGTACTGGTCGAGAAACCAGCCCATGACCTGGGCGTTGGTGTTCATGTCCGGCGCGGGAATGTCACGGGTGGGGCCGATGATGTGGCCGATCTGGTCGACGTAGCGGCGCGTGACACGCTCGATTTCCTGCCGAGACATCACGGCCGGGTCGATCTGCACGCCGCCTTTGGCGCCGCCAAACGGCACGTCGGCGAGTGCTGTCTTCCATGTCATCAGCGATGCCAGCGCGCGGACCTCTTCGATGTCGGCATGCGGGTGGTAGCGGATCCCGCCCTTGTACGGTCCACGCGCGCCGTTGTGTTGCACGCGATAGCCGTAGGCGACATCGCTGCCGCCATCATCCCGCTTGTACGCCAACTGGACTCGCAATTCCCGGTAGGTGCCGGAAAGCATCGTAATTGCCGTGTCGTCAAGTTTGTTGTGGGCGGCTGCTTTCGAGAAGAAGTAATTGACCGCTTCGAACGGGGACATCTGACCGGTCAGTTCCACGCTGCACTCCCTGGATTGTCGGTCGTTGTGAGAAATGCGGCCAGGTGCGCTGGCAGACCGCAGTGGCGCACGACACGCGCAGGCAACCAGCTTTGGTCGCCCACGTCGAGGGTTGGCCGGCAAGTTCGGTCGCTACTCGGCTCGCTGCTAGCATCACGACGGTCACAACGGTTCGAGCAGGAGCATCGTTCCCGATGTCCAACAAGGTCGACGCAGGCACCAGCTCACAGTCGAAATCGCCGTTTATCGTCGACTTGTACCGGTCGGCGCTGGGCAAGAAGTACTTGATGGCGATCACTGGTGTCATCTGGCTCGGGTATGTGCTCGCACACATGCTCGGCAACCTGAAGCTGTATCAGAGCGCCGAGGACTTCAATACGTATGCCGAATTTCTCCGGCGGTTGCTGTACCCGATCCTGCCCCCGAGTGGCACGCTCAATCTGATGCGTCTGGTGCTCATCGTTGCCATCGTCGTACACATCGTGGCTGCCTACCAATTGACGATGATGAATCGGCGGGCCCGGCCCGAGAGTTACCGGTCCAAGCGCGACTACGTTGCCGCGGATTTCGCCGCGCGCACGATGCGCTGGACCGGCGTCATCGTGCTGCTGTTCATCGCCTACCACCTAGCTGACCTCACGTGGGGCTGGGTCAACCCGGATCCGACCGGAACGGTCTACGACCGAGTCGTCGCCAGCTTCTCGCAAATCCCGGTTGCGGTGCTGTACATCGTGGCCAACATCGCGCTGGCATTCCACCTGTACCACGGGGCATGGAGCCTGTTCCAGTCGCTCGGTCTGAACAACCGCCGCTTCAACGCTTGGCGGCGGACGTTCGCGGTGGTGTTCACCGCCGTGGTAACCATCGGCAACCTGTCCTTCCCGATCGCCGTGCAACTCGGTGTCATCAGCTGACGGACGCGAGCAGCACGCTGCGCACTCACTGCCTGGAAAAGGGAGCACGACAACCATGACGGTCCTCGATGCCAAGATCCCGGACGGACCTATCGAGCGTAAGTGGGAAGACCACAAGTTCGATATGCGGCTGGTCAGCCCAAATAACAAGCGCAAGTTCGAGATCATTGTTGTCGGCACGGGCTTGGCCGGAGCGGCCGCTGCCGCCACGCTCGGCGAACTCGGATACCGCGTCAAAGCGTTCACGTTTCACGATTCGTCGCGTAGGGCACATTCGATCGCAGCGCAAGGCGGGATCAACGCCGCCAAGAACTATCACGGTGACGGTGACTCGGTTCGCCGGTTGTTCTATGACACCATCAAGGGCGGTGACTACCGGGCGCGTGAAGCCAATGTCTACCGGCTCGCTGAGGTGTCGGCCAACATCATCGATCAGTGCGTTGCGCAAGGGGTGCCATTCGCGCGCGAGTACGGCGGCCTGCTCGACAATCGGTCGTTTG
>JBBDVU010000031.1:0-43391 GCA_040903225.1 Nitriliruptoraceae bacterium | reverse complement strand
GCCGGTGTCTACCCAGCGCACCGGTGTCGCAACAACGCAGCGCTAGGACCCAACGTTCGATCCGCGGCATACGTCAAGCACTGCAGCCGTCAAGCACGGTCGCGACCGGTGGACAGCGCCTCGAAGTCAAACTTGACCTGGGCAAGCTGTTCGTGTTCGCGTGGAACGTCAATGGGATAGTCCCCGGTGAAGCACGCGGTGCATAGCGCCGGCGCGGCCGTAGGCACTGAGTCGACCAGTCCGTCGAGCGAGATGTAGTGCAAAGAATCGGCCTCGATGAATGCGCAGATGGCGTCGACGTCAAGATCGGCCCCGATGAGTTCCGCCCGGGACGCCATGTCGATGCCGAAGTAACACGGGTGCGCAATTGGCGGTGAGGTGATCCGCAGATGGACTTCGGCGGCGCCTGCGGCGCGAAGCATCGCCACGAGCTGTCGCGCGGTGTTGCCACGGACGATCGAATCATCGACGACGACCAGACGGCGGCCTTCGACAATTTCGCGCACGGGCGAGAGCTTCAGTCGAATGCCCATCTGACGCAACGATTGGGTGGGCTGGATAAACGTCCGTCCGACGTACCGGTTCTTGACCAAACCGTCCGCGAATTCGATCCCTGATTCGGCGGCGTATCCCGCGGCCGCATCCCGCCCCGCCTCGGGGACAGGTATGACGACATCGGCATCGGCTGGCGCCTCGCGGGCCAGCTGGCGGCCCATTTGCCGACGGGCGTACAGCACGCTGCCGCCGTCCTGGCGGTGGTCCGGCCGGGCCAGATACACCCATTCGAACAGACAGAATGACGTCGTTGGCTCGGCGAACTTGCGGCTATGCAGGCCGTCTTCGTCAATAATCACCAGTTCGCCCGGCTCGACATCGCGGACCAGCACGCCGCCGACAATGTCGATCGCCGCGCTTTCGGACGCCACCAGCCAGCCGCCCGCTGGCAACCGGCCGATCTGCAAAGGACGGAAGCCGTTGGGGTCACGGAACGCGTAGATACGCGACTCATCCATCAACACTACCGAGTAGGCGCCCGAGAATCGTTGGGCCGCGCGCACGATCGACTCGTCGAGGCTCACATCGACCTGCTGGGCCACCAGCATCGCCATCAGTGCAGAATCGTTGGTTGGCGGCTTGTCGATGCTGCGGGCCAGTTCGGCCGTGTTGACCAAGTTGCCGTTATGGCCAAGCGCAATGCCCCCGCCGGTTGGGGTTTCCTGGTACTGCGGCTGTGCGTGCTGCCACGATGAAGACCCGGTCGTCGAATACCGGCAATGGCCGATCGCCAGACTGCCCTGTAGTGCCGCCAGCGAAGTTTCGGTGAACACCTGGTTGACGAGGCCCATGTCTTTGTGCACGACGATCCGGCGGCCATCGGATACGGCAATGCCAGCCGACTCCTGGCCGCGATGTTGGAGCGCGTACAACCCGAAATACGTCAACGTGGCGACGTCTTCGCCTGGGGCGAACACCCCGAAGACACCGCATTCTTCACGAGGCTGGTCGTCGAGCGTGTCGAAATACGAGACCGTCGGTCGTGCCTGGTTCACCGTCGGTGTCCTTGCTTGCCGGTAGGTGCACTGTACTGCCGCCAGACACGTCAGCCGTCGATGAGGTGCGCCAAGCCGTGGTCGAGCGCTTCGATGACGTCGTCCACCGGCAGATCAACAACGTCGGCAATGATCAGTCGCGTTCCTGTGACCGTTCCGATATCGCGTACGGGTAGTTCGGCATCGCCACACAATTGCGCGAATGCCCGTACGTCGCTCGGCGCAACGCTGACGAGCACCCGGCCCGGCGATTCGCTGAACAGGTGTTGCGTCACTGGCAATGAATCGTCCAGTTGCACCTCGACACCAATGTCTCCAGCGACACAACTGTCTGCGATTGCCGCTAGCAGGCCACCCACCGAGATGTCGTGCGCGGAGTGCAGCAGCCGCTGCTGGGCCGCCATGCTCAGAACCTCGCCGATCGCAGCTTCAATTTCGAGATCCACCGGTGCCAGCTCACCGCCTAACGGTGCGTCGACAAAACGCTGGAATTCGCTGCCGGCCAGGCCGGCAACTGTCGGCGAACCAAGCAGAAACAACACGTCGCCGTCGTCTTCGAATCCCATGTCGATCACATCGTCGACGTCGTCGATGACGCCAAGCACGCCAACAACCGGCGTCGGGTAGATCGCGCGACCACTGGTCTCGTTGTACAGGGACACATTGCCGCCCGTGACCGGAATGCCGAGCGCACGTGTCGCTTCATCGAGTGCAGTGATCGACGTCGCCAGCTGCCACATGATCTCGGGACGCTCAGGATTGCCGAAGTTCAGGCAGTTGGTGGTGGCAACGGGTCGCGCCCCGACACAGGCGACGTTGCGGAACGCTTCGGCGACGATACGACGGGTGCCTTCGTCGGGGTCAAGCTCGCACCAGCGGCCGTTGCCGTCTGTAGAGCACGCCACGGCCCGGCGGGTGCCTGCGATGCGGACGACTCCAGCGTCCGCCATCAGCGGCGCCAGCACGGTTCCCGAGCGAACGAACTGGTCATATTGGCTGGTTGCCCAGCGTGCTGAGGTGATGTTGGGCGATGCCAAGAACCGCAACACCAGGGTGTTGAGCGCAGCACCACCGGTTGGATGATGCGCGGACGCCAGCGTCACGGCATCGAGTGATTCAGCGTCGATTCGTCGATAGTCGTCGAGCCATGCGGGGCGCTTGGTTGGCCGGTCATAGACCGGTCCTTCGTCAGCGAGGGACCGGGCAGGTACATCGGCGACTTGTTGCCCGCCTCGGAACAATTCAAGCCGGTCGCCGTCGGTCACTTCACCGATCATCACGGCGGGAACACCCCACCGCTGGGCGATCTCCAGCACCTCGTCGAGCTTGTCCTTGGCAACCAGCGCGAGCATGCGCTCCTGGGACTCCGAACACAGAATTTCCCACGATTCCATCGTCGGCTCACGCAACTGCACGCGATCGAGGTCCACCCGCATACCCATGTCGGCTGCGGCCGCCAGTTCGGAGGTCGAACAAGCGATGCCCGCGGCACCCATGTCTTGGATGCCTGAGATCAATTCACGTTCGTATAGTTCGAGGCAGCATTCGATCAACTGTTTCTCGGCGAACGGATCCCCGACCTGCACGTTGGGCCGTTTGTCGTCAAGTCCTTCATCGAACTCTTGGCTGGCCAGCACCGACGCCCCGCCGATGCCATCGCGTCCCGTGGCGCTACCGAGCAAGACGGCCACGTCACCCGCAGCCTGCGCCCTGGCAAGCTGCAGCCGTTCTTTGCGCATGACACCGATCGCCAGCACGTTTACGAGCGGATTTCCCGCATAGGTGTCGTCGAATACAAGCTCACCACCAATATTGGGCACACCCACGCAGTTGCCGTAACCACCCACACCACGGACCACCCCATCGAGCAATCGCCGCTGCAACGTGTCAACCGGACGCGCCTTGCCAGTTCCGTCGATCCACCCGCCAGGGTCACCGAACCGCAGCGGATCCATGACGGCAATCGGCCGGGCACCCATGGTGAAGATGTCGCGCAGAATCCCACCCACCCCGGTCGCTGCACCTTGGTACGGCTCAACAAAACTCGGGTGGTTGTGTGATTCGATCTTGAAAGCAACGGCAAAACCGCCACCAACATCGACCACACCGGCGTTCTCACCGGGCCCCGCTATGACCCACGGTGCGCTTGACGACAGCTGGCGCAAATGGATTTTCGACGACTTGTACGAGCAGTGTTCGGACCACATGACCGAGTACATCCCAAGCTCGGACAGCGTCGGGATACGTCCGAGCGTTTCGACAATCCGGTCGAATTCTTCCGAGGTCAGCCCGAGCTCCGTGCCGAGCGCACGGGCGCGTGCCGGCTCGAGTTCCTCGTTTGCGGGAAACCGTAGGTCAGTGGAAATGGCGGTTGCTCCAGTCGCGTCGCGTTCGCGGCAATCCTACTTCTCGCGGTCAAGCCACCGGCCAATCCGCGTTCGGTGGCCGTCCAACTGTTGTTACCCTCCCGACAGGCGGCTTCGGCCGTGCCAATCCAGCAATTTGCCGGCGTGGTGCCAGCTGCTTAGGTCACACCCGACCCATCGGAGTGATGTGTGGACGCCCTCAACGCACTACGCGCCGTCCTGGTGCTGTGCGCACTTGTCGCCGCGTTAATCCTGGCAACACAGGGGATGTGGGTGCCTGCTGCCGTTCTCGGCCTCGGTATCGCCGCCCATCTGAGCCTGTTCGTCCACCAACGCAATCAGCGCAAGGCGCAGCGTTCGCACTGACGCATCACACCGCGCGCACGCCGACAGCGAGCAGTGACTCGAAGAACCCGCGTCCGTCTTCGCCACCGACGAGCGTGCCGTCGACCGCATGTTCTGGATGCGGCATGAGGCCGACAACGTTGCCTTCTCTTGAACACACACCGGCGATGTCTCTGCTCGATCCATTCGGATTGTGGCCCTGCGCGTAGCGCACGACGATCCGCCCGTCGGCTTCCAATTGGTCAAGCGTGTCCTCGGGCGCGAAATAGCGTCCCTGACCGTGCTTGACCGGGACGGTGATCTGCTGGCCTTGCGCGTAGCTGGACGTCCACGGGGTGTCGACCCGCTCGACGCTCATCGGCACCGAACGGCACACAAACCGCAGCTGATCGTTCTCCAGCAGCGCTCCTGGGAGCATGCCCGACTCGCACAACACTTGGAAACCGTTGCAGATTCCAAGCACCGGCCCGCCGTCGCGCGCGAACGCCCTGATCGCCGCCATAATCGGCGAATGATGGGCGATAGCGCCGCATCGCAGATAGTCGCCGTAGCTGAAGCCGCCCGGCAGAATTACCGCGTCAACACTGCCGATGGTTGCCCGGTCGTGCCACAGCGTCTCGGCTGCGCCGCCGCAATGTTCGACGGCAGCGCTGGCGTCATGGTCGTCCAGCGTGCCGGGAAACTGCACAATCCCCACGCGTTTCGCCATCAGTCAATTCCTCACTTCGGGTCTCACCGGCGCGTCACCACAGCGCATCGAATGCGCAGTTGGGTAGCGGACGGCGTCAATCGCCACGAAAACCAGCCGCGATCAACTGTTGTCGTGGGTCATCCAGTGCCAGCAGTTCGGCCACATCGCCACACCCGCGGGGTGGACTATCGACAAACGTGAGTCGCTCGCACGCCTCCAGCTGGACTCGCGCGGCGCCAAGTTCGGTCGTGGCACCGACAACCTCGCCCGGCCAACGGTCGTCGGAGATGAGGACCAACTGGTGCAGCAGTGTTGGAGCGGCCCGGGTCGCATCTTCGAACAGAAACTTTGCGTTCAGTTCGACCACAATCGTGCCGGACTCCATTCGCGCTGAACTGTCAACCCCAGACCGCTCAAACGTTGCCATGCGCAGCTGGCCATTTGCAGCGATCCACTCCTGCAGCCCGGTGGCCGCCTGCGGAAACGCGCCGGTCGCAACCAGCTGACAGGCAGCGCCCAAGGCGCGTCGGGCGGCTGCTCGCGACCCGGAGTCGCCGACCAGCATGATGTTCTCGCCGCAACCCCGGCCAGGTTCGGTGTCCGTCGTTTCGGCCAGCTGCGCGTCGCCGCGTTCGATGGTCACCATGCCGTCACCAGGAGGGCGGCGCGCAGCAGGGGGAATGGTGCCATCGGGGATCGAAAGCAGGGCCCAGATCGTGACGCCAACTGCAATCGGCGCAAGCACGAGCATGGCAATCACGAACCACCGGTGAAGGATCGGCTCGCCCGTAGCGAGCGTCGGAAGATTCGACATACGCTGCCGCGGCCTACCGCTGATCGGCACGCTCATCCTCAGAGATGACCCGCCACCGATATGACTCGATGACGGGGTTCGTCAGGAACTCGTGGCACATCCGCTCGACAACAGCGGCGAGATCAGTGTCTGAGGCATCGACTTCCAACTCGAGATGCTTGCCCACGCGCACCTCTGAAACGCCGTGAAAGTCCAGGCCCGGCAGCGCCCGCTCGACCGCACGCCCCTGCGGATCCAGAATTTCCCGCTTCAACAGGACATCGACAGCGACTCGCGGCATGGCATCTCCCAGCGGCACAACCCGGACGGCGCCAGCGATGGTAGCGCTGTCAGAACGGCTGATTTCGACCCTGCCAACCAAATTCGCGATTCAGTTTTGGTTGTTCGGATGTTACGTTGTCGCATTGCTACCAATTGAGTCTGACCCCAACCATCGACCGATGGTGGGTGCTGGGTGGTTCTGGGAGCGGCGACACGCCGTCCACGAACGCTGTTCGGTGTGCGTTGCAGCACGCTGACACCCGGTTCTGTCCGGCAATATGCGGCAGCGCACGGTCGATTTCTAGCGATGGATCCGAGTGGGCGGCAGGAGACAATGATGGCATCCGACGATCAGCAACCGGTGTCGGCCGAATCCGGCGGCACGCATACTGCAACCGCTGTTGACGAACGCGCACGGGAGACTGCGTCTGACGCCGCATCCGCGCCCGATGCGCCAGCCGCTGACACAGCGCCGAGCTCGGCAGCGGGTGGCGCGATCCGGGCAGACTTCAATGTCGGGCGGCGCGGCTATGACCGTGATGAAGTCGACGCGGCGATTCGCACCGCGAACCAACGTATTCAGGACCTCGAGCAGACGGTCGCTGATCAGCAAGAGCGACTGATCAATGCGATGAAGCGGCCAATGCTCCACGAACTCGATGAAGCCGAACTGCTCGTCCTTGCCTCCGACGAAACCAGTCATCTGGTACGGGCAGCCAAAGCCCGAGCTGCCGCAGTCGAAGAGGCCGCGGCAGCCAATGCCGCCGCCGTGCGTCAAGCCGTTCAGCAAGAACGTGACGAACTGCTTGGTTCCGCAAAGCAGGCGCTGGACGAGGCCAAGGAGAAAGCCGAGAATCTAGTTGACGACGCGAACCAGCGCGCATCGACCACCGTCGACGAATCCGAACGCAGGGCCAAGATCATCTTGACCGATGCCAACGAACGTTCGGACGCGCTGATGGCCGACTCCCAGCGGCGGGCTGAGACACTGGTCACCGATGCACAGCGCCAGGCCGACACAATCGTGGCTGATGCGGACAAACAGGCCAAGACCATTCTGAAAGCGGCCGAGGAACGTTACGAACAGATCCGGCAAACGATTGCCGAGCACCGCAAGCAATTGCGCGAAGAACTCGACAGCCAGCGCGAAGAACTCCAGCAGATCGTCGATTCGCTGCGCGTTCTCCGCCAGGAATTCAGCACATCGTTCCAGCAGGTCAGCGAAACGATGGACCAGGTGCGCAACCTGTCCGGAATGCTGTGGCGGTTCGGCGAACCGGTCCAGCGCGCCGAAGGATTCGTCGAGCGTGTCTTCGAACAGCTCGGAGAAGCTAGCCTGCCCCCACGTCACCCGAACGCCGACGCTGACGACAGGCCCGCCGGTCACGATGACACCGAGAGCCAGCAGGCTGAGTCACGCGCCGAAAACGTGCCCGAGGGGCCAGGGCCCGACGCAAAGCCCAAACCACGCCGCGCAACCTTCGAGTAATACCTGTGACGATCGCATCGCCCATTGCCATCGTGGGCGGCACCGGACCGCAAGGCAAGGGCCTGGCGTTTCGGTTCGCCCTGCACCACCACGACGTGACCATCGGCTCACGCGACCCTGAACGCGCCCAGCAAATCGCGGCAGAACTGACCGCACAGTTACCTCAAGGCTCGGCAGTACGCGGCGCAGTCAATGCGCAGGCGGTCGAGCAGGCCGCGGTGGTCGTTGTCGCCGTCCCGTTCGACGGTCAGGCCTCGACGTTGGCCGACCTCCCTGACATCAGTGACAAGATCGTGATCAGTTGCGCCAACCCGCTGACATTCGGTCCGAGCGGTCCGCGACCACTGGCGGTCGCGGAGGGCAGCGCCGCCGAACAAGTGGCCGCCGTCACCGGTGCTCGCAAGGTGGCAGCGTCGTTCCACCATGTATCAGCGTCGCATCTGATCACGACGCGCAGCGACGCGGAAGTCAACAACCAGACGGTCCTGGTGGCCGGCGATGACAACGATGCTGTGGACACAACGCTGGCGCTCGCCAACGCCGTGTCCACCATTGGCGGACTGCACGTTGGGCCGCTGGCCTATGCCCGCGAACTTGAGGCATTCACCGCGGTGTTAATCGCCATCAATAGGCGACACAAAGCCCATTCGGGTGTGCGCATCAGCGGTTTGTGACAAACAACCGCGTGTGCGCGCCGTTCACAAGATTGTGGCTGCGTTCGCGTGCCGTTACGGCTATTCTTTCCAGGTACCGATCGCCGCGTTGCGACAGAATGCCGCAAGTGCGGGGGCCGCGACGATATCGGCGCCCCAAGTCAGACAGAGTTGCAGGGTTTTCAGTCGTTCCCGGCAACCGTTCGCCCGACCATCGTGCGAGACACCGAGAAACGCCAGATTAGGGAGTGGACGTAATGAGCAAAGCTGGGAGTGACACACGCCCGGAAGAATCCACCGAGCACGAACACCTCAACGTCAGCCAGCATGTGGACGACTCCTCGTCGCAGGTTGCCGACGAAGCGGTGACGAGCGCCGAAGGGCCGAGCACCGCGGCAGAGCACGCCGACATGTCGGGCGAAGGAGAACTGTTCCGCGTCGCCGTTCGGGGTTATCGCCGCGCCGACGTGGACAGCTACGTCGAACAGGTTGAGACCCAGATCGACGAACTGGAAGTGACCGTCGAAACGCTGCAAGAGCAGCTTGCTGAAGTCAGCAAGCGCCCGGCGCTGCACGAACTCGACGACGCCGATCTGCTTGAAGTTGCCTCAGAAGAGACCATGCACCTGCTGCGCGCTGCCAAGGCACGTGCAGGAGCCGTCAAGGATGCGGCCGCTAAAGAGGCCGACGGTATTCGGGCCGAGGCTGAGACCTACCGGCGTGAAGGGCAGGCGGCCGGCCAGCGGTTGCGCGACGAAGCTCAGCAGGCGCTCCAGGATGCCAAGGAGCGCGCGCACAACCTCAAGACTGACGCCCAGGAAGTCGCCCGCAAGCTGATCGACGATGCCCAGGAAGAAGCCGACCGGCTGACGTCTGATGCCCAGGCCAAATCCGACACGCTGCTGACTGATGCCCAGGCCAAGGCAGACACGCTGATCTCGGAAGCCGAGGCCAAGGTCGCCGAAGCCGAAGCTACGGCAGACCGCCTGGTCACCGATGCGCAGGCCAACGCCGACACCCTCGTCTCGGATGCCGAAGCCAAGGCGACGAGCCTGGTATCGGACGCCGACGAGCGTGCCCAGTCGACGGTAGCGGACGCCGAAGCCAAAGCGACCACGCTGGTTGCGGACGCCGAAGCCAAGGCGACGAGCCTGGTGTCGGATGCCGACGCCAAGGCGACTTCACTGGTGGCCGACGCTGAAGAGCGTGCTGACCGCATGATCCGCCAGGCGGACGATCAGGCCAACTCTACGATCGCCGCAGCGAACGAAGAGGCCCAGGCGACGCGTGCCGAGGCTCGAGCCGCCGCTACGGCCGAACGTGAACAGGCTGAAGCCGAAGCGCGTCACACGGTCGACGCGGCGAATCAGCACTTCGAGACGGTCGTCGGCGATGCCGAACGCCGTTACGAGCAGTTGCGAGCCGCCATCGAGCAGCACCGCACGAAGCTCCGTAAGGAACTCGCTTCGCAACGCGAAGAGCTCCAGCGGACAGTCGAAGCGATCACGGCGCTGCGCCAAGAGTTCAGTGCGTCGTTCCACAGTGTGGCACAGACGATGGACCAAGTGGTGGGCCGGTTTGGCGAGCCTGTCCAGCGCGCGGAAGGCTACGTGGAACAGGTGTGCGAACTGCTGGCCGACGCACAGTTGCCGGCGCGTGACCCGCGCCCGCGGCCAGAGTTCCAGATGCCGCAGTCGCCGTCCGACGCACAGCACGAGCACTGATCGACGACGGCCGGGTCACTAACTGGGTGTCCGGCCGTCGAGAAGCCAACTGCCCGCGCATCAGATGATTGTGATGCGCGGGCAGTTTTGCATGCTGCGGCGTCTACTCGGCAGGCATCCACGGTGGCCGTGGCGCTTCGATGCGCTCGCCGCCTCGATCGGCAGTGACTGGTAGCCACACGGAATCAGCCCGATCCAACCTGGCTCGACGATGTCGTCCCCCACCTTGATTGTTCCGTCGAGGGGCACAACGGCGTACTCGAACGACGCGGTGGCGTCGACTTCTGCGACACCGCGCCGCAACTGCAGGTCGATACCAACCAGCGGCGTGTCAGTAGTTGCCGGTGACGACACGCCACCGGCGGAACCGACAAGCACCATGCCGGACCCGTTCGGCAGGTCAAACTGCGGTAGCTCGCCGTGGTGTTCGAACCACGAATCCCCATGGCGGGTCTCTTGTGGCTGTGCGATCCACATCTGCACTGCGCGGAACGGGGGTTGGGCGGCAAGCTCAGCGTGTGCGATCCCGTGCCCGGCCGCCATCAGATTGAGCTGGCCTGGCCGGATGACCTGTTCGGTGCCGAGCGAATCCGAGTGCAACGCTTCGCCTTCTAGTAACCAGGTGACGGTCGCGAGCCCGATGTGCGGATGCGGTCCCACTTCCAACGGGTCCGGTTCTTCGGCGTCAGCAGGACCTGCCAGGTCGACAAAGCACCAGGCGCCAACCGTCCGGCGCCCTTTCGTCGGCAAGACCCGCGCCACCGGCAGCCCGCCAACTTCAGCTCGACGCCCTTCGCGTGCTTCCGCACGAACGAACGTGTCGTTTTCGCATTTTTCGTCAAATGAAGCGATCGGCCCGCTCACAAGCGCGTCCTGTAGGTGGGATGGTTGGTGGACGGTTGGCACCCGCCGCATGCGGCCGAAAATTGCCGTACCGCGCTGATCACCGACAAATCTGGTCGGCGGCTTCGGTGGTACTGCCAGCTTCGATTGCGGCAGCGGGATCGTCAAGGACCTGGCGTACACGCGCGTGAATCAGGTCAATCTCTGGAGCGTGTCGCGCGCCGCGGTAGGTCGGCGGGCCGAAACCGACACCTACCAGCCGATCCGGTTCGACGCGGGCGAGTACCTGCAACAGGTCCGGTAGCGCTGAAACGGCAATGTTGGTGGTGACGTGTTGTTCGACGGCGGTGGTCAGTGCACCGAATCGCGCCAGCACAGTCGGCAAATCGGCCCGTTGCGCAAGGCTGGAAACGAGGCACCGCTGTCGACGCATGCGACCGGCGTCGCCCGGATCACGCATACGGACGTACGCGAGGGCAGTCTCGCCGTCGAGGCGCTGCACTCCGGCGGGAATGTGGAACGTTCGCCAATCCGTTCCGTCATGCGCAGGCGAAATTCTCACCGTAATGTCGGTCGCAACATTAACGTCAACCCCTCCGAGCGCGTCGACGACGCGGACAAAACCCTCCATGTCAACCAGCGCGTAGTGCGGAATGTCCACTCCCGTCATCAGCGCTAACACTTCGGTGACTGCGGCGGCTGCCGGATCGGCAGTACCCGGATACAGCTCGGCGAACTCGTCTGGCGCCCGTCGTGTAGCGCACGTGTAGACGGCGTTGAGATAGTCCCACGACCCGCCGGTCTCGCAGGTTTCCTCGTGCAACGATTGCCACCGGTCGGGTACGGGAAAATGCCGCATGTACCGATCGATGGAAAAGACGGCGGCATCCCCGGTCCGCGCATCGACCGAGATGATCAGCATCGCGTCGGATCGGGCGCTAAATCTGCCCGGTCCCGCATCGACACCGATGACTGCAACAGTTAGGCGTCCTGAATCAACCCACGGGTTGACCGGCAGATCGACGGCGCCTGCCAGATAGTCGTTGAGCGCCTCGAGTTCCTCATCAGTTGATTCGCCAGCTTCGCTGTCTCCGTCGCCATCACCGTCGGTGGTGTCTGACGATTCGCCGGCATCGTGGTCCTGTTCATCATCATCGATCACTTTTGGCAGTGGTCCGCCCGCCACCGTGCGTCCGACGCGGTCAGGCTCACCGATGCCGAGTAGTGCCGCAACACGAAACTGCGCACTGCTTCCTGCGGGTTCGTTGACGAACACCGATGCGATCATCGACTGGGTGCGCGCGAGGTAGTAGCCGGCACCAACATGTGGAGCGGCAACAGCCGCCAAAATCACGGCAAGAGTGAGACCGACGGCTACCGACACGATCGCGCGTCGAATCCGGTCCCAAACCGCAAGATCACCTGCCGTCGGTGCGGTTGTAGCGGCCGTCGCCAGCTGTCGTGATCGCGTGTCAGCAGGTCGGCGATAGGCATCGATGGCGATACCCAGTCGAGCTACCAGTACGACAACGTTGGCAACGATCAATCCCGCGATGACCATCGGCTGGACCAGCCACCCCACCACCGTGGCCGGTGAACGCAGCAACAGCCAGTAGGCCATCGCAGTCACGCCCAACGTCACCGTGATGTATGCCGCACCGCTCTTCCATTTGCCAATGAGCAGATGACCCGATCCGGGAACAACCGCGCTGATCGCTGCTGCGGCAAGTCGGCGCGACCTGCGGTGCACAGCACCGCCAGGAGTCGTCGGTATAGCCGGCTTGCCAACAGGTGGCCGGAGCTGATTGGCTTGCGTCGACACGGATTCTGCCTTGCCCCCGTCAGATAGCGCTGCAAATAGTCATTGAAAGGCGCAAACAGCGTACGTGCAATGGCAGCATGGACACCTGCGTTCGCCGTGCCCCGTTGGCAGAGCGAGATTGGTATGTCAGCCGGGAGGCGGCCGGGGTTACGCGTCCTGACGCGACGGCTGGTGGTCGGCTGCAGGCGCATCTACCGGGCGGTCGACCGCCTTGAGCGGGCTGAGCGCGATCGCCCCGGTGGTGGTGATCGTTGTGGCCACCAGCAGCCATCCTGCCACGGTGGCGGCGGCAACGCCGTTGGGAACCGCTGCCAGCACGAGTGCGACGACCCCAGCATTGAACGCGACCGCCCGCACCAGGGCAGCCCGGTCGAGTCGGTCACGCATGATGTCGCGTGCCTGCGCGGTGCGCCCGCGCAGCATCGGGGTGAGATAGATGAGGGTGGCAAGAATCGCCTGAGCAAGTACACCGGCGAGCATCATGGCACCGATCGCATCGAGCCACGCCCACTGCGCCGTGGCTATCACGACGACGTCGGCGATCGCGGCGCCACCGAACCAGAATGCCACTGCCACGATCAGTGGCTGCTGTGCGCTCCGCCGTGCGCTGCATACCGCTCGTACCAGCGGTATGCAGACGACAAGTACGGCCCAGCCGAAGCCGGCGAACATCAGTGCGGCCAGCAGCCGGAATACGACACCAGCTGTTCCTGCGAATGCTGACAATAACAGTGCGACGACGGCAACCGTCAATGCCGTAGCGCCAATGCGAAGCGCCTTGGCAGCCCGGGCGTCAGCGCCGGGTTCGATGCGCGTACGTGCCATCGACGGCCCGAAGAAGACGAGCGTTGCCAGCAGCGTCAAACCGCCCCAGCCGAAGATGTTGATGTGCAGATGCGCCAGCCGGGCGGTCCCATACCACGGACCAGCAACCACACCGATGCCCAACAGGATGCCAAGCAGTGCACCGTGGACAAACGCGCCATGAGCGCGTTCATACATCCGCACGACCCAACCGAACCGGGGGCCGAGTGCGCGCTTTCGCATCGTCCTGATGCGCCAGTACGACATCAACACGACAGTGAGCACCCCGGTCGCGCCGATGGCGAACACCCACCGCCCGGCGAGTTGCATCCCGACGAGCATCGTCACAATGGCACCGTTAATCGGTAGCGGCCACCACCATGCCCGTTCGCCGGGCCAACGGGTGAGTGTGCGGGAAAAATGATCACTGAACGTGAGTACGGCGTTGGTCAATACCCCCAGAGTGAACAGGTGAACCGCGAACCACCTGCCGCCTGGCAGGACGTCAACGACCGCCCAGACGATCGTTGCCGCCATAAACAGGACTGCCAGAATGATCGACGGGGCGGCGTGCCCGAACGGTGAAGCCCCAAGCGGCACCCGCGAAGAGCGGTCCGGCATGTCAGCGCGCCTCGCCGGCCACACCGTTACTTGGCGCGGACCTTCGGGTACCGAACATGGTCACGCATGGGCCGGCGCCAAGGTGCGGTTCAAAGCGACGGATCTGCAACCCCCCGCCAAGAGCTTCGAGCGCACCTCGCGTCAACCCGAGGTGGACCGCACAGGCGACTCTGGGGTTGTCGCGAGCGACGGTCCGGAATGGGCACTGATACAGACGCAGTGTTGGGCCGCCGTGCGCGGCAAGGTCGACCTCTGGTTCGAAACCCAGTCGATCCAGCATCACGGTGACGTGATCGAGCGCACGCGCCGTAGAAGCGGGCGGGCCAGGCGTGATCCGGTGTTCTTGAACGAGGCGACGGCCCCACTCGGCCGCACGTTGTTCGGTCGGCCGGCTTGGATCGCTCGACTCGGATGCCACGACACCAGCGAGGATCGACGCGAGCAGTTCGTAGCCGAAGGCGCCATCCTCGGTCCAACGGGCAGCCATCGCGCGGTAGAGGCGGCGTGGGCGGCCTCTACCGGCCGGTGCAGCGTGCGTGTAGTCGACCAACGCGGCTTCTTCCAGAATTACCAGGTGACTACGAATGGTGTTGGGGTGCAAGCCCATCGCTGCCGCCAACTCCTGAATGTCGCACGGTGACGAGTCGACGAGCGTGTCGATGATGCGTCCACGCACGGGGCTTGCGAGCGCGCGATGGACCGTCGCGGGGCTGGGAGCCGAACGCGTGTTCACCGTGGTAGTCATGTTGGGCCCCTCATCCGGGCCGGTGCTGGTCACCGACCCGGTGTGACGGTTCAAGTGTTAGCCGCCATCATTGGACGGTGAGCGTCCCCTCCATGCCGGCAGCACGGTGGCCTGGAATCGCGCAGTAGAACGTGTAGGTGCCTGCTTCGAGCGTGACGGTGCCAGTTACGGTTTCTCCGGCCTCTGCATGGACGACCTCTACGTCACCCGCTTCTTCGATGACGACATCGTGTTCGACCGCGCCGGTGTTCTCGATGGTGATCTGAATCTCACCTGCCGCAGCAGTCAGGCTCGTCGGTTCGTAGTACAAGTCGCCGGCTTCGACACTGATGGCGCCGCTCGCAGGGGCTGCGGCGGGCGCATCGTCACCCCCTCCACACGCGGCGATCACCACAGCGGCGATCGCGATCACGAGGACTCTGGACGTGCGCATGAATATTCTCCTTTGCGAATCCGTGGCGCTGATCACCACCTGATGTGATGGCGTTGTAGCGCTGATACTAACGTTTTGTACCATACTTAATGTTACTATCCAAGTTGATGTGCGGCTGGTCCGCTTTCGACGCCACCGGCACCGTCGGCTGGCTCACATCTGCCTGCAGGCCGTTGTTGGCATCGGAACGGTGGCTGCGCAGGTGGCCAATGACAAACCATGCCACAGGCACGGCTTGCATGAGTCCCAGTGCAACACTGAATCGAACGAGCTCGGGTGGCCACAGTGTTGGAAACTGTGATGCGTACAGCATCGGCAGGTGCACCAGACCCTGGTGATACACCAGGGCACCAGAGGCGATGCCGAGTGCCAAAACCCGCCCGTCACGGGCATAACGGGCCCAGAACGCGCCGACCAGGCCAGCGGTGAGAAACAGCAGCGTGTGCAGCAGGCCAAATAGTTCGTCGAGCAGGTCGCCAGGCCATGCTGCCAGATCATCAACTAGGTGAATGGCGTTTACGACAGCCACCGCCACGACGAGGTTGGCGAGCGGGTTCAACCATCGCTGGGGCCCGATCATCTCATGGCGGGACACCGCACGGTTCACACCCAACATCATCGCAACAAACGCTGCTGCCAGCAGGTACCACGGCCATACTGGTGGCGCGTCGATCCAGCGCAACTCGCCGCTAATGACATAGGCATGTTGATCGTGCTCGAACGGGATCTGCCACTCCTGAAACGCACCCTGTTGCTCTCCGCCCGATCCGATCGGCCCCACGAGCCGTGCACGCATCAGCAGGCGGGTCACCACCGACGCTTCAACGAAACGCGGTGGCTGCGGTGACATCCAATGGGTGCGGTGGTCGTGCCACACCCACGATGGTTGTGCACTGACCCGGATCCAGTCTGGGTCGCTCGCAGGGTCGACACGCGGTGGGACCGCCACATCACCGTAACGCTCCCGGTTGAGATAGGTCGCGGCCGAGTGCCGGTTCTCGAACGCACCGTCGGGCCCGATGCGCAGGTACGGCTCACCGTCGTATCCGGCCACGATGATGTCGCGATCCGTCGCGTTCGTGAGCCCAATAAGAAAGCCCCCGGTATAGACCGTGAAGGTGACACCCTCGAGTTCAGGCGCGTTGGTGACGACACTGGCAAGATTGGTCGTTTCCGCGGTCCGCGTGTGCGCGTGCGCCGGCGTGGCTGCCAATCCGTTGACGAGCACAACCGCGATACCGATCGTCAGCGCCAAGCTGACGCGACGCCCGTTCACGATGTCACCATTCGTGGAGCAGACCGACCGCCGCGATCGCGGCAAATACCAGCGCCAGGTAGCCGTTGGACAGGTGGAACAGCACCCAGGCGCGCTTGCACGAAATCGACCTGGCAAACAACAGGGCATAACCAACAAAGACCGTGCCGAACAACACCAGCAACACAGCGAAAATCGGGCTAGACAAGCCAGCGGCTAACAAGGTGAACGACGCCGCCACCGTCAGCGCGGCGTAGACCGCCGCCTGCCTCCCGGCGGCATGCGCTCCCCGGAGTACCGGCAGCATCGGCACGTTGGCATTTGCGTAGTCCTGCCCGGTGCCGATCGCAAGCGCCCAAAAGTGTGTGGGGGTCCACAACACCACAACAGCGAACATGATGACGGCCGGCATGGCGATCGATCCGGTCACGGCGGCCCAGCCGATCATTGGCGGGAGCGCGCCGGCGACACCCCCGATCACGATGTTCTGCGGTGTTCTTCGCTTCAGCAGGAGCGTGTAGATGACGACATACCAGGCCCAGGCGACAACGGTGAGCGCCGTGGCCAGCATGCCCGCGAATGCCGCAAGTATTGTCGTGCCCAGCACAAGCAGCACCGTCGCAAACTGCAGCGCCGACTGTACCGAGATCCTGCCCGATGGCATCGGGCGGTTGCGGGTCCGCGCCATCATGCCGTCGATGTCGCGGTCGATAACCATGTTGAACGCATGCGCCGAACCCGACACGAGCGCGCCACCCGCGAGTGTTGCGACCAGCAGCCCGGTCCCGGGCCAACCGCGAGCGGCGACGAACATCGCTGGCACCGTCGTCACCAGCAGCAGCTCGATGATCCGCGGCTTGGTCAGGCTCGTATAGTCGGCGACCGCGTCGCGCCACGTTGCAGCCGAGGCTGCACTGCTGGTGACAACCGCCGTCTCTGCCGCTGCCGAAGACATTGCCATGACCTATCCGACCGGCCAGGCGCGCGACAGATTGAGATGGGCGGCGACATACATCACCACGAACCAGGCCAAGAAAATCAGCACGATCAGGTACGTACCCGGCGCTTCGAATTGCGCCCATCGACCCTTGATGCCTTGCGCCACCAGGTCGGGGTGCGTCTGCACCGCAATGCCGCGACTGTCACGACCAGCAATGTTGGAGTAGGCGATAGCGAGCCCTTCGTCGCCACGTTCGGTCCGCTCGCCCCAGAACAGTGTCGCCACCATGTTCCAGACAAACATGACGCCACCGACGACC
Organism: Nitriliruptoraceae bacterium; assembly: GCA_040903225.1. Taxonomy (GTDB): domain Bacteria; phylum Actinomycetota; class Nitriliruptoria; order Nitriliruptorales; family Nitriliruptoraceae; genus JBBDVU01. Next base: position 25,716 of record JBBDVU010000031.1, on the reverse strand, counting down.
GCGAGCACGGCACCAACCGAGATGATCCCCATGAGCATTGGCGTCGGTGTCGTCGCACCGAACAGCTCAACACTGAGCGGCGATCCGGTGTATTCCAGGTCCGCCACCCGACGCGGCACACCGCGCTGACCAGCGACCAACATCCCCAGGGTCAGTATCGCCAAGCCTCCAGCGAATACATACGTCTGCAGTTGCGCCATCCGCGGGGATGACAACTTGCGCTGGCTCAACAGCGGCACGATGTAGTACGAGATGCCCATGAACGCGAGCGTCGTCCCGGAAACTACGGTGGCGTGGAAGTGACCGACCACGAACAGCGTGTTGTGGATGATCATGTTGAGCTGCATCGTGCCCATGAGCACCCCGGTCACGCCCGCAATGAACCCGAAGTACACCACCGAGAGCACCAGCGCCGAAAATCCTGGTTCGCGCCACGGCGCCTTCTTGAGCCAGCCGAACATTCCGTGGCCGATTCCGCGTTCACGTTGGGCAACTTCCATTGCCGCAGGAACCGAGAACGCATGGATGAGACTCGCCAGCACCGCGAGGTACAGGAAATAGCTCGTGTTCATGATGCGGTGGCTGGTGCCAAGGCCCGGGTCAACGAGCAGGTGGTGCACGGCGCCAAGGTGAATGAACGCGATGTAGAGCAGGAACGCGAATCGGCTCAGTCCTTCGTTGACCGGCCGTCCACCCAGCGTCAACGCGATCAGCGCGTACCAGACGGCCACCATCGCGGCCAGGTTCACTTGCTGCGCGCCATGGCCGATACCCCAGAAAAACAGTCGGTACAACGCCGGGTCGACACCGTCCATCAACCCGACGGAGTCGAGGAACAGCATCCCATAGGCCACCGCTCCGGTCCCGAGCGCATACACCGCGATGACCGCAGCAGCGACCAGCCCGTACACCACCAGCGGCAGCGACCCTTCATAGGTCTTCTCGCGCTTGGCAACGATGATGTTGGCAAAAAAGATGCAGCAGGCGATCAGCACACCAACCGCGAACATGAGGATGCCGGCGTAGTAGAGCGGGTGCGCCGTCAATGGCGGATAGGCCGTGAACATGACGGTGGCCCGGCCGGTCAACATCGCCCATTGCGCGAGCGCAACACCAAGGGCCATCATCGCAAAGTTGGCCCAGGCGAGCTTCGACGCGAGCATTCGCGCATTGAGCAGCATCGTCGAGCCCCAGTACAAGGCTGCGACTTCGAAGAACAAGATCCAGAACAGCAGCATGGTCGCGCCGTGGCTGGCAAGCAGCCGGTACCACCAGTCCTCACTGATTGGTAGGCCCTGGCGCTGCAGTGCGATCAATATGGCCCATGTGCCGCCGATCGCCAGCAGCACCACGGCCGCGACAGCGTTGACGAGCGCATGGCGCTGGCCGTCCTTGTGGATCCGAAATCCGGTGACATTACATGTCCGGAATGCCGTTGGCTCCGCGATGGCGGTCACGTGTTTGCCTCCCTATATCCGGCGTCGATACGCCTGCGCGGTCTAGTCGACGACGATCAACCCGGTCATCACGTGATGACCAAGGCCGCAGAACTCGTTGCAGATGATCGGAAATTCCCCGGTTTCTGTGGGCGTGATGCGAATCACGTACAGATACCCGGGCAGGACTTGGAAATTGAGGTTGACCGGCTGGAGCGACAAACCGTGCTGCACGTCGGTTGACGAAACGAGCAATCGATAGGTTTCGCCGCGCTGCAGTTGCAACACCGGCCGGAACGCGAACTGGTTGGCCTGAAGATAGACATCACTACCGGGTGGCGGTGCGACGATCGCCGCACCGCTGATTTCATCAACCTGATGCTCTTCGATGAAATCCTGGACTTCCGCCGCAAAAACAACCGGATCCACACGATACGACTCGATCGGCGTCTGTTGATCGCCGATACCGAGCCAGATGTACATGCCACTGAACAAGATCAAGCACCAGACAAAGGCGATCGTGAGCCAGCGTCTCTCATCGGGCCCGAGACGTTGCCACCATCGGTCTGGCGGAGGCAGCAACGTCGACTGCGCCTTGCTGTGCGCGGATTCGTCGTGCGTGGTGTGATCGGTGTCCACGTCGGTCTCCTACCTTCCGCCCCACACTGGAAGCTCAGCTAGTTCCCACAGTCCCCACCCGAGGTACAGCAAACCCGGCACGACGACACTGATTGCCAGCAGCAACCAGATGTTGTCGAGCGCGCGCTGCTGCCACGGATGACGTTCGTTCACATCACTCATACGGTCACCTCCGAAGTCGATGGCTCGGATGCCGACGACGATGCCAAAACCGGGGCACGACCAGATCCGCCGTGAACTGCAATGTTCGGACCGAGCTCAATCCCGCCCCATGCATATTCGAGATCCCGCGCGTGTCGCTCCCGGACGACGATCAGCACCAGCACTGCCCACAGCCAGCTTGCGACTGACAAGTGTCCGACGGCCACCGGAACCATAGCCTGTGTCAACACGTTGGCAAGCCCTAATCCCACCTGGACCACCACGAGACCGGCGGCGATGATTGCCCAGAATCTGGTGTTCCGGGCGATGCGCGCAGCACGCTTTAGGCTCATGCTGTCCGAACTCGCCGGGCTGATCGCGCGGTTGGCCGAGGCGTCGGCAACCTCCGCCAGACGGCGACTGCGTCGCGCGGCATGCACCGCGAATGCGACGACGGCGGCAGCGACCAGATAGCCACCCGCCCGGTGGGTCACGTGCAGGATCTCTCGGATGTGACCCGACCAGGCATCGGTCGCCAACCAGATCGGCACAGCGTTGAAGACATAGGCAGCGCCACGGCCGGTGGCTTGACCACCGAGCAGGGCTTGCACGAATACCGCTGCCGCCGCAATCGATCCGAACCGCACGGTACGCGCATTCCATGCTGTGCCCACAAATTGGGCGCCTGCATCCGGGGTAGTGGTGCCCGCCCGAACGGCAACCGCGATGAGCGCACCGACGATGACAAGCGACATACCCAGGTGCGACGTCACCAGGCCGGCACGCAGATGCAGGAGCACGACCACTGCACCGAGTCCTGCTTGTACGATGACCAGCAGGCCCGCGAGCGCACTGAGTCGCCATGGCGCGGGTGCCGCCTTGCGATCAACAAAAGTCAACGCCATCAGCAACGCTACCGCAATCCCGATCACACCCGCCCACAGCCGATGACTGTGCTCCATCCACATATTGAAGTCCGCTGGCGGAATCCACATGCCGTAGCAGGCCGGCCAGTCGGGGCAGGCAAGCCCGGAATCGGTTGCCCTGACCCCACCACCCATAGCGATCAGCACCAGCGTCCCGATCGACGTCGCTACCGCGAGACGGCGGACGAACGTCACGCGCCGACCGTGTCGCTGATGAGTTGGCATCTAACAGCCGATCATGCGGGTGGTGCAATTAATAAACGTTTGTCATTGGACTAAATGTTAGTGGTACACTACACATTCGATTCACGCTTGGCAAGCCGGACCGGCTGCAACGAACCTTGAGGCGCCTACGAGGCAGGAACATGAACATGGCAACCCCGGCATCGTTCCGCTTTCGCTCGGCGGCCCAGGTGGCCGTGGCATCCACCTTCAGTATCGCGATCATCGCCTGCGCACCCGATCTCGAACCCGATGCTAGCAAGGCACCCGATGACGCCGTCGTCATCATTCTCGATGACATCCGGTTCGAACCTGACGAGGTCGCGATCTCGGCGACTCAGCCGACGACGCTGCAACTGGTCAACGAGGGCGGCATCGTGCACGACCTGGTGACCGACAGCGTCGACAGCGGCATGATCCGTCCCGGCCGGGCCGCGACGATAACCATCGGCCCCATCAGCGAACCGGTGATCGGCTGGTGCTCGGTGCCAGGACATCGAGATGCCGGCATGGAACTCGTATTCGTCCCAGCGTCATAGACCGCTGTCGTGCCAGGACAAGTAGACCAACGTTCATCCACGCCAGGACTGGCGCCTGACCATCGCATCGCGGTCATTGGCGCCGGCGTCACCGGTATTGCAACTGCAGCCCTGCTTGCCGATCGCGGCTACACCCCGGTGGTGTTCGAGGCATCTGGCCGCATCGGTGGCCAGGTGCGAAGTGTCAACGTCACGGCTGGCGTTGCCGTCGAACTCGGGGCCGAAGCCATATTTGCCGCTGCCGGCATGCCGCAACTTTTCACCGCGTGTTCCAACGACATCGTTCGGGCTCGGCGGTTGCGCACCTGGATCGGCGTGCCCACCGGGACCGGCAGCAGCGGTTGGATACCTCCTGGCGAAATCGCCGGACAACCGGCGGTCACGCTGCGGCGGCTTCCCCATGGCGTCACGCCGGCCGGACCGACCCGGCTGCTGCCGGTCGCATCATCCCGGATCCTGTCGCCCACGGGCCTGCTCAGGGCGGCGACCGAACTCGTACGCACACGCAGCCACATCACCGATCAAACGTCGGTCGGCCAGCTTGTTACCGAACGGTTCGGTCGGCAGTTGGCACAGCGCATTGTCGATCCCTTGCTGGGCAATCTCCACGGCGCCGACATTTTCCGTTTGGAGGCACGCAGCTGCGCACCCCAGTTGGTCGATCAGCTCACAGCGAACCGGTCCGTCCTCGCCGCAACGTTGCGGCGATCGCGGCGGCGACCATCGCCGGTGCATCCGGGCAGCGCAGCCGACGTGCCGGGTTTCGCCACGGCAGTGTCCGGTCTGCAACGGGTGATCGAGCAACTGGCGGGTGGCACTGACGTCCGTTTGGGCCAGCCCGTACAGGCAATCGTCAAGACGGCCGGTGGCAGCTACCAGATCGTTGGCCCGACGGGTGCCCCGACGTCGACTCCGCATTCGGCAACCGAGACGTTCGCCGCCGTCGTCATCGCAACAGGCGCGGCATCGGCAGCACGAATGCTTGCCGACGTCACCGACATCCCAACCACACTCGGTCGCTGTCCGACGTCGTCGGTCACGTGCGTGGTCGTTGCGTACCCGCAGGCAGCAGTCGAATCTCTGTCGGCCTTCGACGCCTCCGGGATCATGCTTCCGTCGAACTTTGGCGGCATGCTGAAGTCGGCCACATTTCTCAGCGCCAAGTGGCCGCACCTCGATCTGCCGCCGCAGTTCCTGGTTCGGATGTCGACTGGTCGGTTCGGTGACACCCGAGCCAACGATCTTTCCGATGCGGAGGTGACCGACCGGCTCCATGGCGAGTTGTCCGCCATCACCGGTCTGCGCGCCACACCAGAACAAGTTGCGGTGCACCGCTGGACCCACACCCTTCCCGTCAACGAGATTGGCCACAGCCAGCGAATCCAGGCAGCTCGCAACAGCCTCGGCGTACACCGGCCAGGGGTCGTTCTCGCCGGGGCAGCGTTCGACGGCCCTGGGCTGGCGAATTGCCTCCGCAGCGCCGAACGCGCCGTGCTTCAGGTCATCGACCACCTCGGCGATCGGACCCCGCATGCGTGACATCCCGGTCCGGCATGTTCGCTACGACGTCAACGAACGACCATTTCTGGTGATCTGGGAGGTAACCAAGGCGTGCCAGCTCGTGTGCCAGCATTGTCGGGCCGACGCCGTTGACCAACGCCACCCGCGGGAACTTTCGACTGCCGACGGGATGGCGATGCTCGACGAACTCGCTGACCTCGGCGCACCCCCGCCGCTGGTCGTCCTCACCGGCGGCGACCCGTTCGAACGCGATGACCTTTTCGAATTACTTGCGCACGGCGCACAGCGGGGTTTGAGCATGGCGCAGTCACCGTCGGTGACAGCGCGTCTCACGCCCGAATCGATCGCACAGGCGAAGGCCGCAGGCGCCCGTGCGGTTTCCCTGTCACTCGACGGCGCCGTCGCTGCCACCCACGACATGTTCCGGGGTATCGCCGGTGTGTTCGACGCCACAATCACCGCTGCGCGCGACGTCAGGCAGGCGGGACTGCGGCTGCAGATCAACACGACCGTCACGCGAAGCAACGCACGCGAACTGCCAGCAATCCTGCAGCTTGTCGAACACGCACAGGCGTGGCTGTGGAGTGTGTTCTTCTTGGTACCGACCGGACGCGGCGCCAACATTGATGCGCCCGACCCCGACGAGACCGAAGCGATTCTGCACTGGCTGCATGACGTCTCTGGCCGCATCGCCATCAAGACCACCGAAGCGCCGCACTACCGACGCATAGCCGTCGAACGGACCCGCAGGCGCTCGTCGGCGATTGCGCGACCTCCAATATCGCGGCTGCACCATCTGTACGCCGAACTACGAGCGCTGACCGATACCTCCGAGGTTGCGGCGCGACCAGCCGCACGGCCGCCACTCGACATCAATGCCGGACGCGGCTTCGTCTTCATCGACCACCTCGGCATCGTCTATCCAAGTGGATTCCTGCCCGTCGCTGCAGGGTCTGTCCGCAGCCAGCCGCTGCTCGACATCTACCGGAATGCACCGCTGATGCGAATGCTGCGCGATCCGAAGCGACTCCACGGTGCCTGCGGATCCTGTGGCTTCGCCGATGTCTGCGGCGGCTCTCGGTCGCGCGCGTTCGCGTTGACTGGCGACGTGTTCGCCGACGATCCTGCGTGTGTGCTGGCAGCCGAACGTGTCTGAGCTGACACGCCCACACCACCGCGTAGCGCAAGTACGGACGCCTGCGTTACACCGGTGGAGGGTTCAACGGCATCGCGATGTCGGGCGGAAGCTCGAACGAACCGTCGTCCAATTGGCGATCAATATTGACGATGTCGGCAAGGCTGGTCGAGGCGAGCACGTCCAGCAACGCATGCTGCGCGCGGGACCACGGCACATGCACCGCGCACACACCTTCCCAGCGACAAGGCCCACCTCGCAGGACACAGTCCGTCGATACGACGTCGCCATCGACCGCGTGGAGGACGTCGAGCAGCGACACGTCAACCGGTGGTTGCGACAGCGAATAGCCGCCATCGGGGCCGGCCACGGATCGCGCAATGCCAGCCCTAACAAGTTCCGCCAGAATCTGCGGCACATAGCTCGTCGGGATGCTCATTTCGTCGGCAATTGCCCGGGCTTTGCGACGCCCATCGGCATGATGACGCGCGAGATCAACCGCCGCCCGAATCGCGTAGTCGGCTCGCTTGCCAAGTTCAAGTCGCATGACTGTTAGTCTAGCAGTTAACGTTGATTCTCGCTGCAGCTCAGGCGGATAGAACGCCGCCGGCTGACCGAACGCGATCGGCATGCCGATGGATGGCGCCTGACGTAGCACGCAGGGGAAGACCCGGCCCGCCCCAGCGGCTCTGGATGATCTCGGCTGCGATCGAAACCGCCGTCTCTTCTGGTGTACGGGCGCCAAGATCGAGTCCGATAGGTGAGTGCAGCCGGGCCAGTTCACGATCTGTCAGCCCTTGCTCGCGCAGGCGCTGCATGCGATCTTCGTGGGTGCGCCGTGAACCCATCGCGCCGACGTAGCTGGCGTCAGAACGCAGCGCGATCTCGAGTACCGGCACGTCGAACTTGGGGTCGTGCGTGAGCACACAAATAGTGGTTCGCCGGTCGACTGGCGCGGAAGCCAGGAACCGATGAGGCCACTCGACGACGACGTCATCGGCTTCCGGAAAACGTTTACGCGTAGCGAACACGGCGCGTGCATCACAGACAGTGACGTGATAGCCGAGGTAGCTGCCGATGCGCGCAACCGCGGCGGCGAAATCGATGGCACCGAACACGTACATGCGGGGCCGTGGCGCGAACGACTCGATGAACACGGTCACCTCGTCGCGACGCCGCTCACCATGGCGGCCATATCGTCGCTGGGCAGTAGCTCCCTGTTCAAGCATGCCGCGTGCATCGTCGCCGACGGCGGCATCCAAGCCCTCGTCGCCGAGCGTGCCAACAACATCTGTTTCAGTGACCGCAAGCTTGGCGGCGATATCGGCCGGTCCTGCGATGACGGTTGCAAGTGCTAACGGCGCTTCCGCCGCAATCGCATCGGCGACTGCATCGATCTGCGCTCGACTGCGACTATCAAGCCGCTCGATGAACAATTCGATCTCACCGCCGCACGTCAACCCGACCGCCATGGCTTCATCGTCACTGATGCCGTAGGTCACCAGCTGAGGTTGGTGTGACGCCATGACCTGTTGCGCAACGTCGAAGACTGCGCCTTCGACGCACCCACCCGACACGCTGCCGATAACCTCACCAGCTGCGCTGACCGCCATTGCCGCACCCGGCTGACGGGGCGCACTTCTCCGCACATCGACAACGGTTGCCAGCCCGACCGCGTCGTCATGCTGCCGCCAAGCTCGAACGGTGTCCAAAATGTCGCGCATGTCGTCTCCGTCGCGCGATAGTTGCTCCCACCAAGGTAACCATCGGCACCACGAATGCCGTCAGAATCCCACGGAGCCGCAACGGGCCGACATCAACCATTCGCCTGCGTATCCGGATCCCTGTCGAACCGAGGTAGCTCCACAACGAACGTTGCACCGCCGCCCGGCGTATCTTCGACCCAGCTGCGGCCGCCATGCAACTGCACGAATTCGCGAACCAGACTCAATCCGATGCCGGTTCCTGGCTGATGGCTGGGCGCCGACGGTCCTTGTTCGAATGGCTCGAATATGCGCGCTTTCAGACTGTCGTCGATGCCGGGTCCCTCGTCAATGACCCGCAGCTGCGCCATCGTGCCATGCACACTCGCCGTCACCCGAATAGGTGTGCCTGCCGGGGTGTGAACGGTGGCGTTGCGCACCAGGTTGCTGACGACACGCCGAATTTGGCCGGCCGCAACGTCCACCTCGACAGACGGCACGTCGAACGTCAGCTCGTGACGCTCGATATCCATGTCGCGCAGTGCGCCATCGACAAGGTCACGCAGGTCGCACCGAGTCGACGCAACTTCCAGCCGCCCCACCACCATGCGGTTGAGATCGAGCAAGTCATCGAGCAGACGGGCGAGCCGACGAGCGTTCTGGTGCAGGCGAGTGACAAGGCTGGCGCGCTGACCGCCATCAAGCTTGTTGGCGTGCGTTTCCAGCGACTCCGCAAGTCCCAACACGACCGTCAGCGGTGTCCGCAGCTCATGCGACACCGCGGTCAGGAAGCTGGTGCGAAGCGATTCAACGGAACGTAACTCGTCGTTCGCATGTTGTTCGACTTCCAGTGCCCGCCGGAGCGCTTCTTGTGCTCGCTGCTGAAGCTCGACGTCATGGATTAGGACAGCAATGAAATCCTCGTGAACACGCTGAGCTTCTAGCTCGACCCGCCTATCTGGCAGACCTTGCCGTGTCAACCGGCAGACCATCGTCCGTGGTGATACAGAGATTGCACCAGCGAGGAAGGCACCGATGCGCTCGCCAGGTGGTAGCGCCAGATTCGAATCGGTGGTCCCGGCATTGGTAGCGACATGCTCACTGCTGGTGGCGAGCGGCTGCAGCGAACCCGCCAGATCAAATTGATTGCCGACGAACAGCTCGCGTGCCCGCCGATTGGCATAGCGAAGTCGCAGATCGTCTTCGAGGACCGCAGCAGCAACAGGAATGTCGTCAAGGACCTGTGACAGCAGCGCGAGCTCGCCGGCACGTTGCACAGCAAGTTCTTCAAGTCGGCGGTTGTGGTCAGCCAGGTCTTTGCGGAGGCGACGTTCCCGCAACTGGTGGCGGACCCGCAGGAGTAGTTCGATAGCTTCGACCGGCTTATGCAGAAAGTCCGCCGCTCCGAGTTCGAGTGTCCGATGAACGTCCTCGGCTCGGCGAGCGCTTGTCATGACGATGCTTGGCGATCGCGCGTCGTGCGGCAACGATCCAATCTCACGGAGTACTTCGATGCCGTCGACCTCAGGCATCTGCAGGTCGAGTAGCAACAAATCGGGGGCTTGCACCCCATAGGCATCGAGCAGAGCGTCAGCGGCGGCAAACACCTCGACCGCTTCGTAGCCGGTCGCCATCAGCATGCGGGTCAGCGTGTCACGGATAGCTGGCTCATCATCAAGGATGAAGATCCGCGCCTGGGGCCACTCTGCCTGAACTTGCATCAAACCCATCCGGTGGGCACACAGACGCCGCAGTACGGTAACCGCCCCATCACCAGCGACTCCTTGGGCACAACGACTATACACGTGTCGTTCCATCGAACACGGTTTCTCAGACACAGCCTGCGCAAAGTGCAACGACAGCAACCCAACAGATGACGCTGGGCGCCCACCGACACCAAACGATGATCAGCTCGCCAAGCGGCGTGTCCTGTCCCGATGGGAACGGCGATATTCGGCCGGCGACATTGACGTTTCAGCACGGAAATGCGTCCGCAGGTTGGTGGCGGTTCCAAGACCGACCCGACGCGCGATGGCCTCGACAGGCAGGTCGGTCGTTTCGAGCAGCTGTTGCGCTCGTGTCACTCGTTGGTGCGTCAACCAGCGCATCGGCGTCGTGCCGGTGGTGTCACGAAACCGTCGCGCGAGCGTCCGGGGGCTCATGGCGGCGAGCCGTGCTACATCGTCAACCGTCAGCGGCTCATCGAGGTTCGCATGGAGCCAGTCGAGCAGCGGCCGGATGCCATCCCGGCTCACTCCGTCAGGAATAGGGTGAGATACAAATTGCGCCTGGCCGCCGGCACGCCATTCACGTCAGACCCCATCGAGCCTAGGTTTCGCTCAAACCTTCGGCCCAGCGAACCAGGCCGGAACCTTCGGATTTTGCCCGGTACAGCGCCACATCGGCGCGGCGAATGATCCGGCTAGCCGAATCCACTCCTGGCCGCGCAAGCGCGACGCCGATGCTGATGCCCACGTGCGGGTCGGCTCCATCGACGACGATCGGCTTCGAGACGATCTCTGGCAGTCTGCGCGCAAGCTGGTCAAGTTCTTCGACCGACCACACCTTGCTGCACACCACGATGAATTCGTCGCCACCAAGCCGGCCGACAACATCCGATTCGCGCACCGCATTGCGAAGCCGTTGCGCGACCACTTCGAGGACGATGTCACCAGCCGCATGACCGTACGCATCGTTGATCTCTTTGAACCCGTCGAGGTCTGAAACAACAACGCCGAGAACGCTGGAATCGTTGGTGACGTCGGCGAGCGCCTCTTCGATGTACTCGTCGATCCCGCGACGATTCAACAGGCCGGTGAGCGGATCCGTCCGCGCTTGTTCCACCCAGGCAAGTTCGCCGCGCTTGCGCTCATCAACGTCGCGAATGGCAACGACGAGCGCGCCCTCACGGTCGAGATCGACCGCATCAACGACAACTTCGACCCACGCCACGCCCGCGTCGTTGGACCCTGCGTCGCGCATACTTGAGATTGCACGCTTGGCGTTGCGGTGCACACGCAGGTCGTTCGTGCGAGGTAGCTGGTCGCGATCGAACATCGAGGCTTCGGCGACGAGTTCCGAGAAGGCCGGCCGGTCTTCGTCGATGAAGATCGACGCGGCGACCTGGTCTACCAGTGATTCGGGGTGACGGCCAAGCTGGCTGGCGGATGCTTTGCTTGCGTAGGTAATAATCCACTCGCGTTCGTTGTCATCGCCAGTCTGGTGCAGTAGCAACAGCGCATCGCCAGCATGCTCCATGAGCGACGACATCCGCTGTTCAATCGCCCCAGCTTCAAGTTGGGCGACATCACGAGATCGCGCCAGCAGATGGAGACGCGCGAGCACCGTTGGCACGAGCAGTGCCCACGCTGCGACCAGCGTGACGGCACTCGCCGCGGTGTCGACAGCCATGGACCAGACCATGATTGCCGGTGGGACCAGCAGGCCGACACCAAGTCCCACCGTTCGTCCCACCGAGAACCGGTCCGGCGAGGTCCGCTGCCCTTGTGTCAATGATCGCATCGACGGATGCAGCGCCGCAGCGCCCGCCGCCAGATTCGCAGCCGCGCCCAGACCAGCGCGCAAACCGGCATAGTGCGCGGTGACATCGCCCACAGCTTCGCGTACGGCGCCCGTGAGGAACGCTCCGAGAGCACCGATGAGTCCTAAGGTCAGCAGGACGGCGGACGTGCGCTGGCGCAGCGGCAAGACCCAAATCGTTCGCGCCAGGAGTCCAAAGATCCCGACGAGGAACAACACTTGCAGCGAGCCAGCTACTTCAGTTCCACTGCCGGTCCAACCAGGGGTTGCCTGCCGGACCACGCCGAAATGCCACAGCATGGTTCCAGCCGCGAGCGCGAGCACGATCGCATCAAGTGTGGTGCCAAGTTCGCTGCCGCGTACCGCCCGGGTCGCGTCGAACATGCCGGCGAGCAGCAACACCCCACCGACCGACGTCAGCCAGGCGTCCAACGGAACGTTGCCTGCCACCGACCCAGTACCCGAAACAGCCAATACGACGAGGTCGCCCATCGCACTTGCTGACATCCCTGACACCAGCAATATCCACGGGCGGGTGTTGGCCGGGCGATTGACCCGCATGCCGACGATGACCGCCACGATTCCTGCAGAGACGAGCAAGAACCGCAGTCGCAGGCCAGGAACCTCGGACAGGTTGGCAGCGACAATCGCCAGCGGCAATCCAACAACCAGGAGAGCAGCACTCCAACGGCGACCGTCGGTCGGTGGATTGACGGCAGCGGTGTCCATGAGTGCGGATACGCAACCACATCGTGCGCCGAAACGCACGTAAGCGACACCGAACCCCAGCGATGCAGCAGCGACGCACCCATCGCCTGACGTGAATGCGAGCTACATGGTGCAGGAGCCCTAACCAGACGCCAGTTCTCCGATGACGACTGCGACGGCCTGGTCAAGTTCGCGATGCCAGACGACGTTGGCGGTGCGCTCGGTCTGCACGTGGATGAGATTCTGACCCGTGCGAGTTCGCTGCAACGCCGCTTCGAGTTCAGCAACAGTAGTTGCTGGGTGATACGCCAGGTCATGAAACTCGGCGTATCGCTTGAAACTTCGGCCATGCGGAGTTCCAAACAAGCGTTCGAACGCTCCTACAAACTTGGCCTGAGGCAAGAACGAGAAAATGCCGCCACCGTTGTTGTCAACCACCACAAACGTAATGTCTGGCACTGCGCGATCAGCGGGTGAGAGCAGCCAGCCGTTCATGTCGTGCAGCATGGTCAGGTCGCCCGCAAGCGCGACGACGCGGCCTCGCTTTCGAGTGAGCGCGACACCAAGCGCAGTGGACACGGTGCCGTCAATGCCCGATGCGCCGCGGTTCGCAACGAGATCCACCCCTGTGCCGGCCGGTGTGTACCGGTCGATGTCGCGTATCGGCATCGACGAACCGGCGACCACGACATCGCCGGATTCGAGCACACGGAAACACGTTCTGGCGACTGCGGGTTCAGTCAGATCGCCGTCGTCGACCAGCTCGCCAAGTGCCGCTTCGATCCGCGAATCGACCGTCTTCCACCACTGGAGCCAGCCTTGCTCGGGACGCCGTTCCGGCATGATCGCAATGTCTTGTGCCAGGCGCTGGCAGGTGGCAGCAACGTCACCAGCGAGCACGCCGGTCAATTGCCGATTTGGATCGTGCCAGCTCGCGTAGGGATCGACGAGCAGCTGCTCGACGTTCGCGAGCGATTCGGATTGCAGGAATGCCTCGACGGCAGGCGACACACCAATCCTGCCGACGCGCAGCACGAACGTGGGTCGATGGTCCGCCATCAACGCGCGGCTGGCAGCCAGATGGTGTCCAAAGCCGATCGTCACCTGATCGGCGGGGTGTGCCCGCACCGGTCCCGGCTCGGCAAGTACCGGCCACTGCAGAACCTCTGCCAGTTCCACGATGGCGACGGCCGAACGCTGAGCTTCAGCGACGCTGGCCGCAAGCTGTCCAACGACAATGATGCCGCGGGCATGCTGCACCAGCGTCCGCGCAGCCGCCTCACGTTCGGCATCTGGCAGGCAGCGACCTGATGTGACGCTGATCCATGGCCGTCCGCCGGATCGCCCGTCGACCGGCTGGTCGAATGATTCCGGTGGACTTCGCCCATCATCGGTCACCGGAACGGTTGGTTCACGAAATCCGATGTTGACCTGAACGGGTCCGGGTGACCCGTGCACGCCGCTGGCAGCAGCCAGCGCGCGACAGAGCGTAGAACGCCACATCGCGACCGCGTCAACGCGGTTCTCAGCGACCGCAATGTCGACGGCCCATCGCGTCGCGTTACCGAACAGACCGGCCTGATCGATCGTCTGACTCGCGCCCGTGTGACGCAGTTCAGGCGGGCGGTCGGCAGTCAGCAACAACAACGGCACCTGGCCGCTGTCCGCTTCCACGACCGCCGGATGAAGGTTGGCTACAGCCGAACCGCTGGTCGTGATAACCGCTGCTGGCCGCCCAGTCTGCCTGGCGATCCCCAGTGCGACGAATCCAGCGGAGCGTTCATCGGGGTGAACATGCACATTGAGTGCATCGTTGTCGTGCACAGCAATCGCCAGCGCCGTCGACCGCGAACCGGGGGCAACAATGACCTCGCGCACGCCGTTGCGCGTGAGTTCATCGGCAACGACCATTGCACACGCAATAGAGGGATTCGCCGCAGTCACCGCCACATGGTCGCCCATCATCCCGAGTATGCACGCTGCGCAGCATAAAACCGCTCAAGCAGTTGCGTTGCTTCGGGCTCATGCGGCGTGACCTCTTCGAGCGCACCATCCGGCACGACGCGACCCACCGGCAGGTGTCCATCCACCGGTAGCAGCGGCGTCGTGGTCACGTCGCGGGCAAGCAACGACGCGGTACCCAGCCCGCAGTCATACCGCAGCTCCGGTACGGCAGCGGCGAGCGCCACACCTAATGCGAGACCAACCGACGATTCGACGGCCGAAGAAATGACGGCTGGCAGGCCAACGCTGGCGATGATCTCCAGCGCGGCGTTGACCCCATACAGCGGCTGCGCCTTGATGACGATGATGTCGGCCGCCTCGGCGTCACGGACCTTCACCGGATCCTCGGAGGTGCGGATCGACTCGTCGGCCGCGATCGGCACAGCGCTGCGACGTCGAACCTGCGCGAGTTCTGGAATCGATGCGCACGGTTGTTCGACGTACTCGAGCCCTCTCGCAGCTCGCACCAGTCGCGCGATTGCCATCACCGCGGTCTCGACATCCCAGGCGCCGTTCGCGTCGACGCGGATGCGGGCATCGGCAACACCGGCCGCATCGAACGCCGCACGTACAGCGCGTACCCGGGCGACATCTTGCGACAGGTCCTGGCCCGGCTCACCAACCTTCACCTTGGCCGTCCGGCATTGTGACTGCAACACCAAGCCATACGCCACATCAGGATCGACTGCGGGAACGGTGGTGTTGACCGGAACCGAGTCCCGCAACGGTGCGGGCAGCGGGCGCGTGGCTGCATCGACAGCAGCCGCATACCAGCGTGCGGCATAGCCCGGTCCATAGTCCGGGAACGGCGAAAATTCGCCCCATCCTTCCGGGCCTTCCACCAACACGCCTGCGCGTGAGGTGACCTGTCGAAACCGCAGCTTCAGTGGCAACACAAACGGCACCACGCGTGTGATGGCGTCGGCATCGAGTGCGAACCTGAAGTTGTCGCTCATCGTGTCCTGACTGTCGTGCTATAGCACGACTCCTATCGCCAGCAGCAAGGCGTACAGCAGTTGGAACCGCGCCGTTGCTTCAAGTGCTGCTATCAAGTTTTTCCCCGCCGCACCGTCGCCAACGATGCTCACTGCACGCCAGCCGATCGGCGCCGCTGCTAGCCCAAGCAGCGGCCACAGCGACGCCGTCGCGGCACTGATCGGCGCCAGCCAGACCACCGAACTCAAGATGAGCACCTGAAACACTCGTCGCGACCGGCCGTCACCCAGCCTGACCGCCAACGTCCGTTTGCTCGCGACAGCATCAGTCGGGATGTCGCGAATGTTGTTGACCAGCAACAGCGCTACGGCGAGCAATCCGATCGGTACCGCCGCGACAACTGCCAGCGGGCGTATCTGTGCATCCTGTACGTACTGCGAACCAACGGTCGCAACCAGGCCGAAAAAGACGAAAACGCTGACTTCGCCCAGGCCTTTCGATGCATACGGCCGGCGACCGCCTGAATAGCCAAGTGCCGCCACGATGGCCAGCGCACCGACGATCAGCAGCTCCCAACCGACCTGCACGGCAAGCACCACACCGGCTGAAGCGCTCGCGAGAATGGCCGCGATCGTTGCGGCCGCCATTGCCCGTGGCGACGCCAAGCCCGCCGCGACGGCCCGACGTGGCCCCACCCGGTCAGGTGTGTCGACCCCTTTTACTCCGTCGAACAAATCGTTGGCGTAATTGACAGCGATCTGCAAGCCGAGTGCGACGACGAGGGCGAGCACACAGCGGATCCAGTCGGTGTCAACAACCGGACGGTATGCCGCCGCCGTTCCAACGACCACTGGCGCAATCGCTGCCGGCAATGTGCGTGGCCTAGCCGCTTCGATCACCCAGTGCATGCATGCCTCGCTCAGCAGTTGGACCGACCAAGTCTCGGCCGGTTGTCCGCCGTCGATCGCCTAGAAGTGGTAAGGAAACGATGACCAATCGGGATTGCGTTTCTGGAGGAACGCGTCTCGACCCTCAACTGCTTCATCGGTCATGTACGCAAGGCGTGTCGCTTCGCCGGCGAACACCTGCTGCCCGACGAGACCGTCGTCGACCGCGTTCATGGCAAACTTCAGCATTCGGGTTGCGGTGGGCGACTTCCCGTTGACCTTGCGCGCCCATTCGATCGCGACGTGCTCGAGATCGTCGTGGTCAACTACCGCATTGACCATGCCCATCCTGAACGCGTCATCTGCCGTGTATTCGTCACCGAGGAAGAAGATCTCCCGCGCGAACTTCTGACCGACCTGCTTGGCAAGATACGCGGAGCCGAAGCCTCCATCGAACGAGGCCACGTCGAGGTCTGTCTGCTTGAAGCGGGCGTGCTGGCGGCTTGCGATAGTCAAATCGCACACGACGTGCAGTGAGTGGCCACCGCCGGCAGCCCATCCTGGAACGACGCAGATGACCACTTTGGGCATAAATCGGATGAGCCGCTGCACTTCGAGAATGTGCAGCCGACCAAGCTGCGCAGACGAGGCATCGGCGCCGTCGTCGTACTGGTAGCCGTCGCGTCCACGAATCCGCTGGTCACCGCCTGAGCAAAACGCCCAACCGCCGTCACGCGGTGAAGGGCCGTTGCCGGTGAGCAGTACGCACCCGACGTCGGGTGTCATGCGTGCGTGGTCGAGCGCCCGGTACAACTCATCGACCGTCTGGGGCCGGAACGCGTTGCGAACTTCCGGCCGATCGAACGCAATTCGCACTGTGGGTTGATCGACTGCGCGGTGATAGGTGATGTCGTTGAGGTCGTGGAACCCAACGACCGGCTCCCATCGATCTCGTTCGAACAGTGCAGAAACCGCTGGCTGTTGGGACATCGTGCAGGCTCCTGGCCGCAAGTGGCAGCGTATTTGCGACGGACAGCGCGATGCATGCTGGCACGCCCGTTGCGGCCATACGCTACCGCCAAGACCTGCACCAACCACGAGTGAGGATGCGTATGACCCGCCGCCTGGTTGCACTCCATGTGCCAAACGAGGCGTTCGGTGCCCACCTGCGGCGTGTCTGGGAAACAGGTGATGCCGTTCTTCCCTTGCCCTGGTCATCCAGTCAGATACCTGCAGCAGCCCGACCTGCGCAGGATTTGGTGTCGGCGCTTTGGCCCGATGACCTCGTTGATGAGACCGGTGTACTCGATCTCTGTCGCGACGGTGACGGCCCGGATGCGGACGGGCCAGCAAGCCACAAGCGCCTGGTTTCCGACTGTGCGCTAGTCGTGACAACGTCGGGTTCCACCGGAGCCCCGAAAGGGGTGATGTTGACGCATGCGGCACTTGCAGCATCCACCCGCGCCAGCGTCGAATACCTAGCGGCAGCGCACGGAGACCGGTTCGCTCTTGCCCTTCCCCTGCACCACGTCGCCGGCATTCAGGTGCTGCTACGCAGCTGGCGGAGCGGCACCGAACCGGAATACCTGCCTGCTGATGATCCGGCGGCCATCACCGCATCGCAGGCGACCCACATTTCGCTCGTGCCGACCCAGGCGGAACAGGTCCTCGCGCGGCAACCCGAATGGCTGCCATGGACAACAATCCTGCTGGGTGGCGGCCCGGCCAGCGCCCAGACGATTGTTGGCTTGCATGCTGCCGGACCCCGGGTCGTCACCTCGTATGGCATGACCGAAACCTGCGGTGGGTGCGTCTACGACGGCGTACCCATCGGCCAGGCCAAGGTACGCATCGAACGTAACGGCCGGATCGCTATTGCTGGTCCGATGATGTTCTCGGGTTATCTTGACAGCGGCCAGGGATCGAGTCCCGGGTCGTGCAACGGCTGGTTCACCAGCAACGATCTCGGCGAGCTCGACGACCAAGGACGGCTGCGCGTACACGGACGTGCCGACGACATCATCGTGTCGGGCGGTGAGAACATTCCCGCGTCGCCGATCGCACAAGCGGTGCGTTCCTATCCAGGCGTCACCGACGCTGCCGTGATCGGTGTCCCTGACCGGCGCTGGGGCTACGCCATCGTTGCGTTCGTCGTGTCAAATCGTGAGATCGACCCGGACGCCCTCTTGACGCATGTGCGCGCCGCACTTCCTCGCGGGCATTCGCCAAAGCGATTGCTGTTCGTCGATGCCATTCCCACAACCGGACTGGGGAAACCTGACCGCCAGGCGCTGGAAACGCTGGCCACCAGCAGACACTGAGCCAGTAGTCACAGGCCGGCGTAGGAATGCAGCCCAACGATGACATAGTTGGCGATCAGATAGGTTCCCATCAGGACGACGAACGCGCCGATGCCGATCCAGGCTGCCAGCCGACCTCTGACGCCGCGAGTAGCGCGCCCATGCAGGTAGCCGGCGTAGACGACCCAGGTCAGAAACGCGCCGGTCTCCTTGGGGTCCCACCCCCAGAATCGACCCCAGCTCTGTTCGGCCCACATCGCTCCAGCGATTGTGCCCACGGTCCACATGACGAACGCAAACGCAATCGTCCGGTGTGCCAGCCCGTCGAGTGTCTGTGCCGACGGCAGAAACGGTGTGAACCACCAGGCAATCAACGCGGCCGCAACCATCGCAATATTGATGCCGAGAAACCGGCCGACGCCCACCGCGGTCGTATCGCCGGCGACAATGAAGACCCAGGACACGGTGGCCGTCCCCAGGAACATGCCGATGCCCAGCTTGAACGGCGAGGTAGCTTGCCGCATCGCCGACCGAACGCTCGGGTCAGCAATCGTCGGCGCATCTGGCTCACCTGGCGTACCAGCCGCTGTCGTCGCATCTCGCGCGGCATCGCGCGGTATCCGTACTTGTGGCGCAACAATGGCGCCGGACACGGTTGCCGTGGCCGTCGTCGTCGCGGCGCCGGCGGATGATTCCGTCATCACCAATCGAACCTGCTCAGCCCGCTCACTCAGCAGATACAGCCCGTGGAAGACGAACCCGGCCGCGAATATGCCCATCGCAGCGACGAGCAACGAAACATGGAACGGTCGCCACCACGTGTCCAAGATCGGCATCAAGGGCCCCGGCTCGGCATACATCAGCCCTGCGAACGCCACCAGCAAGCCACCAGCGAGCAACACGAAGCCGTTGAGTTCAGGGCGTTTCCGTACAAACTGCAGGTAGCCGACACCTGCACCGACACCGACCAGTGCCATCAAGGACGTGACTTCGAACATGTTTCCCAGTGGCAGTCGATCTTGTGCCAAGCCGCGAAAGATTTCGTGCGCGATGTGAGCGGTCAGGCCAAGCACCGTCACCACACCCGCTGCCTGTTGCGCACGGCGACCCCGCACGCGGTCCTTGACTCGACCAACCGTGGTCGTCAACGCATACAGGTAGACAAACGCTGCCGCGAAATACAACAGAATCGTCGTCGGTGAATACAGGACCCGCGACCATTCAGCGAGCTGGATCTGCGTCATGACGCACCTTCTTTCGCGCGCTCAGCGGCGGTGATGCCAGCCGCGCTATCGCTACGGACTCCGTCGACCGTCTGGCACATTTCATCGATCAGTGCCCCGAAATCGACCTCGAACTTTTCGGGCCGTTGAAAGGCCCGGCCATACACCGAAACGATGGTACGCCCTGTCGACGGGTCAGATTCGACACGCATCCAGACACGTCGCCGGTACGCGTAGAGAGCGGTCACGAGGCCGGCAATAAGCAATGCCGAGCCGAACAGCAGCCATGGGATCTGCGGCCGATAGCTGACCTGAAAGCCCACCCATCGCCGAAGCTCCGTGAATCGGACGACCACGCCGTTGAGTTCAACCTCGTCGCCGGGCCGCATGAACCCGAAGCCTTCTGGCTCCAGCAGGTTGGTGTCCAGTTCAGTAATCAACTGCTGCGTCCGACCCAGCTGCAAGTCACCCCGCCACTGGTGGAAAATCAGCAACGGTGCGTCATCCCACGGCGCACCGGTGAGCCGGGGTAGCCCGTCGTCACCGTCCGGCGAAAATGGGAACAGTTCCAGCTCGAGCCCGACGTCTGGCGTAGCGGCAGGCGCTTTTGCTGCGCCACGGAATGCACCGTCGTCTGAGGCGACCGTAGTGATAAACGACGCATACACAAGGTCACCGTCGACCTCAATCTCGACCCACGGCGCATATCCCCAGTCCAGCTGATGGATCTTCACCCCATCGATGACCAGTGGGCGATTGCCTTCGACATCCGCGACGAACATATCGCCGTCGGGCATCGTTATCGTCACATCCGAACGAAACTTGGTTGGCTGGCCGGCACCGGGTGCATGCGGATCGCGAATCCAGTCGATGTGGAACGCATCGAGATCGAGCTGCCAGCCGGCATGATCGGCTCCGCTAAACCAGCGGCCAGGACGGTACGCCCAATAGGAGACTTCGGTGTCAGCGAACCCCGGTTCGCCTTCGATGACACCACGCTGGCCTTCGAACGTAAGGAGTTGGCCAAACACGATGGCAGCCAGCAGCACATAGAAGCTCAGGTGGAACAGAATGCTGCCGCCTTCTCGCGACCACAACCCCTTCTCGCCCGCAAGATTCACCACCAGGGCGTCGCTCCGCGCCTCGATCGAGACACCGGTGTCGCCCGCCACCCGTGAGGCCACGTCAGCAGGCGTCGGCTGGCCGGACTGATCGACGCGCAACCGCCAGCGCCGGGTACCAAGCAGGTCACGCAGCACGTTTGCGGTTGTGGCTGCGTCTTGTCGGGTGTGGATGCGGACGGCGTCATGTGGCAATTCGCGCATGATCGGCGGCCGACTGCGGCGTACAAGGATCACCCAAGCCTTGATGCGCGGAATCAGGCAGGCGGTCAAACTCAGGAACAGCGCAAGCAGCAACGCCAGAAACGCTGGCGAACCATAGACGTCAAACGCGCCAATCGCGTGCAGGGCCGCGGCAACAGCTGACCCAGGACCTTGCTCGCCTGCCAGCCACGCGTCGACGGTTCCGGGAACGTTTGGAGCCTGCGGGATCGCAGTCGCGACCGCGGTCATGAGCGCCAGCACGGCGAGCATGCCAAGCGCGGTTTTCATGCGTGTCAGCCAGCGCCAACCCATTGCCACAGAATCGCCGACAAACCCCGCGAGCCCTGGCCGCGTGTGGGTGCGACGAATGCGAGGGTTGGCGAGCGGTGGAGGCGCGGACTCGTCGAAACGATCACGCAGATGCCCCGGATCGGTCGGCGGCGAACTCAGATCGGCACCTCAAATCCCTGGATCAGCGGGCGCAGCAGGAACATCAGGCGATCCCACAAGCCGGTAGCAATGCTGATGCCAACGATAGTGAGCAGCCCGCCGCCAAGCCGCTGCAGCAGCAACGCGTTGCGTTTGAGGACGTCGAGCAACGAAGACAAACGGCGGAACATCACCCCGAACGCGATGAAGGGCAGCCCCAGACCCATCGCATAGACAAATCCTAGAGCAGCGCCCCGACCCGACACGCCGCCGGTAACCGAAGCGGACAGTGTCAGGATGGCGCCTGCTGCCGGGCCCAAGCATGGCGTCCAACCGACACCGAATACGAAGCCGAGCACCGGCGCGGTCGCGACACCACCGGTCGGGGCACGCCGGACGAAACGGTATTCACGGGTCATCTGACCAAACGCGAGTAGCAGGCCGAGCACGGCAACCAGCGAGCCCATGATGATTCGCACCGTCGTGGAATAGAACATCGTGCTGACGAGGCCAGCTGCGAATCCCAGCATCACGAACGGGATCGCGAATCCGATCACAAACAGCACGGAACCGGCCAGTACGCGCCCGGTGGCACGCACCCCGCCGGTCGCAAGGTCCTGGCCCGATAAGCCGGTCATGTACGACAGATAGCCCGGCACCAACGGCAGCACACACGGTGATGCGAACGACACGAAACCTGCCGCGAACGCAATCGCAGCTGCGACCAGAAAGTTTCCGTCGAAGATGACTGCCTGAATGGTCTCGGCCATCGTCAGGCCTCGTTCGCGATTGCGTCGGCCATCCCCACCAGCTCACCGGTCGAAACGATGCCAAAGATCCGGGCAGCAACGCGTCCGTGCCGGTCAATGAAGATGGTCGAGGGAATCGTCCTCGGCCCGACGCCTTCGAATCGGGATGCATAACGGTTCGCCGGGTCGTAAACCGACGGATACTCAACGCCGTATTCCCGCAGGTGAGCGGCGGCGTTGGCGACCGAATCTTCGATATTGACGCCGAGGAACGCAACGGCATCAGCTGGCAACATGTCGTGCGCATCGTTGAGGTCCGGCTGTTCGACCCGGCATGGTCCGCACCACGATGCCCAGAAGTTCAAGACTACGACACGTCCACGGAAGTCTTCTAGTGACAGCGAACCCCCCAATCCTTGGGTGGTCAGCGCCTCCAGTTCGTCGATGGGTGCGACACGCCGTTCGTCTGCTGGTATCGGGCACAGACCCGGTCGGACACCGGCGATCCGGTCACAGTCAGCCGCGTTGCCGGTGCCGCTGGCACATGCAGCCAGGAACACGAGCGAGAGCAGGAGCGCTAGCCGTCTCACGGCATCCTCTGTCAAAGCTGAATCAGCATGATCCGTACGACCATGACACATCTGAAGCTTCACGCTGGATCGCAACCACTGGATTCGCTGCGGCAACGCACCAACCTCAAGCTGGCAGCTGCGATGGTGCCTGACCTCGCCAACGGACGCGAATCGAAGCAGAACCAAGCACCGGATTGCGCCGCCATAGGCCCACCCGCACTCGTTCGCGTTGATGTCGCTGGACGGCCTACTGGGCGATCGGTACCGCCAAGTCCTCAGGTTCCTCAACCGCATCCATCGCCATGCGCTTCTCGCGCTGTTCGCTGGCGTCGAGCCACCACAGGCTCAGGAGGAACAACACCAGTGACACTACCGTCCAGAGCGCAGAAGGAAACGCGTTCTGACCTGGGTCGTAGAACGCAAACCGCGATTCACTCGGTCCCACTGGCACGGGTTCCAGCGCAACCGCATTGGCGTCAAGGAAGGTTGCGAAGGCCTGGAACTCGTTTACAACCACTCGCAGCCCCGTTGCCGCATCGTCGATGATTCGTGGCTCGCCAACGGCCCGTGCCGTGTAAAACGGCTGCGCGCGCCGCACGGCTTCAGCCGGCTGGTTTGCAGCCGCATCGGCCTCGAACTGTTGCCGCCGTTCCGAGCCGATCTGCGCGATCCCGTTGGCGTCAATCGGCAGAAATAGGTCGCGCATCCGGTCGCTGGCTTGCGAGACGGCACCAGACAGGTCAGCGAACTTGGGGTCGGAGAACGTTTCGTCTTCGTCCTGCACGGAAACTCCCAGATACTCCGTGATTGGCCGGAAATCGTCGATGTTGTTGATACTTGGGAAGTACGCGGCGCGTTCGGAACCAGCTTCGAATGCGTACCAGCCCGGGTTGTAGTGATCGTTGCCTTGACCTGGCAAATGCGAGATACCCAAGCCAGCCGGAATACCCGGTGCCCCGAGCCACCAGAACAAACCGATCATGAATGAGAAGCCGAACCAGGCGACACCGGTAATTGCCGCGGACTTCTTGGCACCGTAATTCGACCACAACAGCAGATAGATCGAGCCGACGAAAAACACGATGCCAAGTGGCACAGCAAGCCGCGCAGCAGGATGATCGGCCGGAATCGCCGCTTCAACCGCGACGAACACGTTCAACGTGGACAAAACATCCATGATCACGATGCCTCCTGAGCGGCGGCCGGAGGCCCACCGATCTGGCCGAAGCGGGGCCCACCGGTCTCTTGTAGCGACGCCAAGTGGTCAACAATCGACTCGATCGCGCCAGATGGGAGTGACTGATCGAACGCGGGCATCGGCGCCTTGCCAGGAATGCCCCGGCCATTCGTGATGACTCCCCGCACCACCGCACGGGCGCGCGCCTCGGACTCGTCGTCGCCGGGCGTCCAGCCGTAACGTTCGAACACGTTCGTCAGCTGCGGCCCGACGTAACCCTGAGCGTCGACACCGTGACAACGCGCGCAATTCGCACTGAACAGGTCGTCGCCGGACTGGCCGACGAACGCCTGAACGTCGATCTCGGGCACTTCACCGGTCTGCACCGACAAGATGTAGGCGATGATCGTATTGAGCTGATGGTCGCTGTACACGCCGCCGCTGGCCGTGCTGAATCCCTGCATGGGAGTGCCAGGCCGCCCGTGTACGAGTGTCAGCCAAATGAACTCACGGACGTCGGTGACCACCTCGGAGTCCTGGTAGCGCGCAACGATATTGTCAAGTGTTGGCGCGGGCCATGGTGCCTCGATATCAGGATCAGGATGCGGCGCCGATCCACCTTCGAGGTTGACACCGTGACATGCCGCGCAGGCGTTCTGGTATTCCGCCCGACCGTTGGCAACGTCCTGCTGGTACTGCGTCTCGACCGCATTGTCGATGCGGCCCGGCTCGATCAGCCAGTACAGCGGCAAGAACAACGACGCGAAGACAGCGAGGGCGACGCCCCACGCCATCGCGCGTTCCATGGCCGGGCCTTCGAGTTCCTCATCGGAATGCGCCGGCCGCATACCCAACGGGATGTCGGCGCGACGGCGTGGTCCCGAGCGTCGACCCGGACCAACGATGAAGTAGGCGATTCCGAACGCAACGAGGGCCGCCAGAAGGATGATGATCGGCACGGCCGAGCCGCTACCGGCACTCTCCACTAGCACGAACAGGTCAGGCATCAGGTGCTCCAAGGCTCAAGCGTCGACGCAGTTCGGGCCCTCGGGCGATTGCTCGAGGACGTTGGCGGTACGCGCAGGACCGGTCAGGGCGTTGCCTAAGTCGACCACAAACTGGCCACTATCGTCGATGAACGACGAGTAGCGGTCCAACCCGCGCGGCGCGGGTCCATCGGTCCACTCGCCGTACCGGTTGTAGCGCGACCCATGGCAGGGACACTCGAACCACTGCGAGGTCTGGCACCAGGGCACGGCACAGCCCAGATGTGGACACGACTGGGTGTTGATCGCCATCAATGCCACGTCATCGCTGATGATCGCCTGGTGATCATCTCCGTACGCCGCCATCGCCCTGCTGCTCGACGGATCCCAAACAATGATCGAGACTCCGCCGGCCGGCACTCGGATCGGCGTGCGCATCGAGGTGATCTCGGAGACAAGCGACGTGGCGTCTCCCAGCGGCACTTCGCCGAACAGGCCGTCGCCCAGGCGGGGCCACATGAAGCCCAGCGCGGACAGCCCGAAGCCGCCGAGACCGGCGCTGGTCGCCCCGATCAGGCTGTACCGCAGAAACGTGCGGCGCTCGATCGGCTTGAGCCG
>JBBDVU010000030.1:0-8286 GCA_040903225.1 Nitriliruptoraceae bacterium | reverse complement strand
TCTCGTCGAATGGATCGCAATGATGCAGGCCAGGCCGGTATCTGGTTCGTGGACGAAGGTGATCTGTTCGTGGTCCTTCAATCGGTGGGATTCCACGTTCACGCGCGTATCCTTTTGGGTGTGGTTTGATCGTAACGCCGGACTCGGCGGCAGTGACGGTCACATAGCACTACCGTTTCCCTATGCATGCACCCCGAGCCCAACTCCGCGTGTTCAGTCCCGTTGACACGTTCGAAGGTGCCGAGCGAGCCCATTGGGAACGCTATGTGGGTGCGGCTTCGGGGCTCACCCGACGCGACTATCAGGGGTTCGAACGCGCAGCGGCAGCTGCGCTGCTCGGCGGGGCTGGCCATGTCGACGACGACGTCGCGCTGGTCCGTCGCCAGCAGGATCGTTGGTTTGTGTGTCCTGTCGAGATTGGCCTGCGCGCAGCGACTGGAGTGATCGCGTTCCTCGAAACGGTCCCAGACCAACTTGCTGAGGTGTTCGTCACTCCCCAGCGACGCAGGTGGGCCGAGCAGACCATCGCTGTAGCCAGCCGCCCTCCGCACGTCCTCGATGAATCGTGGGTCGTCCCGTTCCACTGGTTTCTCGCATTTGCTCCTCGCGATCGCCGCGTCCGCGACCATCTTGAAGGGGATCATGTTCGTGTGATCTACATCACACAAGTCCAGTTGAGCTGCCGCCGCCTTGAGCATGTCAGCCGGGTGCTTGATCGCGCCGGACACGACACCGATGACCTCGCGCGCGGAGCCGCATCGTTGGTCCAGTGGCTACAGGCGTTTGCCGACGAAGCGTTTGTGGAATTGGATTACGGCGACGTCGCGGAACTGTTCGAGGCGGATGAACTCCGTGCCGACGATACCGGTGCCCGATTGTGGGAGATCATCCAGGCGCTCGACCGTGGTGATACGTCAGCGGCCGCAACGATCTACCTCGATGTGCGCAAGCAGTGGAGCCACCGCTGGATCATGCAACACGCAAACTAACCGCGCGGGTCACACATCTCGGTGGTCCGTTGCTGCACGTCACGCAGCGTCTCGACGACGTTCGCGTCTCGTAGCGCTTCGAAATCGCCGTCAGCGGCCGCCCGTAACTCGTCGTCGAGTCCCGCGAGCAGATCGGCGATCTCGTCCGGAGCTCGTTTCATCACGTCTTCGAGCGCAGCTGCTGCTTCTTGGGGCGACGGCTGGTCGTCCAGTGCCGTCACTGCCTGCACCACAGACAGGCAGAAGCGCGCCCGTTCAGTCACTGACGAAACAGCGTCGCGTGCATCGTCGACCCGCTCGGTTACGGCCGAGCACCCAAGCGTTGCCGCAACCGAAACGAGGGCGCCAGCGACCAACGCTGCCAACCGGTGACGAGGTCGTGTGTTATTCATAGCGCCACGGTACCCCGTCGAAAATTCCGTTGACCCGGCCGAACGGTTACCGTTAGATCTGCCATCCGGAGGAACATGCTGTGTCCAATTCGTCTGATGATCCGCAGGTAGCGGACCTTCCCGTGATCACCGACGGTGTGCCTGCTCCCTACCCCGATACCGACACCGCCGAGACCACCGAGTGGCTGCAATCGTTTGACGCCGTGATCGATGATCGAGGGCAAACGCGCGGGCGTTTCCTGCTACTAAAACTGCTGGAACGCGCGCGTCAACGCAACATTGGACTGCCGTCACTGACGACGACCGACTACGTCAACACAATCTCGACCGAACATGAACCGGAGTTTCCGGGCGACGAAGACATCGAACGCCGAATTCGGCACCACATTCGTTGGAACGCCGCCGTGATGGTTCACCGCACCAATATCGAACGTGAAACCGGTGGTCACATTGGTTCGTACGCTTCGGCCGCGTCGCTCTACGAGGTTGGTTTCAACCACTTCTTCCGGGGGAAGGACCACCCTGGTGGCGGAGACCAGGTGTTCTTCCAGGGCCACGCTTCGCCGGGGATCTATGCGCGCGCATACGTTGAAGGCCGGCTCGACGAATCACAGCTCGATCGGTTCCGGTCTGAAGTTACGCCCGGGGGATTGTCGTCCTACCCCCACCCACGGTTGATGCCGAAGTTCTGGGAGTTCCCTACGGTGTCGATGGGACTGGGTCCGCTGAATGCGGTGTATCAGGCTCGGTTCAATCGCTATCTGCACCATCGGGGCATAAAGGACACCTCGCAGCAACGGGTCTGGTTTTTCGGCGGCGACGGTGAAACTGCCGAGCCGGAGTTCATCGGCGCGCTGCCAGTGGCCTCCCGCGAAGGCCTGGACAACTTGACATTCGTGGTCAACTGCAACCTGCAGCAACTTGATGGTCCTGTCCGCGGGAACGGGAAGATCATTCAGGAACTCGAAGGCGTGTTTCGCGGAGCAGGCTGGAACGTCGTCAAAGTCATCTGGGGTCGCGAGTGGGACGACCTGCTCGCGCGTGATGTCGAGGGTGCGCTCGTCAACCGAATGAACGAAGTGCCCGACGGGCAGATGCAGACGTACGTCGCAAAAGGTGGGGCATATGTGCGCGACCACTTCTTTGGCGCCGATCCCCGACTCAAGGAATTGGTCGCCGACTACCCCGATGACGCACTCGGCAAGCTATCCCGCGGTGGGCACGACTATCGAAAGGTCTTTGCGGCGTTCACCGCAGCAGTCGAAACTGCCGGCGCGCCGACGGTGATTCTTGCGCAGACCGTCAAAGGCTGGACGCTTGGCCCCGACTTTGAAGCGCGCAACGCCGTACATCAGATGAAGAAACTGTCGTCGAACGCGCTCAAGACCTTCCGTGACCGTCTGGACATCGACATCGCCGATAAGGATCTCGAAGGCGACCTTCCACCGTACGTGCGGCCCGGCGACGATTCGGAAGAACTGCAGTACCTGTTGGAGCGACGCAAGGAACTTGGCGGATTCCTTCCGGATCGCCGTGTTTCGTTCACCAAGCCTGCGCTTCCCGAGCCCGACGCATTCGCGCCGTTGAAAGCCGGGTCAGGAAACCAGCCGGTCGCCACGACCATGGCGCTCGTGAGGCTGTTCAAGGATCTGTTGCGCACCAAGGAGTTTGGCAACCGGATCGTGCCGATCGTGCCCGACGAAGCGCGCACGTTCGGGATGGATTCGTGGTTTCCCACCGCCAAGATCTACGACCACCTCGGGCAGACGTACGAACCCGTCGACCAGGAATTGCTGCTGTCATACAAGACCGCTACCGACGGTCAGATCATCCACGAAGGCATCACTGAGGCGGGTTCGGTCGCGTCGTTCCACGCTGCCGGAACGAGCTATGCCACCCACGGCGAGCCGATGATCCCGCTCTACATCTTCTATTCGATGTTTGGGTTCCAACGCACAGCCGATTCGATCTGGTCAGCCGCCGATCAGCGCAGCCGCGGATTCATGGTCGGCGCAACCGCGGGTGGAACTACGCTCAATGGCGAGGGGCTGCAGCATCAGGATCGCCATTCGCTTCTGATTGCCCAGTCAAACCCAGGGATCGAAGCGTATGACCCGTCGTTTGCGTATGAAATCGCTGTCCTTGTCGAGCATGGCCTCAAGCGGATGTACAGCGACGATCGCATTGAAGGCGGCGAGGATGTCATCTTCTACTTGACCGTCTACAACGAGCCGGTGGTGCAGCCGGAGATGCCAGAACATGTGGACAACGAACAGATCATCGACGGGCTGTACCTGTTCAAACATGCGGAAGGTGGTTCACACCCCGCGCAGATCATGGCGTCGGGCACGATCATCAACGAGGCCTTGCGCGCCCAGGAGTTGCTTGCAGACGACTGGGACGTCGCTGCCGACGTTTGGTCAGCTCCCGGATGGAACCGGCTGCTGCGCAACGGCTTCGCCGCCGAGTCGTGGAACCGGACGAACCCAGGCAAAGACAAGCGTGTGCCCATGGTCACGCGCATTCTCAAGGACGCACAAGGCCCATTCGTGGCTGTCAGCGACTGGATGCGGGCGACGCCGTTCCAGATTGCTGATTGGGTGCCTGGGCCGTTCGCCGTGCTCGGCACGGACGGCTTCGGTCGTTCGGACACGCGCGATGCGTTGCGGCGCTTCCATCGGATAGATGCGCACTCGATCGCATACTGCGTGCTGGCGGAACTGGTCAAGCTCGACGCGATTGATGCGTCGGTCCTGCCAGAAGCGATCAAGCAGTACGACCTCGACTTCGAGCGGATCCCGTTTTTCGGGCAGCCGACACTCACCGATGACGTGACGCAGTAGTCAGCCGCTGTACTAATCAGCTGGGCGAGACCTCGGCGGTCGCCGCGATGGGCCGGCTTCGGCGCTCATGTCACGGCCCAAGATGTGCGACAGCACGTCGAGTGCGCCGTAGGAATCACTTCCTTCGGGCAGCAGCCGTGCAACGTGTACGGCGTCATCGCCCGCAGTCAGCAGCGCCGGTTCGGCATAGTTGTTGTTGCGCACCTGGCCGAGCCCGATGTCGGTCATCAGACCGTTGCACAGGCACTGTGAACCTTCGGTGCGCGCGACGTCGCCGCCTTTGCGCAGGTAGTCGTCGACGGGTTCGGCCGGGCAGCGGTAGCCGGCACGACCGTCGTCCCGCTTGTACATCTCACGCAGGTATCCAAGGTCGCAGCGACGGACGCGCTGGTTGTATACCTCAGTCCGGGCCAGGGTCCCGTCGACTTCGAGCAGTTTGAATGGATAGCCCGTAGGCGACGCCTTCGGGTCGGTGCGCACCCGCAACTGTCCCCGACGGGCCGCATCGATGACCTGCGATTTCAGCTCATCCGCAAGACCAGATTCACGGCAGAACGCAAACGCCGTTCCGACCTGCACGCCAACAGCGCCGGCCTGCTGCGCGTCAGCCAGGCGATCGGGATCGGCGTAGCCGCCGGCCAACCAGAACGGCAGGCCGAGTGCAGCGATGGCATCGAGATCGACCGCATCGCGTGATCCGTAGATCGGCTCACCTTGGTCATCAAGCTGCATCTTTCCGCGTGGTGGTGCGTTGTGTCCGCCCGCCACCGGATACTCGACGACGAATCCATCGGGGCTGCCGTTCGAATTTGTCGCCAGGTAGCGCGCGAGTGTCGCCGATGAAACGATCGCCAGGAACAGCGGCCGGTCAATTGGACTGATGATCTCGCCGTCAAACAGTCGCGCGGGGTCAAACTCGCTCTCGAACGTCTCGCCCTTGTCGGCGCCGACCACGTCGACGGGTAGTGCAACTTTGCTGTGTTGAGTCAGCGCATCGATCGTCGCGGGTATCCGCGCAGGAACTCCAGCACCCATGAGCACGTAGTCAACGTTGGCCAGCATCGCGCCGTACAACGACGGCAGCGTCGGAAGCTGGATCTTTTCTAGAAAGTTGATCCCAACCGGACCGTTGTGGCCTTCTTTTGCCAGGAAGACTTCGACGAAATTCGCCGCGACCGTGAGTTCGGCTGACTGATCAGATGGGTCGAGGGACGGGCGGCCGATCGACTTGAAGCGATCACCCGGTCGCGAATCAGCCGTTCCGAAGAAGCGCTCGTAGACCCGCTCGGCGACTGCAGGAATCGGAAACGCGTCGAGGGCGCGACGAATATGGCCACCAGGGTCGCCCAGGCCTAACGTCCGAGCGATCGTGACCGCGACCGCGGTGCCGGAAACCACCCCGAGATTGCCGGTGCGCGCGACGGTGTTGGCAAGCCGCCAGCTTGACACACCGACGCCCATGCCGCCCTGAATGATTGTGGGGTATCGCAGTGTTGACTCCAGCTATCTGTGAACTATGAACAGTCGACCTATCGGAAAGGTGAGATCACGGTCGAGTTTATGGGTGCAAAGCATACGCTCCGAATGTCTCAGGACCTAGCTGACACCGAGTGTATTTTCCCAGTTGCACGACTGACGATCAGTGCGACGATGCCGTAGCCGGCGAAGCCGACCCACAACGGCATGACGGTCCCCTGGTATGCGCGGTCGACGATGGCGCCGAGTCCTGCACCGAGCGCGACGTGGGTTGCGGCGATCACCGAGGCGGCTGTGCCGGCCACCGGTGCCATATTGGTCATCGCCAACGCGTTGAAATTTGGGATCAGAATGGCGTGTGTCACCAACACGGCGCCCGTTCCAACCAGGAACAGCCAAAACGGTGGGCGCTGGCTGTAAGCGAGCGCCACCAAAACCAGGCCGACGGCCAGCACGACATAGATGCGCATCGTGATGACAGCTACGCGGGCGGTACCGAACGCGCGTACCAAGCGTGCGTTGGCCAGCATGGCCGATCCCATGACAGCAGCAAGGCTGGCGAACACCACCGGGAACAGCGCACGGCGCCCGAACGCGTCTGAGACGATCAGTTCAGAACTTGCCAGGTACGACAGGAACGCCCCGTACAGCATTGTCATGGCGATCGTGTACCCGACTGCCTGTCGGTCGTGGATGATGAAGCGCGCGGCGATACCGACTCGGCGAAGCGACAGTTCCATCCGGTGCTGTGGCGCATGCGTCTCCGGGAGTCGCGTAGCCCATAGCGCCATGAGGACCACCGCGGCGACGCACACGCCGAAGATCCAGCGCCACGATGCAACCGTCAATATCCCACCGCCCAAAAGCGGGGCGCCGATGGGAACGAGGACGAACACGGCCATGATGAACGACATGGCGCGTGACATTTCCTCGCCAGTGTGCGTGTCGCGGATGGCGGCGATTGCGACCACGCGGGCGCCGGCAGATCCGAATCCCCAGACGAACCTGCTCGCCAACAGCAGCGTCAGCGATACGCCGAAGGTCGCTGCGGCCGCCCCGACGAAATAGATCGCGAAGCCGATGAACAGGGTGGGTTTGCGGCCGAATCTGTCTGAAAGTGGACCGAAGAACAGGGACCCGAATGCCATGCCAACGAGGTAGCTCGTGACGAGGCCGCTGACCGCGGTCGCGTCTGGCGCAAGGCCTAGCTCACTGCGGATTGCACCGAGGCCAGGCAGCATGATGTCGATGCCCAGCGCGCCCAGCGCCATGGACAACGCCAGCAGGGAGATGAACTCGGGGCGCCGCAACGCACCGAAACGGTCAGATGCGTTCAACCCGCACAGCCGCAGCCACCGCCGCAGCAGCCGCCACCGGTGGCCATCGGCAGTTCGCCGGTTTGGGCAGCCGGTCGCATCGGCAATGACGGCAGGCGCACGGTGTCAGCAGTCCCACAGGCACACGGCACGTCGAGGTCGGCGTCCGTCATGGACCGCAGCTTCTCGGTGGTCGCGCCACAGGCGCGACAGCGATATTCGTAGATCGGCATGATGACAGTCTATTCCCCACCGTCAATTGACCTGGAACGAACGTTTCGCAAGTCCCATCCAATAGCCATCGATTACCTGGGACGGTGGCTGCTCGGGATCGGTTGATGCGCCAAGCGTCACGAACATCGGTGCGAAATGCTCGACCGTTGGATGCGCGTATGGCATTCCGGGAGCGCGTTCGCGGAACGCGGTCAGCCCGTCGACGTCGCCGTCGTTGAGTAACTGCTGTGCCCACTGGTCGAATTCGACCGACCATTCTGGCGGGGCAGCCTGGGGAGACACCCAGTGCTCACGACTCAAGAAGGGCAACCCATGCGTCGTGAACCCCGAGCCGATGATCAATACGTTCTGCTCGCGCAACGGTTGCAGCCGTCGCCCAAGTTCGAGCAACCGGTCCGGTTCGAGTGTCGGCAGCGACATCTGCAAGACGGGGACTGACGCGTCGGGATACATCACGGTCAGCGGTACATAGGCCCCATGGTCAAGCCCGCGGGCCGTCTGGACCACGTGCTCGCTATCGGGCATGAGTGCTGCGACTTGTTGGGCCAGTTCGACAGCGCCCGGTGCGGGATAGCGCACCTGGTAGTACTTCTGGGGGAAGCCACCGAAGTCGTACACCAGTGGCACGGTTTCGGTTGCGCCGAGCATCAGTGGTGCGGCTTCCCAGTGCGCGGAAACGACAAGAATCGCTGACGGTCGCGGCAAGCTGTCGGCCAAGTTCGACAGCTGCGTCGGCCACAGGGCGTCGTCGACGAGTGTCGGGGCTCCGTGGCTGAGGTAGAGCGCGGGCATGAGGCCCATAGTTTCCTCCGCACATTTACTTGATGCTTCAACTAAAGTATCGGCGCACCGGCTCAGCGTCAAGTGCCTGCTGTCCGGAAGAGAAAACAAGACGTGTGCGGCGTCGCGCCGCGCACGTCTTGCTGACGCAGGCAACTGCCGTTATGCCGTCGCGTCCGGCCCGGTCGCATCAAGCGCCGCATGGGCGGCGGCCAGGCGTGCGACCGGGAGCCTGCCTGGCGAACAGGACACGTGA
>JBBDVU010000029.1:0-9240 GCA_040903225.1 Nitriliruptoraceae bacterium | reverse complement strand
ACCGTTACCGCGACGTGATCGGCCGACAGGTCCGCCACCCGTTCCAGGACCGCACGTTCACCATCATCGCCGACGACTATGTCGACCCCGAATTCGGTTCCGGTGCCGTGAAGATCACCCCGGCACACGACCCCAACGACTACGCGATCGCGCAACGCCACGACCTCGACATCATCGACATTTTCGACGACACGGCGGTGACCACCGACGTGGTTGGGGCCGCGTTTGCCGGCATGGACCGCTTCGAAGCCCGCGACGCGGTTGTTGACGCGCTGGCGGACGCTGGACTGCTCATCGGCGTCGAACACCACGAACACGCCATCGGGCACTGCTCACGGTGCAACACCGTGGTCGAGCCGCGCCTGTCCGACCAGTGGTTCGTGTCGATGCGTCCACTGGCCGAAAAAGCTGCGGAGGCCGTACGCAACCGTGACGTGGTGTTTGTGCCCGAATCGAGCACCAAAGCGTTCCTGGAATGGCTCGACAACCTGCACGACTGGTGCATCTCCCGCCAGATCTGGTGGGGCCACCGCATCCCGGCGTGGTACGGCGGCGACGGCGAGATTCGCGTAACCCGCGACGACGTCACCGACGACGGCTGGGTGCAAGACGACGACGTCCTTGACACCTGGTTCTCGTCACAACTGTGGCCATTCAGCGTATTCGGCTGGCCCGACGAAACACCGGAACTGGCCACCTGGTTTCCGACCTCCACACTGGTCACCGGCTACGACATCAACACCTTCTGGGTGTCACGCATGCTGATGATCAGCCTGTGGTTCACCGGTCAGGTCCCGTTCGCGGTCGTCCACAACCACGGGCTGGTACGCGACGAGCACGGCAAGAAAATGTCGAAGTCGTTCGGCAACGTCATCGACCCGCTTGATCTGATCCACACCTACGGGGCCGACGCCACCCGGTTTGCGCTGCTGCGCTCAGCCGGACCTGGCACCGACGTGCCGATGGCGGCCGAATGGGTCGAAGGCGCCAAACGGTTCGCCAACAAACTGTGGAACGCCGGCCGGTTCGCGCTCGCCAACCTTGACGGCACCACCCCAGGCGCGTTGCCGACATCCGGTCTGGCGCTAGAAGACCGCTGGATCATTTCCCGGCTCACCCAGGTGCACCATGACGTCGACACCGGCTACGACGCCTACGACTGGCCGGTGGTCGCCCGCGGGCTGTACCACTTCATCTGGGACGAGCTGGCTGACTGGTATCTCGAAGCCGTCAAAGTGCGGATCTACGGTGACGATGCCGACGCGGCTGCCGTCGCACGGCACGTCCTCGCCAATGTGCTTGACCGGGTGCTGCGGCTGCTGCACCCGTTCATGCCATTTTTGACCGAAACGCTGTGGCGACATCTGACCGGCGCGGCCGGAGGACGCGACTCGTTGATGGTCGCCGAATGGCCAACTGAAGCGTTTGGTGCCGCAGATGCGCAAGCCGAAGCCGACTTTGCGGTCATCCAGGACCTGGTTACCCAGATCAACCGGTTCCGGTCCCAAAACAGCATCGCGCCGTCAGCCAAGTTCGATGTTCGCGTTGCTTCAAACCAGCAGTCGCTGCTGGACACCCACGCAGACCTGGTCTGTTCGCTCGCCAACCTGTCTGCCATCACCCCGGTCGACGCGGTTGTCGAGACTGCCGGCGCGTCCACCATCGTGTTTGCGGCCGGGCAGCTGCAAGTCGACCTTGCCGGACTGATCGACGTCGATGCCGAATGCGCCCGGCTGGAAAAAGAACGCGACCGGATCGACACCGACATCGCCAAAGTTGCTGGAAAACTCGCCAACGATTCGTTTGTTCAACGGGCGCCAGCCGACGTTGTGGCGCGCGAACGGGAGCGGCACGCGCAGCTGGAACATCACCGTCAGCAGGTCGTGGCACAGCTCACAACGCTACAGGCCCTATCAGACTGACCGGCGGCCGAAAGCGCCGAAGCTGTGGTTTCGCGGCGCGGCGGATTCAGCTCCTGCCATGAGCCGTGGACGGATCCGGCAAGCTCGCGGTCAGCGATCGGGTTTCGCCTGGGTCCTCGTCGATACGTGGGATCGACACGGTCACGACAGTGCCGGCCGCGCCAGTGGCAAACTCGATCGTGGCGTCCAGCCGCTGCGCAATACGATGCGCGGCATACAAGCCCAGGCCAAGCCCGCCGTGCTGCCGCGTGCTCGACGAATCCCCTTGATGGAATGGTTCGGTTTGCTGGCGCAGCACAACTGCTGGGATGCCACCGCCGGTGTCACTGATCGTGATGGTCAGCGCCGGGCGGTCCGCCTCGACGACCACTCGGACCGCAAAGCCGTCAGGCGAGTACTTGAGCGCGTTATCAAGCAGCGGTAGCAGCAGGGCTTTGGCGAGCCGCGCTCGGCCAAACCACGGCTGATCGCCGGCGATCTGCACGCGGCTGAGGTCATGCCGACTGCGTAACCCGATGAGCGCGCCGCCGACAAGCTGTCCGGCAGTGGTGTGGACGGGCGCCTGGTCGGCTTGATCGGTTGCAGCCAGCAGCACCGACAGACGGTCGAGCACCAGTTCGGTGGAGCGATCCAGCGCTGCCAGCAGTTTTGTCCGGGTGGCATCGTCCGGATGGGTGTAGCTGAGCGTCTTTGCAGCTCCGGTGATGATTGTCAGCGGTGTCCGGAGTTCGTGCGACACCGTTTGCACCAACGTGGCGCGGTCCTCCTCGATCGCGCTGCGTTCCTCGAACAGTTCCAGCTCGGCTTGCCGCAGCTGTTCGCGCAGTTCCAGCTCTTCGGTGATGTCGCGCTGCACGCCAACGAACCCGACGATTGCGCCGGTGTGGTCGGCGATCGGGTCGATGGTCAACGAAGCGGTGTAGAGCGTGCCGTCTTTGCGGCGATCAACCACGGTCCCGGCGAAGGTTTTCCCGGCAGTGATGGTCTCCCACAGCTGCTCGTAGAATTTTGCATCCTGTTTGCCGCTGGCAAGGATTCGTGGCGTATTGCCGATCACCTCGGCTGGCCCGTAGCCGGTGGTGTCGGTGAACGCCCGGTTGACCCACTCGATGGTGCCGTCGACGTCGGTGACAAGCACCGCCGCTGCCGTGGCATCCAAGGCGATCCGCAAACGCTCAAGGTGCAATTCACGATGCAACGCCAAATGGGTTTCATCGAGCCGTGTGGCGACATACTTGGTCAGTTCGACCATCAGGTCGCGTGCCGGGGTCGCGGCGCTGGGCACGATCGTGACCGTGGTCGCCCCAGTGGTGGCGGCGATCTCCGGCGCTGCTTGGGCATTGCCTGAGGCCTGCGACACGTAGTCGTGACCGGTGCAGTTAGCGAGCCGTACCGAGGTCGTGCACGTCACCGACGCCGCGTCGATGCCGGCGACCAGCGAGTCGACCAGCGTGTTGAGTGCGGCATCGATCGGCGTTTGGCGAACAAACACGTCATGATTGAACTCGTCGAGCGCATCATGCTGCAGCTGGTGCATCGCGTCAGCGGTGACATCACGGGTGACACCGACGATTGCGACCGGTTGACCGTCGCGCATGAGCAGCTGGTTGTTTTGCTCGCACCACAAGGTGCGTCCGTCACGGTGACGCCACCGCAGTCGCGACACGCCGGTCAGCTCGGTGGGGTTGTCGAGCTGCTGCCCGTCGTCCGGGTGGATGATCTTCTGGCCAAGATCAGGATCGTCGTAATGATCCTGTGGTGTGTAACCCACCAGCCGCTCAACAGCGTCGCTGACATAGGCAAATCGTGGTGTCGGCACCAGGTCGAATCGGTAGAACACGTCACTGACGGAGGTGCCGATCAGCGCAATCTCGGCCTGGCGTTCAGCCAGTTGCGACGCGGCGTGCACACGCCTGCGGTGACCGGCACGCAACACCGCTGCGAGCAACGTTGCGGTGATCATGACGAACGTTGCGCCTTTGGCGATCGACCAGCGTGGCCCCCGGTCAGTGGCGAACAGCCACAAGTCGCTAACCACAATCCAGAGCATCGCGCTGACCACGTACAGCACGGTGCCGGCCAGCCATGGGTGTCGCTCATGGGTGCGGGTTACCACTGCGAACTTGCCCATCCCGTTCCTTCTGACTCGGCTGTGGCGACGATGCAGATGTTGGATGAAGCTATTCGCCGCCGGCCCAAGGTTCGGGGTCAGGCAGCAGCGCAGATGGTATGGCAACGGACAAGACCCGCACCCGTCCGGTTATGTCACGCTTTGCGTGCGCACACGTGCACAACCCGCGCATTTGCCCGGTGTTTCAGGTGTCCAGGGATGCCATATCGAGGGTCGGGGCGACAATTACGGAACCGTAAGTTACGCTTGCGTAGCATCGTTGAACGACGTTGCAAACCGAAGTTGGAAGGGAGTTGCGTGCCAAACCGCAGGCTGTCCGATCGTGAATT
The DNA here is from genome assembly GCA_040903225.1 of Nitriliruptoraceae bacterium. Taxonomy (GTDB): domain Bacteria; phylum Actinomycetota; class Nitriliruptoria; order Nitriliruptorales; family Nitriliruptoraceae; genus JBBDVU01. The sequence goes on along the minus strand of JBBDVU010000029.1, from coordinate 4,858 downwards.
GCTCGCTGAACTGGAACCCGTCGCAGATGAGCAGTTACGCGCCCACGAAAAGATTGCTGACGAGTGGTTCCCGCACGACTACATCCCGTACTCGATGGGCCGGGACTTCGACACCGACCCGTGGACCCCGGACCAGTCACGGCTGACCGGCGTCGCCCAGATTGCCTTCGAAGTCAACCTGATGACCGAAGATAACCTGCCCAGCTACCACCGCGAAATCTACGATATGTTCGCCAAAGGCGACGGTGCGTGGATCAACTGGGTGCACCGCTGGACCGCCGAAGAAGGCCGTCACTCGATCGTGCTGCGCGACTATCTGGTCGTCACCCGCGCCATCGATCCGTACGAACTCGAACGTGCCCGCATGAACCAGGTGATGGGCGGCTACGACCGCGACAACAAAGGCGCGCTGACCGGCATGGCGTACGTCGCGTTCCAGGAACTGGCCACGCGTGTGAGCCATCGCAACACCGGCAGGTACTCGCAAGACCCGGTGGCCGACCGGATTATGGCGCGCATCGCCAAAGACGAAAACCTGCACATGCGGTTCTACCGCGACATGATGTCCGCCGCGATGCACGTCGACCCGTCAGCGGCGGTCGAAGCCATCGTCGATGAAGTCATCGGGTTCGAAATGCCGGGTGCCGGCATGCGCAACTTTCTCACCAAGTCGGCGCAGATCGCCAACGCCGGCATCTACGATCTGCGGATCCACCACGACGACATCGTGTGGCCACTGCTGCGTCACTGGAACGTGTTCGGACTCGAAGGACTCGACGACACGGCCGAGCGACGGCGCAACGAACTGGCGGCGTTTCTCGACCAACTCGACGCCAAAGCGACCCGGTTCGAAGACAAACGGGCGGCGCGACAGGTACGGGCAGCGGCAAGCTAGCTGCGCCTGCCCAGATAGATTTGGCGTACGCGTCAACCTCAGGTGCATCCGTGCCACATCCCAGCACATTCGAACAGGCTGCTGCTGTCCTGTATCACCGAGGTCCGGGACGGATGGTCCCCGACCTGTCACGCATCACCGCGCTGACCGGACTGCTTGGCGACCCGCAGTTGGCCTACCCGACGGTGCACGTCACCGGCACCAACGGCAAAGGCTCAACCGTGCGGATGGCCGCGTCGTTGTGCAACGCCGCCGGCATCTCGGCCGGCACGTACACCTCGCCGCATCTGCAGACGGTGCGCGAACGGCTCACCGTCGCTGGCCAGTACATCACCGAACGACAGTTCGCCGTCATCTACGACGACGTGGCACCGCTCGCCGACCTGGTTGACGAGCAGGCGCGTGCCAGCCACGGCGACGACGCGGACATGGTCACCTTCTTCGAGCTGCTCACGGCCATGGCGTTCTGGTGGTTCGCGGACGCGCCGGTCGACGTCGGGATCATCGAAGTTGGCATGGGCGGGAAGTGGGATGCCACCAACGTCGTGCGCGGCGACGTTGCGGTGTTGGCACCCATCGACATCGACCATCGTGAACTGGGCAGCACCCCAGCCGAAGTTGCCGTCGAGAAATCGGGGATCATCAAAGCCGGCAGCCGGGTGGTGTCGGCCGCACAGCCCGACGACGTTGCCGCGGTCATCGACCGTGCGATTGATGAGGTCGGCGCGACCATCTGGCGGGAAGGCAGCGATTTCGCTGTCGTTGACCACCAGGTTGCGGTCGGCGGACAGCTGCTGACCTTGCGGGTCGGCGACCGGATCATCGACGACATCGTTGTGCCGTTGTATGGCGGTCATCAACGCAGCAACGCCGCACTGGCGCTGGCATCATTCGCGGCACTGACCGAATCATCGTTTGCCAGCATGGACGACGACGTGATCCGCCACGGCTTTGCGGCCGTCACCGTGCCCGGTCGGCTCGAAGTCATCCATCGCGACCCGACCATCATCATCGACGGGGCCCACAACCCGCACGGTGCCCGGGCGGCAGCGGCCGCACTCGACGCCTCGTTCGGCTTTCGCGACCTGATCCTGGTGGTAGCGTGCCTCGACGACAAAGACATCGACGGAATCGTCTCGGCCTACCAGCCGTTGGCATCGCATGTGATCGCTGCCGCCGCACCGTCTGAGCGAGGTGCCAGCGCGCAGGTCATGTACGACGCCGCACTTGCGGTTTGGGGCAACACCGGCGTCGTCATCGAACAGGCTGCCGACATCAAACAGGCCTGCGACATGGCCCAGGCCGTGGCGCGACCGGGCGACGGAATCCTCGTCACCGGGTCGCTGTACTCGGCCGGTGCGGCCCGCGACCTGTACCTGCCACTGGTGGTCTCCGCGGACGACGATGCGGTGATCTGGCAGCCCGACGATGAAGACACCGGCGACACCGGCGACACCGGCGACGAACTGATCCAACCTTTGCCCGACTACATCACTGACGACGAGCTGTACAGCGAGGACGACGCATGAGTGAACGCACCCTGATCCTGGTCAAGCCCGATGGTGTCCGTCGTGGACTCGTGGGCGAAATCATCGCCCGGATCGAACGCAAGGGCTACCAGATCGACGCGCTCGAACTGCGGACACTGGAGCGTGCCACCGCCGAGGAACATTACGCCGAACATGTCGAACGCCCGTTTTTCGGTGAACTCGTTGATTTCATCACCTCCGGGCCGCTTGTGGCCATGTGTGTCGCGGGCAACGAAGCCATCGCGGGGATGCGCAACCTGATGGGAGCGACCAACCCGATCGAGGCGACGCCGGGTTCGATTCGTGGCGATTTCGCGACCATCATCGGTGAAAATCTGGTCCACGGTTCCGATTCGCCGGAAAGCGCGCAGCGCGAACTGGGGATCTTCTTCCCCAACCTGTAGCAAGCTGGTGGCCACCGAACGTGTGGTGTGCGGCATAGTGCGCGCACACGACACACGGGGAAGCTGTGAGCCACCAATCGCCAGACATCGCACGGCAAACACCGCCAGCGACCATCCTTGACCGGGAAGCGGAACGGTTCAACGTCGCCAGGACGTCGGCGAGCGCAGATGCGTCGGCGAGCCGAGGTGCGTCGGCGAGCTTTGGCGCCATCGATCTGGACTGTAGCTGCGCGATCTGCCAGCGGTTTCGCCCCGTCAACCCGTCTGGCGAGGCAATCACCTCACCAGATCTGGCGGCCAAAGTGCTTGCGCCCCACTTCGTCGGAGCTGACCGTGAACACTGTGCAGCGGCACTGCTCGACACCAAACATCGACTGGTGCGCATCGCCACGATCAGTGTCGGCTCGCTCGACCACACCTTCATGTCGCCACGTGAAGTGTTCCGTGATGCGCTGCTCGCCAACGCCGCAGCGATCGTGCTGGCACACAACCATCCGTCCGGTGACCCGACGCCGTCCAACGACGACGAATCAGTCACCCGCCGGCTTGTCAGCGCCGGCAGCATCGTCGGCATCGAAGTACTCGACCATCTGGTGATTGGTCAGCGTCGCTGGGTATCACTAGCACGCCGTGGCCTGATCAACCCTACGTAACCTGCGCCTCAACCCGGGAAACGAAGGCGGTGCGCGACGTGACGGCCCGCATTCTCCGGAGTGTGATTGCGCGACTGCCAGCTGTTGACGAATTTGGGAACGCGCTCAGCCACGTCGATCAATGATGCATCGGTTATCCACGCCACGGCGACGCGCTGATTGCTCGATATAGGCGGCGAGGCGTGGTGCCACGTTCACGAAGTCAACTTGCGCGGCGCACCTATCGCTGAGGGCGATCCGTACCACTTCGTCCAGAAACGACGGTGGCGCGCTCTCATGACCCGCCAAGTCCACGATCAGATGGCGTGCGCTGAGGTCTGCAGGAACCGTCTCAAACAACTGCTGGGCGCGGCTTCGGCTACTGACGCGAGCCGGAGTGTCCAGCCTGATTATTTGGGCTGTCACCACCATCTCCCTCCAGTCACCAGTTCCCAACGGGAATATCTGCGCAGACGATTGTCCCTTGGAGCGGCGCGCAGCGCAATGGCTGTTCAGTTCCCTGTGCAGGGTCAACTGTAACGGCACCGGCACCGCTGCGTACATGAAGTCTTCCGCCAATACGCTGAGCGTAAGTCCTCATGTGCGTAAAGCCAATACCGCGGTGCGGGTCACCGGACGACGTTCGGCCTTCTTGCATGGCAAGCTGGATCGAGGTGCAGTCGTCGCTCGCAGGGATGTTGCGGGGGATGCCGACGCCAGCGTCACCGATGGTGAACTGCATACGACCGATGTGAGAAAATTCTTGGGCGCATAGGTACCCAGGAGCGCCTGCATATTTCTCGCGGTTGTCGGCAATTTCCTGCATCCACTCACTGATGTCGAGGATTACAGTCGAGGGCCAACCGTTAGCGCGCAGTCGTTCATCGACCATGTCTACGAGTTCGTCGCTATCTTCAACGGTTCTGATGCGGCGGCACTCCACAAGATTCCCACGTGGGTTGTGGCTAGACGCTGGCTCGATGTGGCCGATGTTTACACCAAGTTCCTCAAGGCGGGCTGGCAGGTCCATGCGTGCCATGTACCGCCGGCAGCTGATATCTCTCGGCCAGCGCACAGCGACGGAACTGCAGGCGTTTCCCGCCAAGTCTGCTGCGAGACAGAGAATCGAAACCATCCCGTAGGTATCGACGAACCTGCATGGCCCCAGGTCAATGGTGTTTGTACCGGACATGTCAGTAACGACGTTCGCCAAATGACGATCACACTCACGGATCGTCAGCTCATTGATGCCCAATCGATACCCCACATCGACAAAAACACTAATGGCGAAGCGTGACCGATGTTGCCCGCGGATCCGGCACGCTGTTGATATCTCACCGCTAGTCGGTGTCGAACGCGGCCCGGCCGAAGGTGCGGCGAAACAGTGCGTCGATGAGT
>JBBDVU010000028.1:0-9293 GCA_040903225.1 Nitriliruptoraceae bacterium | reverse complement strand
GTTCACCGACTGCTCGACGACGCGATGAAGTGCGAACCCGAAGGAACGCGAAACTCGCCGGTGAACACGACAAGTGCGCCTGCCCAGCCGTGATGTCGCGAGCACTGGGTTACGGACTGCACGCGAGCACCGGGATCGGGACTGCAGCCGGGCGTTGCTCAGGCTTTGACTGGAGGACGTTGCACCTTGCCAGCTTTCAGGCACGACGTGCACACGTCAAGGCGGACCGTCCGTCCGTCGACGTACGCCTTGACGCGCTGAATATTTGGGCTCCAGCGCTTTGGCGAGCGACGATGCGAATGCGAGACCTGCTTGCCAAACCAGGGCTTCTTGTTGCATAAGGCGCAGGTGGAAGCCATGACAAACCTTTGCTGACGGTTGCGCATGTCTTGGCAGCGTGCTGCGCTTGAGCGCAAGTGGCGGTGACATGCGAAGATATACGAGCAGGACGCGAACAAACTTGGGAGCAAGCGTAGCAGCGTGACGCGGTCGCCGCATATCGTGCCGGCGATGCCACTATGTTGTCACGCTCGTCTGCCGCAAGCTCAACTACGTTGCCGACCGGCGGGTGGCCGATGCGAGGTGACCGTGGTGGATCAGCAGCGCTCGAACGGCCGCGTACCAGCGGTGGCTAGGCGCGGCTTGTCGATTCGTCAATTGGGTGAGCTGTTCGACGGTGTCGCGACCGCGATCGAACAGCGACGCGGCGTCATCGACGAACTGAATGTCTTCCCTGTGCCTGACGGCGATACCGGCACCAACATGTCGCTTACGATCCATGCGGCCCGGCCGGCGGCACATGCGGGCGATGGCAGATTGACCCCTGGCAGTGCAGGATCTGCGTCAGTCGTCAACGATGTTGTGCGAGCGCTGGTTCGGGGTGCGCGTGGCAACTCTGGTGTCATTATCAGTCAAATCCTGCGTGGCATCGTCGAGCCGCTTGCCGACGGCGACATCGTCTCGGGTACCGACTACGCGCATGCGTTGGGGCGTGCTCGCGATCTGGCATACCGCGCTGTCGCTGATCCTGTCGAAGGCACGATGTTGACGGCCGTGGCTGCGGCTGCGGCTGCGGCCGCAGAGGCTGCCGAGGCGGCGATGCAGCCCATTGAGTCCGTGTCACGCGTCGCATGCGATGCGACGTCGGTTGCTGTCGAGCGGACACCGGAGCAACTCGACGTGCTTCGTCACGCGGGTGTCGTAGACGCCGGCGCGCGCGGATTCGAAGTGGTACTGGCAGCGGTACATGCCGTCATCGCAGGCGAGGTGCTGACCGTCAAGCTCGACCATCCGCGGGTGTTCGATCGCCACGATGAGCTTGCGACGACCAGCGGCGCATTCGAAGTCCAATACGTCTTGACGGCACCGGATGCGAGCGTCGATCAGGTGCGCGGGGCGCTGGAAGGACTCGGGGATTCGGTCGCGGTTGTCGCTGCCGGGGACATGCTCAACATTCATGTGCATACTGATGTCGTTGATGACGTGTTGGCAGTCGGCGCAAGCATCGGCACCGTCAGCGAAATCAATGTTGTCGCGTTCGAGGAGCACATCGCGCAGCGTCAAGCACTGCATAGTCATATTGGCGCAGTCGCCCTGCTGCCGGGAAGTCTGCTGGCTCAGGTCGTATGTGACACCGGCGCGTACATCATCAGCGGAGGATCCGGCGCGCTTCCATCGGTCGCACAGTTTGCCGATGCGATCCGCACGACGGGAGCGCGTCGGGTCGTCGTTTTGCCCGGACATCGCAATGCGGTGGCAGCCGCACATCATGCCGCCAGCATCGCCAGCGACGAAGGGTTCGAGGTCGAGGTCGTCGCTGCGACAACTCCGCTCGGCGTGCTGGCAGCGTTGTCGGTTTTCGACCCGCATCTCGAATTCGATGTCGTCCGGGCAGAGATGGAAGCGGCCGCCGGTGGCGTCAGCGCGATCGAAATCGTCGGTGCTGTGCGGTCGGCAGACACGCCCTTTGGCCCAGTGGCGTGCGGCCAGCCCATGGTGGTCAACAGCGTCGGCGAGGTGATCGCAGTCGCAGCAGACCTTGACGACGCGATTGAGCAAGGACTAGACGCACTCGGCGATGCGCGCGCCGAGGTGGTGACAATCATGTGGTCGAGCGAGGTCGATGCACGTCATCGCTCGCGCCTTGGGCGGGCAGTCGCTTCTCGCCACCCGACAGCAGAGCTAGACGTGATCGACGCCGGTGATGTCGGCTGGCAATGCTGGATCGGTCTCGAATGACGCACGTCCAGCTTGACGAACCTGTCACCGCACTTGCGGGCGTGGGTGCAGCCAAAGCGCGTCAGCTCCAGGATCACTTTGGCATCGTGACGGTGCGCGACCTGCTCGAGCACTATCCGCGCCGGTATCACGATGCAGGTGCGGTCACCGACGTTGAGTCCACCGTTGTCGGCCAGCCCGCAACTCTGGTGGGTTCCGTTGTTGACTGGCAGCAGAAACGGACGAACACACGGGCCGGCAGGCGGCTTGACCTTCGAACAGCAATTGTCGAACAACCGTCAGGGCAGCGGTTCCTGGCAACGTTTTTCAACCAGCCGTGGCGAGAACGTGGTTTGCCGGTCGGGACGACTGCAGCGTTCAGTGGCAAAGTCGAACGGTTTCGTGGAGACGTCCAGTTATCGGCGCCGTCGGTCGACGTTATCGGTCTCGCCACCGCTGCAATTGACGAGGCGGCATTCGATCATCAGCGGCTCGTTCCGTTGTATCCGAGTACCGACCAGTTGCCATCCCATCAGCTTCAAGCGCTGCTCTCACAAGCAGTTGAACGCGCCAAGCTGACCGAGGGCGAATGGCTACCAGACGAACTGCGTGCCAAGCATCGGCTGATTGACTGGGGCGCCGCAATCCGCCAGATCCACCAGCCGCATTGCCAAGAGGAGCACATCGCCGCTCGCCACCGCCTCGTCTTCGATGAGCTCTTTAGCCTCCAACTGGGTATCCAGTGGCGGCGAGCGCAGCATGAGGTCGACGCCGTTGGACGCCACAACCCGCCCCGTGGCGATGGGCTCGCCGCCCGGTTCATTGATGCACTTCCGTTCGTTTTGACCGGTGCGCAACAGCGCGCGCTCAATGAACTCGCCAATGACCTTGCTGGCGGCCGTCCGATGCATCGTCTGCTCCAGGGCGATGTCGGCTCAGGCAAGACGATTGTCGCGGCGTGGTCGATGTTGTGCGCCGTGGACAACCGCCGACAGGCGGCCATGATGGTGCCAACCGAGGTCCTCGCCGAGCAGCACTACGCCACACTGCAGCAGGTATTGGCGCCACTCGGTGTCAACGTGCTCGATGGCGTCCGCATCGGTCTGCTCACCTCATCGACGCCGCAGGCAGAACGCCGGCGGGTCATGTCTGAACTGCTGTCGGGCGCAATGGACGTTGTGATCGGCACACATGCACTGCTTCAGGAAGGTGTTCGCTTCGCGGACCTAGGTGTTGCCGTGGTCGACGAGCAGCATCGTTTCGGTGTGGCACAGCGGGTCGGGTTGCGGCAAAAGGCTGCTGGGGAGGACGCCGCAGACGTGGTCCCGGACGTGCTGGTGATGACGGCGACGCCGATTCCGCGGTCGCTCGCGATGACCATCTATGGCGATCTCGACGTCAGTGTGCTCGACGAGCTGCCGCAAGGACGTCAGCCGATCGTGACGCAGCTCATCACGCCCGATCAGGCGCACCGACGTGCGGCGTTGTATGACTTCGTCCGCGAGCAGGTCGAGAACGGCAAACGTGCGTACGTCGTTTGCCCGTTCGTGGAGCCTTCCACCCAGCTTGCCGGGCGAGCGGCCGTTGAGGAACACCACCGGCTCGGCGAGATTCTCACGGGCATCCCGGTGACGCTCGTCCATGGGCGGATGCGGCCATCTGAAAAAGATGAGGCAATGCAGGCGTTCAGGACGGGACAGGCGCCGGTGCTGGTGGCCACCACCGTCATCGAGGTCGGCGTCGACGTGCCGGAAGCAACGGTTATGGTTATTGAAGATGCCGAACGGTTTGGGATCAGCCAGCTGCACCAGCTGCGTGGTCGTGTGGGGCGCGGTACCGACAAGTCGTATTGTGTGTTGTTCGCCGGATTCAGCGGCGAACTGTCGGACGATGCGCGCAAACGGCTGGAAGCTGTGGCAGCGACCACCGATGGCTTCGCCCTTGCGGAAGCCGATCTCGATCTGCGTGGGGCCGGTCAGCTGTTTGGTGCACGCCAATCGGGCGCAAGAGATCTCAAACTGACGCACTGGCGACGTGACCTGCGAGCCATCGAACGTACGCGATCATTGGCCCGGTCCGTCATTGCTCAAGATCCACAACTTGCATCGCCGCAGCATGCACGCTTGCGTACCGAAGTTTTGCGGCGTTTCGATGGCGGACTCGAAGCATTCGACATTCTCGAATCCGGATGACGGAGCGCGAAACCTCGTCGATCGTGATTCCCAGTGGAATGGACACAATGAGCACGCCAATTTGGTATGACGTCGCTGCCAATCCGCCTCGAGCCCCCAAGCGGCCGCACCGCCTCGAACGAGCTGACGGCGAAGTCGTCGATGATGCGTGGTACTGGCTGCGCGAACGCGACGACCCGGAAGTGCTGGCATATTTGCAGCAGGAAAATACGTATGCCGAGGCCGTCCTCGCGCCGCTTGCTGGCCTCGGCGACACCATCTTCAACGAAATCACGCAGCGCACCTGTGAAGACGATGCGTCCGCACCGACGTTGGTTCCCGCTGGTGATGACGAAACAAACGGATGGGTCTACTACCACCGAATGGTCCAAGGCCAGCAGTATGCGGTGCACGCCCGGCGCCCAGTTGACGCGACCGTGCGGGATGTCGCCGACCTCCCTGATGAGTACCGGTTTGCCATCGATCCTCACAAACCACCGTCGGACGAAGTCGTCCTGTTCGACGAGAATGCTGCGGCGCACGGTCGTGACTACTTTCGCCTCGGTGCGCTGGCGATCAGCCCGAACCAACGTCTCGTTGCCGAAGCCGCGGATGGCGACGGCGCAGAGATCTATCAAGTCAGGGTCCGCGACCTCGCCACGGGGACGTATTTCGATGAAACGATCGAGCGGTGCGCCGGCTCGATTGCCTGGTTCGACGACAATGCCACGTTTTTGTACACGGTTCCGGACGCAGCGTGGCGGCCGCACCAGGTTTGGCGTCATCGGGTGGGCACGTCGTCGGCCTCCGACGAATTGGTACTCGAGGAGCGCGACGAGCGTTACTGGGTCGGGCTTGGCCGGACGCGTTCAGACGAAATGATCGCGATCCACATTGGCAGCAAGATCACCAGCGAATGGCGCGCAGTCGCATCTGGCGAACCGGACGCCGAGCCGGCGGTTGTTGTCCCGCGTGTCGACGGTGTCGAGGTCGCACTGGACCATGGCAACGGTCATTGGTATGCGGTGACGAACGTAGATGGCGCGCAGGACTTCAAACTACGCGTTGCCCCGACCAACCAGCCGACGCAGTGGCGGGAGCTGGTAGGGCATCGTCCAGGAGTTCGACTCGAAGGCGTCGATGTTTTCGCCGATCATCTCGTGCTCACCGAGCGCACGGCTGCCCGAACACAGCTGCGTGTCTGCGATGTCGACACCGGAGACGGAGCGGTCTTGGTCATGCCGGACGAGGTGTATGCGGCCGGACTTGCCGCAAATCCGATCTTTCGTTCGCGAACGGTCCGGTTCGCGTATTCGTCGCTGGTGTACCCGACCCAGGTCGTTGATCACGACACGCGCACTGGTGAGCGCGCGGTGATCAAGCAGCAGCAGGTTCGCGGCGGGTACGACGCTTCGGCATACGAGTCGTGGCGAGAATGGGCCACGGCCGCCGACGGGACGCGCATCCCGATAAGCCTCGTACGCCGAAAGACGACGCAGAATTCCCAACCGTGCCTGCTGTACGGCTACGGGTCGTACGAAATTTCGATCGATCCAACGTTCTCGATTGCGCGACTCAGCCTGCTCGATCGAGGCGTGATGTTTGCGATCGCGCACGTCCGCGGGGGAGGCGAGATGGGGCGCCAGTGGTACGAGCAGGGCAGACTCGAACACAAAGCGAACACGTTCGATGATTTCATCGCGTGTGCGGACCACCTTGTCGCGAAGGGAATCACCAGCCATGATCGCCTGGCGATCCGTGGAGGTTCCGCAGGCGGACTGCTCGTCGGTGCCGTTGTCAACCGAAGGCCCGATGTCTGCGCCGCAGCCGTTGCAGAAGTCCCGTTTGTCGATGTCGTCACGACCATGTCAGATGACTCGATTCCGCTCACAGTCATCGAATACGACGAGTGGGGCAATCCCGCGTTCGCGGAGTACGCCGCTGCGATGCGCGCTTATTCGCCATATGACAACGTGCGTGCTGCGGCGTATCCGGCGATGTTCGTTACCGCCGGTCTGAACGATCCACGAGTGCAGTACTGGGAACCGGCCAAGTGGGTCGCCAAGTTGCGTGACGTCGCCACCCCGCGCGGTCCGATCGTGCTTAAGACGGAGCTGGGAGCAGGCCATGGGGGTCGTTCCGGTCGCTATGACGCCTGGCATGATGAGGCGGATGTGGCCAGTTTCGTCCTGGCAACCATCTGCCCCGAAGTCGCCGACGAGGTCGTTGAACGCGATGCGGCCGGCCTGCAGTGACCCGCGTGATCGGTGGATTTGCGCGTGGCCGCCAGCTCGCGGTGCCTGCCGGCGATGTTGTTCGTCCCACTGGCGATCGCGTCAAGGAGGCGCTGTTTTCCGCAATTGCTGACCATACCGTTGGCTCGTCTGTTGTCGATTTGTACGCCGGCTCTGGCGGACTCGGATTGGAAGCCCTGTCTCGAGGCGCCCGTCATGTGACGTTCGTCGAGCATTCAGCCCGCGTGATCGAAGTATTGCGGGCCAACCTCGGAAACGTCATGCAACATTGCCCTGATCCGGATCGTGTCACGGCCACAGTGGTTTCGGGTGACGTATTGCACGCGCTAGCGCGGTCGATCGCAAAGGGGCCGTTCACCCTTGCGATCGCCGATCCGCCGTACCACCTGTCCAATCAACGTGTGAGCGCCATGCTTAGGCGTCTTTCGAGCCAGTTGGCGGCTGGCGCGCTTGTTGTCGTCGAGCGGCCGGCATCCTCAGAGGCATTCGTCTGGCCGGACAACTTCGGTGATGAGCGTGCACGTCGGTATGGTGATACCACGGTCCACCGGGCCGAACTACAGGCGACATCCAGGAGTTGATCATGGCCGTTTCGGCGGTGTGCCCCGGCAGCTTCGATCCGATCACGCTCGGGCACCTCGACGTTATCGAACGGGCCGCGCGACGTTTCGATCACGTCGTCACTGCAGTGGTTGACAACCCCAACAAGCAGTCGATGTTCGCACTGGACGAGCGTGTTGCGATGGTGCGCGATGAGGTGTCGCGATTCGCCAACGTTGAAGTTGTGGCGTTCGAGGGCTTGCTGGTCGACTTCTGTCGTGAGCGCGACATCGGCGTGATCTGCAAGGGTTTGCGTGGCGTTGCCGACTTCGAATACGAATTGCAAATGGCGCAAATGAACCTGCGGGTGGGCGATATCGAGACAATGTTCATTTCTACCAACCCGACGCTGTCATATTTGTCCAGCTCGTTGATCAAGGAAGTGGCACGAATGGGTGGGTCAGTGCATGGCATGCTGCCTGACGGAGCTGAGCAGGCGTTGCTAGAACGGAGCCGTGCCTGAACGGACGGTCGGAGGCGTCGCCGGTTCCTGCGGATCGGTACGCTGGCGGTCAGATCACGCGGCTGCGCTGAACCTAAGCTGGTCGAATCGTTCGACTTTACGGGTCACTGCCTGAGTTTGTGACTCATGAGACCGGAATCGCGATGGCAGAACCAATGAGTATCCCGCTGGACGTTGAGGCAAAGTTGCATCAACTCCAGCAAATTGTCGATGACGCCAAAGCTGTTCCGCTGTCAGCTTCGGTGATGATCAATCGTGGCGATGTCGATGGGTTACTCCAGGACATTCGTTCGACGTTGCCGGACGAGCTCACGCAGGCCCGATGGGTCGTTCGTGAACGCGACGAGATTCTCGAGCGTGCGCAAGCGGACGCCGACCGCCTGGTTTCGGATGCCAAGGCTGAGAACGAGCGTTTGGTGTCGCAGCAAGAGATCGTCAGGACCGCAGAGCGCGAAGCGGCACGCATCGTCGAGGATGCACGCGAGCATGCGCGCCAAATTCGTCTCGAGGCCGAAGACTACGTCGATGCAAAATTGGCCAATTTCGAGGTCGTACTGACCAAGACATTGACGGCCGTCGAACGGGGCCGAGCGCGGCTGCGTGGGCATCTCGACACGGACCAGCTGACCGAGGAAGATTTGGCCGACGCGTTTGCCGACGGTGAGTAGGCGATGCGCATCACCATCACCGATCTCGTCGATCGGCCGGGCGCGACCCGGCCGGTCCAAGACGTCGCGGAACTGGATGCATTCGGGCATGACAGCTGGGGTAATGCCGACGGCTTCCTGAGCGGCACGATAGGCATTGATGTTCACCTCGATGCGGTCGTTGATGGGATTCTGGTGCGCGGAGTCATCGGGTTCGACGTGGTGATGCCATGTTCCAGATGTCTGGCTGATCGACACCAGCATGTCGACGCGGATGTCACCGAGTTGTTCGTCGATCCTTCCCGCGACGACGACTACGACGTCGATGCTGGGTACGAGTTGCTCGATGATTGCACCGCGATCGACCTGTCAACGCTGGTTCGCGACGCGGTTCTCATCGATCTGCCGATGCGGGTACTGTGTAAGCCAGATTGTGCCGGTCTGTGTCCCACGTGCGGCATTGATCGCAACACGGCCGACTGTGGCCATGACACCGCTCGGTCGGTTGACCCGCGTTGGGCCGCGCTCGCGGACCTGCAGGTGCCCCCCGAGTGATGTGAGACCGGGCGTGCTGCCATCGGCGGAGCCTGGGCGCGAGTTGGCACGCTCGTAGGGTGCACGATCAAGTTTTGGAGGAAACACCATGGCTGTTCCGAAGCGAAAACTGTCCCGATCACGTACGCGGCACCGTAAAGCGCAGTGGATGCGGATAAAGGCTCCCACGCTCGCGACCTGCTCGCGCTGCAAGGCTGCAATACGGCCACATACCGTATGCGCGACGTGCGGCATGTATGCGGGACGGACGGCGGTAGACGTCGATTGACCGGCAAACGGTTACGAACGGGATGTGCCCGCCGGCATTGAAAGCATCCGGGTCCGCTGCACAGCTGGCAGCGGACCTTGCTGTGCAGATTGATGACTGGGCGTTACTCGAGCTCGC
>JBBDVU010000027.1:0-1634 GCA_040903225.1 Nitriliruptoraceae bacterium | reverse complement strand
TGCTGTCCTTCTCAAGCGTCAGCGCGACCGACTCGGCACCACCGAAGAAGTCCAAAATTTCCTGGTCGTCAACCTCGGCGTGGAGCACCTCCGACGGTGCGAGCTCGTAGCGACTCGTGTCGGCGTTCCAGACATATGCTTTCAACGCACGGTAGAAGACACTGACCGGCTGCTTGCGCTTGCGGTCGACACGTACGGCCACGAGGTCACGTTTGTCGACTTCGAACTCCAGCCACGCGCCGCGTGCCGGAATCATCTTGCAGCCGTAAATGTCCCGACCGGTGGTCTTGTCGATCGCACGATCGAAGTAGACACCTGGCGAACGCACCAGCTGCGAAACGACCACACGCTCGGTGCCGTTGATGACGAACGTCCCGCGGTCGGACATGACCGGGAAGTCGCCCATGAACACCGTCTGCGACTTGATGGTGCCGTCTTCCTTGTTGAGGAATTCGGCCGTCACAAACAACGGTGCGGCGTAGGTGTAGTCCTTTTCTTTGCATTCGTCGACGGAATACTTGGGGTCTTCGAACCGATGGTTGAAGAAGCTCAGAGCCATCTTGCCTTGGCTGTCCTCAATCGGTGAGATTTCGTCGAAGATCTCCCCGAGTCCTTGGTCGATCAGCCAGGCGAACGAATCACGCTGAATGGCGACAAGATCGAGTTCTTCAATGGGTAGTGCTTCGCGAATTTTAGCGAAACTTAGGCGCTCGGCGACGGTGCCGGTCAACAGGGACCTCCAAACAGGCGTGGTGGTTCAATCGTTTCGGGCGGCGCGCACTAGCTAGGCGCGATCAAACTCGTGGACAACCTGAGGAGTCGCCATTCACACCCCGTTGACCACAATATGTAGGTCACGGTGCAACCCGCACGACCGCGCAAACGCGTGGCGTGCTCGGAACGCTGGACACGCTGACAACGCCGACGGTTGGCGCGCAGCAACGTCGTGGAATAGTTCGAACCTCAGCTCATCGGGGTGGCGCGCTGTTTACGCACCACCAGACCCCCCTACTGAGTACTTCCTGGGTTACTTCAGCGACGGGAAGGCAGGACACAAGGCGGCTCTGCAGTATAAGGTCACAGAGCACAATACGTCAACCGCGCCGGGCCGACGTGCACCCGACGCAATCAACGGCAGCCTTGCTACTTGAGTTCGACGGTACCGCCGGCTTCCTCAAGCTTGGACTTGGCTTCCTCGGCGGCGTCCTTGGTGGCACCTTCAAGGATAGCGCTCGGCGCGCTCTCAACCAGTTCCTTGGCTTCTTTGAGCCCCAGGCTCGTGAGGCCGCGGACTTCCTTGATCACCTGGATCTTCTTGTCACCAGCTGACGTCAGGACCACGTCGAAGGAGTTCTTCTCCTCGGCTTCAGCAGCGTCGTCGCCACCGCCCGCCGGGCCCGCAGCGACCGCAACCGGAGCGGCGGCAGAAACTTCGAACGTCTCCTCGAACTTCTTGACCAGTTCGGAGAGTTCAACGAGCGTCAGTTCCTTGAACGCATCGATAAGTTCATCAGTGCTCATCTTGGCCATCGAGATTCCTCCTGAGGTGCCTTCGCACCGGTGAGATCGGGGCTAGCAGGCCGCGCTAGCCAAGTTTGGGTAGATCGGGATTACGCTTTGTCGTCGGCAGGCGC
>JBBDVU010000026.1:0-1640 GCA_040903225.1 Nitriliruptoraceae bacterium | reverse complement strand
ACCGATGCACGGCGGCACGGTGCGCGAGTCGGTATGACCCGGTTGTTTCGGATGTGAGTACTGGTTGTTCAACGTGTGGATGTGTGCCATATGGAGGCGGTTGTCCTGATAGTTCACCATCTCGTGCAGAGTTGTTTGGCGGTTCGGGACCCGGCATGTTGTGCGCGAGGAATGTCTGGTCGCCAGTATCTGTCGGCATTCGACCAAAATCGGGTGTATCCGCACGACTTTTTGTGTGCCGGTCGGGTGGCTGTAACTGCGGTTTGTCGTCAATCCAGGTGACACGCCAGTTTCCGAGGTCGAACCGGCGATGATGCGTCCGACACATCAACGCAGCATTTTTCAGGTCAAGTCGGCCACCGAGACGGAACGGCTGATCGAGGTGGGCAACGTCACACCAGCTTGCCGGTGCGGTGCAGTTGACAGCGACACAGCCACCGTCACGTACGTGCAGGGCGCGCCATAGGCCCGCAGGGACAGTCCGGACTTGTTCGCCTGCTTCGAGCGGCACACCCTTCGGGTCGGTAAGGATTCTGGCGACACCTGCGTCGACCAGCAGCCGCCGAACTTCCGCAAAAGGCAGGCTGCCCATATTCGGTGTGCCAACAGTTCCCGACTGTGCAAGCAACGTCTCATAGTCGATCGTGACAATCACCTGCGGACGTACACCGTGCTTGTGTGGTGCATCACGGTGATCAAGCGCAGCACGACAGACATCCACCAACGCGTCAGCGGTTGCCTGCTCCGGTGTCCGTGACGTTCCGACAGCACCACCCGCAGGGTCAGCAACACGATACGCCTGCAACGTGGTCGCAACAAGCTCAGCATCGATACCGGTGACCTGCGCACTGACCTGCAACATCCCCTCGTCGGTCGTTGCGACCTTGGCGAACCGGCGAAGATGACGTCGCTGCTGATCATCCATCGCAGCATCATGGTCACACTCGGCAAGCCGACGGCGACACGTCCGGCCAAAAGCGACCGGATCCTGCATCGCGGCAACCTCGGTCAACTCACACTCCAACTCGCTGCGCTCGACACCAACAACATGCTGCAAGGTCGCTGCGATCAACGCCAGATGACGATCCGTCAGCTTGCCCTGATCCAACGCCCGACCCGCAACCTGTGCCCCCTGCGCCGACCGTGTCGCACTCTGGGCACGCTTAACCTCACCAGGAGCCCAACACAAACCGCTGGCCAAATCATCAGAAACCTGGCGTGCAGCACGACTCGCAGCACGAGGATCCCGCGGCGACGCAACACAGGCCGCTTGTTGACGCCGTCGCGTCAGCGCACCAACCAACCGGGTCTGGCGTGCCCGCAACTGCCGAATCAACGGCTCCAAGCCAGCAAGCTCACGCTCACACGCATCATCACTCAACTCGTCGACAGGCATCGCAACCACCACACCAACCAACCGCTCAAGATCGACCAGTGCATCACGAGCGGCCGTCGCAGGCACTGACGCTGGAACCGGTGCTGCATCACACGAGAGTCCGGTACACGTGGCATGTTCGTTGCACAACTCGCGTTGATCCGGCTGCGCCGGACCGGAAGCGTCAAATACCGTGTTATTCCGTGTCATGACATGACAGTATCGAACGTATGTTCGATATGCAACCGATTATGCCGCACATCAG
>JBBDVU010000025.1:0-10097 GCA_040903225.1 Nitriliruptoraceae bacterium | reverse complement strand
CCGGGATGATCTCGAGGTCGGCCTCGAGCGCGAGATACAGGTTCGCGATCGTCTGGGCTTCCATCCCTTGGGCCGCATCGACGAGCAGCACCGCGCCTTCGCACGCGTTGATCGCCCGGGACACTTCGTACGAGAAATCGACGTGGCCGGGCGTGTCGATCAGGTTGAGCAGATATTCGCCGTCAATGCCGCCCAGCGGCCGATACGGCAGGCGGACCGTCTGCGCCTTGATCGTGATCCCGCGCTCGCGCTCGATATCCATCTTGTCGAGATACTGCTCGCGCATCTTGCGGGGGTCGACCAGATTGGTTAGTTGCAGCATCCGGTCGGCCAGCGTCGATTTACCGTGGTCGACATGCGCCACGATGCAGAAGTTGCGGATGCGTTCGGTTGGGTAAGACACAGTGGAGTTTCGGCCTGACGTGCATACCGGAACATTTCCGGCACGATGGGAAGGTGACACCGCGGTCGCCACCGCGAGTCTATGGCACCAGGTTTGGCGTGCCGCATCCTGCAGTAGCCCGGTTGCCGGCAAAGTTCGTGGACTGGTAGACTTCGGCTTCACTACGCGGCCGATATGTATCACGGCCCGTTGTCGCAACGCACGTTGTGCGCACCAATACCTTTGCTACCGACCTTGCTGGTGAGCGCGCCGTGTCAAGCACATCCGACGCCAAGTGGATTACGAGACGAGAGCACACGCATGGCCAACATCAAGTCCCAGATCAAGCGCAACCGCCAGAACCTCAAGCGCAACGAACGTAACAAGGCGGTCCGCAGCCATCTGAAGACGCTCACCAAGCGCTTCCGTGTCGCTGCCGATGCCGGCGATGGCGCCGCCGCCAAGACCGCATTCGACGACGCGGCACAGGCCTTGGACAAGGCCGCCAGTAAAGGCGTCATCCACCGCAACACCGCCGCCAACAAGAAATCCGGTATGGCCAAACGGCTCGCGAAGGTGTAAATCGGAGCCACGCAGCGCGCGGCTCAACACTTTCGGCCAATGCGACTACAGTCGGCGCTTACACCATTTGTGGAGGCGCAGTGTGACCCGCAGCAGCGATGCTGCCGTGCAGCGACGTATCGACGCGTATGCCGAGCAGTATCCCGATCTCGCTGAGGTCTTACGCGACGTCGCGGCCGGCTTGTTGCGTCGCATTGGCGACGACCAGCTAGCCGCCAGCAACCCCGACGATGTCGCCAACTGGATGTTCGGCATTTCCCAGCACCTGACGTCGTCGGACCCGATGAGCAGTGCCCTGGTCGTCACCGACCGCACACAACCCGGCGCAGCCCTTCCCAACTTCGTCATCGATGTTGTCACGCCTGACCGCGCGTTCCTCCGATCGACACTAATCGACGAGCTGCACCGCAACGGCCTGCTCATCACCGCATCTTGGCATGCAATTCTTGGCATCGAACTACAGCCGTCGACAACTCCGCCGGTACGTATCGTGGCCGCACGAACCGCCAGACACCGGCTGTTCGTCTTCCGCACTGCGGTGACCGGTGACGTGGAAACTTCCATCGGTGACACGCTTCACCAACGCCTGACCACCATCCTCAACGACGTCATCCGCGCGACCGACGACTTTTCCGCAATGCGCGACCGTCTCAACGAGGTCGCGACCGAGCTGCGGTTTGGCTCGTGGACGTTTGCCGAGCCACAGGAATCCGCCGAGGTTGCCGACCTGCTCGACTGGCTCGTCGACGACAATTTCGTGCTGCTGGGGCTGCGCGACTACGAACTGGCGGTCAGCGCCGACGGCAACCGGGTCGAGGTCACCAGCAGTGATGGATTCGGGTTGTTTCGCGACGACACACCACCACGGTCGACAACGTCACGCACCACCGGTGAGGAACCCGCAGCGCGTACGCTGCTCACCTTTCACCGCACGGAACGTGTGTCGACCGTGCAGCGCCGCGAACGCATGCTCGATTTTGGTCTGCTGCGCGCCGACGAGGACGGGCGTCCCGTCGGCGAGCTGCGCATCGTGGGGCTGTTCACGCGTAAAGCGTTAGCTGAACCGGTCACAGCCACGCCGGTATTGCGGGCCAAACTTGCGGCCATTCTCGAACGCGAAGACGTCGTCGACGGTTCACACGATGCGATCACGCTGACGTCGCTGTTCCAGGCACTACCGAAGGACGAACTGTTCCATGCCACGGTCGACCAGTTGCACACGCTCATGCGACGGCTGGCCGATCTGGAAGATCACGGCGGCGTACACACCTTGGTGCGCAAAGACCCAGAGTCCGCGCTGGTGTCGGTCGTGGTATCGATTCCCCGCGACCGCTACAACACCCAGCTGCGGGAAACCCTGCAGAACCATCTGCAACACCGCTACGACGCGGACGCGATCGACGCGGACGTCTCCTTGGGCAACCGTCCCGATGCGCTCGTCAGATTCCTGATCCACACCGACACCTATACCGCCGATTCGGCAGAGATCCGCACAGAAATCGCCGACCTGACGCGCACGTGGTTCGACATCCTCGTCAGCCAAATCCACGCGAACACGGCCGACGTGGACCGGCAGCAACGACAGCTTCGCATTGCCGAGCGGCTACCGGTCGGCTACCGCGATGTCACGACGGTCGACGCCGCCGCCGACGACGTTGCGTTGCTTGACCGACTGTTCGGTGTCGATGACGACGTCATGCTGACCTTTCGCAAACCGTCCGATCAAGCGGACGGCTCCACGACCGGCAATGTGCGCCTGCGGCTGGCCAAGCAGGGAGACGCGGTTGAACTATCGGCGTTCATGCCCGTGCTCGAAAGTGTCGGTCTTACGGTTATCGAAGAAATTCCCCATCGGCTCGTTGATGCCCCAGACCGACCTGCTGCGCATGTGCACGACTTCGGTGTGCGCGCGAACCTCGACATCGAACGTGACGGCCCGCGGGTGGCCGACGCAATCATTGCCGCGTGGCGCGGGCACCTCGCCGTCGACTATCTCAACGCACTGGTATTGGCCGCCGGTATCACCTGGCGTGACGTCGCGATCCTGCGTGCCTACCGGCGGCTTCGGCGTCAGCTGGGCACCAACTTCTCCTCTGAGTACGTCAACCAGACGCTGGTGGGCAACCGGGTGGTCGTCCGCGCGATCGTTGACTATTTCCACGCAAAGTTCGATCCGGCTATCGCCGCATCGGCCGACGGCATCAGTCTCGCCCGAGCTGCGGCGCTGACGGCATGCGACGAATTGCGGCGTCTCGATCACGACCGAATTTTGCGCGGACTGGTTGAACTGATCGACGCAACCGTGCGGACCAATGCGTTCCGGACCGACGCGGTCGCCGACAGCACTGGCGAGCCCTATGTCGCATTCAAGTTGGACCCCTCAGCCATCGCTGGGGTTGCCAAACCGGTCCCCTATCGCGAAATTTTCGTCCATTCGCCGCGGGTCGAAGGCATCCACCTGCGTTTCGGGCCGGTCGCTCGTGGCGGGCTGCGCTGGTCGGACCGGCGCGACGACGTCCGCGCCGAAGTGTTCGATCTGGTCAAAGCTCAGGTCCTCAAGAATGTCGTCATCGTGCCAACTGGAGCCAAAGGCGGCTTCGTCGTTACCAACGAACCCGACGATCCCGCGGAACTGCGCGCCGAAGTGCAGCGGCAGTACCAGACGTTTGTGCGCGGCATGCTTGACGTGACCGACAATGTCACAACCGACGGAATCGTGGCTTCGCAACACGTCATCCGCCACGACGGCGATGACCCGTATCTGGTGGTTGCGGCCGACAAAGGCACCGCCGCTTTCTCTGACACGGCCAATGAGCTGGCACGGCGATACAACTTCTGGCTCGATGACGCGTTCGCATCGGGAGGCTCCAACGGCTATGACCACAAGGCGCTGGGCGTCACTGCGCGCGGCGCCTGGCTGACGATCCGCCGGCATTTCCGCGAACTCGGCATCGACGTGCAGACCGAGCCGATCAACGTGGTCGGTGTCGGCGACATGTCTGGCGACGTGTTCGGCAACGCCATGCTGGCCTCGGACGCCATTCGCCTGGTGGCCGCATTCGACCATCGCGACATCTTCCTTGACCCAGCTCCGGATCCCAGCGTTTCGGCGGCCGAACGCCGGCGGCTGTTCGAACTGCCGCGTTCGTCGTGGCAGGACTACGACCGGAACCTCATCAGCCGCGGCGGAGGCGTGTACTCCCGTGACGCGCGCACCATCCGGCTATCCGACGAGGTACGCGAGCTGCTGCGTATCGACGCCACCGAACTGTCTCCGCCGGAGTTGATCCGGGCAATCGTGGTGGCACCGGTCGACCTGCTGTTTGCCGGCGGCATCGGGACCTATGTGAAGGCTTCGACGCAACGCAACGACGAGCTCGGTGACCGCGCCAACGACGAGCTGCGTGTCGACGCCAGTCGCGTGCGAGCGCGTGTTATCGGTGAAGGTGCCAACCTGTTCATCACCCAGCGTGGACGGATCGAATATGCCCGTCGAGGCGGCTTGATCAATCAGGATGCGATCGACAACGCCGGCGGCGTCACCACCTCAGACTTTGAGGTCAACCTCAAGATCTTGCTGTCGCTGGCTCAACACGCCGGCCGCATGAGCGGCAACGAGCGCGACGCGCTGCTGCAGGATTGGGCTGATGAGGTCGTCGACCGCGTCATGTCGACCGTAGAGCAACAAGCTGCGTCAGTCACACGCGAGACGGTCCGCAGCGTCAACCAGCTGGCCGCCTACGACCGAATGATGAGCCGGCTGGAGTCCACGCATTCGCTCGACCGCGAGATCGAGGTCTTGCCAACACTCGATGAACTTGAGGCTCGCGCACAAGCCGAAGCGGGTTTGACACGACCGGAGGCGGCGTCACTGTTGGCGTGGGGCAAACGGGAGTACAAAGAGCTGTTGCTGGCGTCTGATGTCGTCGACAGCTCGCTGCTGGCGCCGACCGTCCACGCGCTGTTCCCGCAATCGGCGATTGATGCATTTGGCGATCTGCTGGTCGATCACCGGCTCCGTCGAGAACTCGTGGCGACCGCGGTCGCCAACGATGTGGTCGACCGGCTCGGTTGCACCTTTGTCGGTGAACTCTGTGGTGCTTACGGCGTAACTGCCGGACACGTCGCACTTGCCTATCGGCTGGTGGCCGACACGCTTGGCCTCGACCATCTGTGGGAGTTGATCCGCCAGATGGAACAGCAGCAGGAACCGACGCGGATTCGCGAACTCGAACAGACGATCGAAGACACGTTGCGGGCCGTGTGTGCCGGATTTGTTGTTCATCCAGATCTGCTCAGCCGGACCGACCGGCTGGCCGCGCAGGTAGCCAAGGTCGCCGCCACCCTCCAGGACGATCTGCTTGAGCTTGGCACAGGCGAACAGCGCGAGGCACGGCACGCACATCTGCGCTGGTTGGTCGATGATCTGGTCGAACCCGAATTGGCACGGTTTTTGGCGGTCGCCCGCGACCTCACACTGCTGCCCGAAGTTGCCGACGTCGTCGCCAGCGACGGCAGGCACACACCAACGGTTGTCATGGAAGTGTTTCTGCAGCTGGGTTCCGAGCTGGGGCTGGATCGACTCGAAAATCTGTTACAGCGATATCAGCCGGACGAACCGTGGAGCCTGCGCCAGCGCGACGGCATCGCTTCCGAATTGCGGCAGGTTCGCCGTGACGGGGCGATCGCGGCGCTCGCCGACGATGGCGACGCTACCGCGGCAGTGCGGACGTTCTTGGCGGCGCGGGCGGATCAACGATCGCGGGTCGACGCCGTCTTCGCGCAGCTGTCATCTCCAGAACACGTCACTCTGGACGCACTCGCAGTAGCCGCGCGAACGATCCGCACCTTTGTCGCACGCTGAACCAACATGTCAGGTGGCGCTGGTTGCCTGGTCATCAAGTAACGCAAGTGCTTCGTCGAGTTGGTCGTCGGGTACCACGACAACGGTGCCGCCGATACCAAACGGCATGTTGGGATGGGTACCACCTGCGTCGTCGGATGACACGTACGCCTCAATGCCGTGTGCCTGCAGCAACCCGCACGCCAGATCGGCTTGGAACTTGGCGGTGAATCGGTTGATTCGCGCCATCATCGGACTCCGGCTGTGGCGGCCGCGAGTGGGTTCCACGGCGCACCGACCACCTGGGGCGTCGCCAGTTCAATGATCGCGACCTCGAGCAGCAGCGTGTCAGGCAGCTCTGCCGATTTCAGATCGACGTCGAGTTGGGCCAGCCGGTCGTAGCACCATGCAAGCTCACCCGGACCAAACCCGGCTGCAATGCCTTGGAGGCGGCGATACTGGCCTGGCGAAATGCCGGCCTGCTGTGCCGATGCTCCGGAGCGCACCTGCAACAGTTGCCGGAACCGGAACGTCAACGCACCGACCAAGGCCAGCGGAGCCTCGCCTGCTTCGAGTGCACCTCGGGCCGCGACGATCGCGCTGGCAGCGTCACGCGCGGCGACGGCATCGGCGACGGCGAAACCGGAGGCTTTGCCGCGCCCTTCGATGAGCTGTTCGACGTCGGCGGCCGCGATCGTGTCGGCTGTCGATGCCGCACATACTGACGCGACCTGCATGGCGATGACAGCGGGTTCGGTTCCAGCATGCAGGCGGATCGCAGCGATCGCGGAAGGGTCGACCCGGCGCTGATGCCGGTGGAATTCGTCGCGGACCAGCTGGTCCCACGACCGGTCGTCCCAGTCTGGCGGCCGCTTGACGTCGATCCGCTCGCCCAGCTGCTTGGCAAGCTTGGCGATCTTGGTGATCTTGCCGGTGCCATGGGCGACCAGAACAAGGATCGCTTCGGGCGACGGGGATTGCAGGTACGCCTCGATTTCGGCCTTGAGTTGGCCGTCTGCCTGCTCGCATCCACGCAGCACGACGCAGGTTGTCCCGCCGAACAGTGACGTGGTCCGCAACTCTGGCAGTGCATCAATTTCGGAAACGTCGCGCAGGTCCACATCGGCATCCACGTACTCGTCACGCAACGTTGCCAGCCGTTGTTCGAGCGCCCGCTGCAGGAGCAGGTCGTCGTCGCCAGCTAGCAGGATCACCGGGGGCATGCACCCAACTCTACTGCTTGACAGTTGGCGTCGTACACAGCGGCGTCATATGGTCAGACTGCCCCGTTGGAGCTGATGAAGGCCACACGAGCAAAGGGAGGCAACATGCCGTTGAACATCAAAGATCTGGCGATCTCCAGTCCTGATTTCAAACATCTAGGCCGGATGGACGACCGTTTTGCCGAAGACAAAGGCAATGACACGCCGCGTCTGCACATCAGTGGGGTACCGGACGGCACCGTGGAGCTGGCAATCATCTGCCACGACCCCGATGCGCCGTTGCCCGACGGGTTTGTTCACTGGACGCTGTACGACATTCCGGCGTCAACGACGGAGCTGGGTTCCGACGCGGACACGACCTACCGTCCGGGCGTCAACGGGTTCGGCAATATCGGCTACGGCGGTCCACGACCACCGGCCGGTCATGGCGTTCACCACTACTACTTCTGGGTGTATGCGCTGTCCCGCGCCGTCGAAGGAACGCCGTCGCGCGCAGAGTTCATCGAACAGTACGGCGACGCGATCATCGAGCAGAACCGACTCATCGGCACATACTCGAACTGAATCCCGGCACGCTCACACGGTCTGGAACACGGATTCTTGTGGTCCCATCGGTGTCGGTGCGATAGATATGCAGGTCAAGTTCGGCCAGCATTGCCAGCACATCCGGGTGCGGATGACCGTGATGGTTGCCGTCACCGACACCGATCGCCGCCGCTTGCGCACAGACCGCAGCAAGGAACGCGAAGTCTGACGTGTTGCCGCCGTGGTGCGGGACGGTGAACAGCTCGGCTTGCAGTTGGTCGGCTGCATGGTCAAGCAGACGCCGTTGGCCGGTACGTTCGACATCTCCGGTCGCCAGAATCCGTCGCCCGTCGGCAGCGGTGACCCGGATGACGGTCGACGTGTCGTTGAGTTCACTGGCGACGGACTGGAACGGGCGTCCCGGTGGCGGGTGCAGCACTTCGACGAGCACATCACCGACGATCGCACTCATGCCGGCGATCGGGTTGACCACATCCACCCCGCGTTCGTTGGCGGCGGCAAGCATGTCATCGACGTGGTCCAAATCGGTCGGCAGCGGCCGATACCACAGCTGCCCGACCCGTACCAGCCGCACCACGTCGGCGATGCCACCGACGTGGTCCAGGTGCGGATGGGTGACCACAACCAGATCGAGTCGGCGACGACCGTTGGCGCGCAACCATCGCGCGGCCGTGCCGTCGCGACCGGCGTCGACAAGAATGCGCGCGCCAGGCGACTCGATCAGAAACATGTCCCCCTGACCAACGTCGACATTGGTCAGATAGAAATCTCGAACGGGCAACATCCCCGATATCCATGGCACCGAGGCTGCCACGCACGCTGCCGCCGTAATCGCCACCAGCGTCCGCCGTACCACCGGCAGCCGCACGATCATCCAACAGCAAGCCGCTGCGAGCGCAATGACAGTGACCGGACGGGTCACGTCGACGGTGACACCAACACGGGCGAACGTAGTAGCCGACCACAGCACCACTTCTGCTCCGACCCCCGCCAGCCAGAACAGTGGTATGGCCGGCAGCTGCCAGAACGAGGCAATGACCGCACCGGTGAACGCAAACCCGGCTGACATCATCGCTGCCGGCACCGCCACCACGTTGGCCGGAATCGATGCCAGCGACACGGTGCCAAACGTTGTCAGCAACAGCGGTAGCACCGCAATCTGCGCGCCGACGGTGACACTGACGACTTGTGCCAGCCGTGGCGGCAACCGCGGTAGTCGTTCGGCGACCATGGGCGCAATGACGAGCACACCGGCAGTTGCGGTTGCCGACAGCAGCAGACCGAGCGAGCTTGCGAGCAGCGGGTCGACCAATATCAGCACCAGCACCGCGACTGCCAGCGCATGCCGCGCGTCGCGAGGCCGCCCGCGTGCCGCGACCATCAGCAGAATCAGCGCCATGCAGCCGGCGCGTAGGACGCTGGGCTGCAGCCTGGTCACAAACGCGAACCACACGATCGTCACCCCGATGGCCCCGCGCTGCCACGGCAGCGGTAGGCGCAGCAAGGTTGACAGGCCGATCACACCGGCGATGACCACGGCGACATGCGATCCAGAAACGGCGGTCAGGTGGCTCAGACCGACCTGCTGCATCGCTTCGATATCACGTTCGTTGAGCATGCGCGTGTCGCCGGTGACCAGCCCGACCACCAACCCGGCCGAACGGTGCTTGAGGGCGCGCTGAGCTACCTGCCGGATGGATGCGCGCACATGTTCACTGGCACGCGCCAACGGTCCTGGCGATCCAACTGGGTGCCACTCGTCACCGTCGAGCAGCACCCCGACGTGCTGCTGGCCGATCCAGCGGCCATAACCGCTGTCGGGCAGTGGCCGGGCGGTCACCGTCGCCTGCCAAGTCGTACCCAGCGGCACCGCGTGCGGCAGCGTCGTTGCTGCTCGTTCCCGGGTCGTATGCCCGTCGATGGCGACCACCCGCAGCACGACATGCCAGCCGTGCGCGACTGGTTGCGGCTCGCGCACGACGACCGCTTCGACGCGTGCGTTACCACCGTGGTCAGCAAGCTGCATCAGCGCACCCGACTGGCTGATCGCCACCCGCGCAGCGGTTCCGACCACGACGACGACAGCTACCAGCAGCACCGCAGCCAAACCACGACGCAGCGTTGCCGAGGCGCTCGCGCCACTGCCAATCGTTGGGAACTGTGGGCGGCCGGTAGCAACCACCCGCCACGCTGTGACGGCCGCGATGCCGGTCAACGCCACTGCCGACGACAGCCAAAACGTCGCAGCGGCTTGGTGTTGCAGCAGTTGCCGGTACCCGCTGACATGGAGAAGTTCGACAGCAAGCCGGTTCGTCAGCCATGCCGATGTGACGGCGACAATGGCAACAACCGCTGGCGGCCCAACGACAGATGCAGCCGGGCCACGCCAGCTCGACGACGTCATCGCACGACGAGTCGGTCAGCCATGTTCTGAAACGTTGCGTCACCGATGCCCGAGACATTGCGGATGTCTCCCGGCACTCGGAACGGTCCGTGTTGCTCACGATGTCGCACGATGGCT
>JBBDVU010000024.1:2235-10245 GCA_040903225.1 Nitriliruptoraceae bacterium | reverse complement strand
CGTCGAGATTGGTGTGTGCCGCAATGATCGGGACGCGAAGTGTCGCTGCATGCAACGCGAGCCGCCCGGCCGCCGTGTCCGGTGCCAATCGCTCAAGCCCCCGGAACAACAGCGGATGATGAGCGACGACGAGCGTTCCATCCACCTGCGCGGCTTCGTCGATCACCTCAGCGGTGACATCGAGCGCCACCAGGACACGCGAAACGATCCAGGCAGGGTCGCCGATCTGCAAACCAACGTTGTCCCACTCGGCTGCCTCACGTAGCGGATATGCCGCATCGACGAGCGCGAGCCAATCAGCAACAGTGTCTGTCGACATGCGATCCTCCATATGACCCGCAGCGTACGGGCGAACACGAAAACCTCGATACCCTTTGCCTCCGCAAGGCAGCCAGACGCAGTGCACAGCACCGAACTGGCGCCTTTTTTGGGCGGGTAGCTCAGTTGGCTAGAGCGCCTCGTTTACACCGAGGAGGCCGGGGGTTCGAGCCCCTCCCCGCCCACCCCGATCATCGGTGCCCGATGCAGTCCCGCATGTCGCTGCACTGCTCATGGCCAGTGAAGCCCACGCGCCGCCACAACCGTTGCAGACCCGGCCGACCGATCACGTCCCGCACCTCAGACCAGGTCTGCAACGGTTTCAACATCGACGTGGGCTACTCGCCGCCCAGCTTCTCGCAGTGCAATGATGTCTCCGACCGCCTGCGCTCGCTTGACCTGTGAGAACGTGAACTGTTCGCCGGCAACCTCAACATCGACCGGGTCATCGCCGACGACGACGAGATAGATGCCGTTGTTGGCCCCGCCCTTGTGCAGCTGACCTGTGGAATGTAGGTAGCGAGGCCCGATCCCGACGGTCACCGGAACCTGATACTCGGCACGGAGCCGTTCGGCAGCTGCTTCGAGGGCTCGGTGGTTGTCACTTTCCGGTGCGACGAATCCGAGCAGCGCGATGTAGTCGCCGGGTTTGGCAGTGTTGAGGCAACTCGCAGGATCGTCAGTCGGTGGCAGTGGCGTGTGCTCGTCCAGCGCACGCTGAGTCGCTTCCTTGGCCCGTGTCACATCGGGCTGATCAAACGGGTTGATCCCGAGCAATGCACCCGCGATCGCGGTTGCCACTTCCCAGCGCACCACTTCGGCCGCAACTCGGCGCGGATCATCCCAGTCGATGAAAACACCCGGCACATCCCCGTTTGCTCCCACATCGGATGCACGGTTGCTCCGGGCGGATGCACCGTTGTCCGCGGTGAAGGCCACCAACAGCCGGTCGGCACCGAGGTGAGGACTGGAAACAGACTCGCCAAGCACCGGTACGAGGCCTTGACCATGCTTTCCAGTGGATTCGGCGACAAGTTGTTCAACCCACGCCCCGAATACCGACAGCCCGCCGGGGAGCTCCAAGGTCAATTTGTCGTTGCCCGATTGCACGCCTGCAGCCAGCAACGCGCCTAGCGCTGCCGACTCGTTCGCTCCGGCATCGCTAAGCGCGGCCAACGCGAGCATCTCCCGAGCCGGAGCAAAGTGTGCCTCAAGGTCCAAGCCCATCAACATTGCCGGCCACATCCCGAACGGTGTCAACGCTGAGTATCGGCCGCCTACATCTGACTGGCCCGCAACAACGGCGATGCCTTGCGCCCTCGCATGAGACTCCAGGGGACTGTCCGGATCCGTGACCACGCTGACGAAGCGGTGTGCAGCGTCGCCGTGTATTTGCCGCAGGTGTTCAGTGAGTGTGGCAAGGTGGCAGCGGGTCTCTAGCGTCGAACCGGACTTGGACGAGGCAACGAGCAATGTCTGCGACCAGTCGAGCTGATCGACAATCCGCCGCACAGCTGCCGGGTCTGTTGAGTCCAGCACGTGGAGTCGGCGTTGCGTCATGCTGGAGCGGTATGGCAAGTCGCTCAGCTTTGACAAGACTTCTGGGTACAGCGACGAGCCCCCCATCCCGACCAGCACCACGTCAGTTGCCGACGATGCAAGCAGTTGTTCTCCGTTCCGTTCCATCATCGCGACGTCCGCAGGCAGCCGGTCGCCGGCATCCAGCCAGCCGAGCCGATCAGCAACTTCGGTCGGTTCCTGCTGCCACAACGTGTAGTCACGTTGCCACATCCGCTCGACCGCCTGAGGGACATGCGCCAAAAGCAAATCCAGGTGACGGTCGAGTTCGAGTGAACGAACTTCCATGGCCATGTGCGCTCCTGCCAGCTCGTGGTTCAACGGCATGACGATCCTAGGTCATCGGCCCAACCCTCTACCCTGCCGCTCATGACAGCCGCGACAACCGCCATGATGACCGACATCCTGGCCGCTCACGAGCTCACGCCTGGTGGGCGATTCGACCAGTGGCGCCCGAACCGGATCTCCTACGTCCTATCCGACGTCGACGGCACTCTTGTCGGTACCGAACGCTTGGCGTCACCCAGCGTCGTTGCGGCCTGCCAGGCGCTGCGAGCAAGTGGTGTCCGATTCGGGATTGCGACGGGCAGGATGCGCCATGCAACCGCGGCGTTGCGGACGCAGCTCGGCACAGATGGCCCGCATATCCATTTCGATGGCGCAATGGTCCATGATGGAGATCGAGCGATTGCCCGACAGACACTGCAGGCACCTCACGTCGACGCGTTGATCCGGATAGCCGCACGAAAGCCATACACCTATCTGGAGTTGTACGACGCCGACAACTACTACGTTGACGTGCTGGATGAGCGTGCACGTAGCCATTGGGACATGCTCGAACGCCCGCCTGCTGGGCTGGTGGCAAGCAGTGCAGATCTCGCTGGTGTTTCTGTCGTCAAGGCGACAATCGTCGTGTTCGACAGCGACGATGCCGAAATCGACGCTGTGGCCGACGACATCGCGAACGCGGGTCTGCGCGCCGGCCCATCAACATCGCCGCGAACACCGACGTTGGCGTACCTCAACGTGACAAACCTGGACGCCAGCAAGGGCGCTGCATTGTCATGCGCAGCCAAGCACCTCGGTGTCGTGCCGGCGACGATCGCCGTGCTGGGTGATGCCCCCAATGATCTGCCCATGTTCGCAGTCGCCGGAACGTCGATCGCCATGGGGCAAGCGCACGCAACCGTGCGAAACCATGCGCACTTGGTGGCGCCACCTGTGGACAGAGACGGTGCCGCAGCGGCACTCGACGCGCTCCGTTCGATGGTTGTACAGGCGAACTACGTCGACCCGGGCACGGTGTAGTTCGGGGCTTCGTGCACGACGTCGAGGTCATGCACGTGTGATTCACGCGCACCCGCTGCCGTCTGCCGCACGAATCGCGCACGCTGCGTGAGCTCGCGCAGATTGTGCGCACCGACGTACCCCATTCCACTACGCAGACCACCGATCAGCTGTGCTGTGACTTCGCCGACAGATCCACGATACGGCAGCAGGCCCGAGACCCCTTCCGGTACCAATTTCGACGGTTGAGCGGCCTCAGCGGCACTGCCCGCCACACGGTCAGCCTGGAAATAGCGATCCGCCGAACCGTCGCGCATCGCATCAATCGAACCCATACCGCGATATTCCTTGTAACGCCGGCCACCGACCAGGACCAGCTCGCCCGGGGACTCATCAGTTCCGGCGAGCAGGTTGCCGACCATCACCGCAGTTGCACCACCGGCGAGCGCCTTGGCCAGGTCCCCTGAGTAGCGAATACCGCCGTCCGCCACCACAGTAACACCGACGTCATCAGCTGCAGCCGCACAATCGACTACGGCACTGAACTGGGGCATCCCAACGCCGGTGACCACACGAGTCGTGCAGATCGAACCCGGCCCGACGCCAACCTTGACGATATCAGCACCATGATCGGCACAAGCCCGCACCCCGTCGGCAGTCGCGACGTTTCCAACCATCAGTACCACGTCAGGATGACGATCTTTGAGCTTTGCGGCGTACTCGAGGATGCCCGCAGAATGGCCGTGCGCCGAATCGACGGTCAGTAGGTCAACTCCGGCATGTACCAGCGCATCGGCCCGTTCATCGCCGTCCGAGCCGACACCAACCGCGGCCGCACACAACAGGCGACCACGGGCATCTTTCGCCGCATTCGGATACTTGCGCACCTTCTCGATGTCTTTGAAGGTGAACATTCCGACCAACTTATTGGTCGCTGCCTCGACGATCGGAAGCTTTTCGACCCGATGCTCCTGCATCAGGTCGCGAGCCTGTTCGAGCGTGGTTCCAGGAGCCGCCGTTACCAAGCCTTGTGACGTCATGTATGCCCGAACCGGGGCCCCAGGTTCGGCTCCCAACCGCAGATCGCGATTGGTAACGATGCCCACGAGATGTTGCTCGCCGTCGACAACAGGGAACCCAGATACGCGATACTTAGCCATCAATTCGAAAGCCAAGTCGACTGGGTCATCGGCGCCAAGGGTCACCGGGTCGACGATGAACCCTGATTCTGAACGTTTTACAGCTTCGACCATGCCGGCCTGGACCACGACGGACGCATTCTTGTGAACAACGCCTAGCCCACCTTGGCGTGCGATCGCGACCGCCATGCCCGCTTCTGTGACTTTGTCCATCGCGGCCGACAACAACGGCATGCGTAGCTGCAACTGCGGGTGCAGCAACGCGCTTACGTCAACGTCCTTGGGAAGAACCGCCGACGCTTGCGGCACGAGCAGCACATCGTCATAACTGAGGGCTTCCGCAATGTCGGCCACCACACGCCTTACACGAGACTATGAAACCGATGCTACTCAGTCTGGAGCTGACCCCGCAGCCACGAGGCCAGGATCACGTCAAGCAACCACAAACTGGCAATCATCAGCGCACGCTGGCGAACCGGCCACTGCGGGCTGTCCGGATCGGACTCAAGCGATTAGTCGTCACGGTCCGCGTGTACTTCGTCGCCAACTGAAGACCGACGCAACTGATCGATGCGTTCAAACTGACGTTCCAATTGTGAGCGTCGGGTCGAGACGAGCGCGTCGTACGCACGCTGCGTGGTTTCAAGATTGCGCCCGACACGTTCCATAGCATCGACAAAGCGCTGCCATTGGTTGGTGAACTCGGCGAGCACCTCCAATATTTCGTCACTCGTGCGCTCCAGCGCCGCCTGTTCAGCGACCTGCCGGATGACAGCGAGAACCGCAATCAGCGTCGTCGGGGCACAGATCACCACGCCACGCGCCAACGCATCGTCGAAGAGTTCAGGATCGTGCTCATATACGAACCCGTAGATTTGATCGTTGGGGATGAATAGGAGCACACAGTCCAGGGTCCCGGCCGCCGGGTCGATGTATCCGCGGTCATCAAGTTCACCGACTCGATCACGGACCGCTCGTAGAAATGCCCGCCGGTGCTGATCAAGAGCCCGAGGATCTTCGGCACGTTCCATTTGCAGGTACTGCGCCAGCGGGAACTTCACGTCCATATGCACTACCCGATCGTTGGGCAGCAGCAACGTTACGTCGGGCCGGCCGCCCGACCGGGTCGTCACTTGGGTGCGATAGTTGACGTCTCGCAGCATTCCTGCGGCTCGCAGAACATCTTCAGCCATCCGCTCGCCCCACTGGCCGCGGGCCTGCGAATTGGTCAGTACTCGCTGCAATTCAGTGGTTGTCTGCTGCAGTTGCGCGTGCGTGGACGTCACCAATCGGAGTTGTTCGCGAACCTCACCGAACTGCGACGCCCGTCGCTGCTCGGTGTTTTGCAGCAGATCCACAACGTCTCGCAGGCGGCTCTCAACCCGAGCGAGGTCGGCCCACGTGTCGGCGCCACCGTGGTTTCGTTGATCGGTGCGACGCGACCACAACAAGGCCAACACTGTGCCGGCGAGCACGACGACAGCTCCGGTGAGCACCCATTCACCCACGGTCGACATGATGGAGCCGCTGACGGCCATCACTCGTCGAACGGATCGGCTTCGACAAGATCTTCCTCTTCGGGATAGATCTCTGGTTCGCGACGAATTGCCTGAACGGCAGTCGACGGAAATGACTCGAGCGGACCTTTCGGGTGCGCGTCCCAGTCTGCAAAGGTCAGTTCGGTTTGCAGGTAGAGACCCAGGAACCGGGCCGTCGCGACGATGCTGTCGAGGTGCGTGCGTTCGTGCCCATGGGTCGCATCGACGCCGAATCCCACCAGCGCCGCACGCGTCTCGGCACCGGCCTCGAGTGCCGCAGCGACATCCGACCGGTAATAGCGAAATACGTCCCGGTTCACTTCGATGCCGTGGTCAACTGCCAGGCGATACAGGCGGCGTGACAGGTGGTAGTCGAACGGGCCGTGCAGATCCTGCATGGCGATAGTCAAGCCGGTTTCAGTTGAACATTGCCCTGGCGCCACAACTGCCGAGTCGACCGACACCATTTCGGCGACGTTGGTGTCGAAGCCACTGGAAGCACCATGCCCAACTTCCTCGGCGATGGTGATGAGCAGATGGGCACCGACCGGCAGTTCGCATCCGGCGTCAATCAGCCACTTGAATGCCGCGAGCGCCGCTGCAACACCGGCTTTGTCATCAAGGTGTCGCGAGGTAACAAACCCCGAATGCGTGATGACCGGGTATGCCGTTTGTGCGACGAAGTCACCAACCTGGATCCCCAGGGAGCGCAGATCGTCGGGATCCGACACGCGCTCGTCGACCCGAACCTCAACATGATCCCAACCGTGCGGCTGTTCGTCGATTGCATCACCGAACGCGTGCCCAGACGCCTTGTTCGGCAAAATCGTGCCGGAAAAGGTTTTCCCCGGATCATCCGTGAAGATGGTGACGCGCGACCCTTCAGAGAATCTCGAACTGTGGGTACCGATCGGCACGAGCGCGAGCCGACCGTTGTCTTTGAGTTCGCGAACCATGCACCCGATCGTGTCGGTGTGCACGATGACGGCCCGATCAAGGACACCGCCGTTGCCATCGAGCCTGCCCACCGTCGCGCCTCTGCGCGTGATTTCGAACGGCAACCCGATCTCGACCAGTCGTTCACCCACATGCTGCATCACCACGTCGGTTCGACCGGTAGGGCTTGGGATGCGCAACAGTTCCAGGAGGACGTCGCTCATCCATTCAACATCAATGTCTGGTTGTTTTAGGTCCATTCGACCAACGTAGCGGCCCGACCCCAGGCTGCAGGCAACGCCGGGTACCGTGGCGGCTCGTATCTGCGCGCCCAAACACGAGGTTCCGTGTCAGACTCACCTGCGTGCTACCTGCATCCGGATCGGCCGGCACTGTTGAGGTGTTCGCGTTGCGAGCAACCGATCTGCGGGTCCGATGCCATTGAAGCTCCGGTCGGCTACCAGTGCCCCGAATGCGCCACTGGCGGCGTTCCGGTACGACGGCTGCGTGATCTGCAGGTGGACTTCACCGTCACCAAGGCGCTCGTCGCCACGATCGCCGTCGTATATCTGGCAACCCAGGCCATCGACTTCCCGATCGTCCGAACGTTCGGCCTCATCCCAGTGGCAGTCGGTGACGGCAATTGGTGGATGGTGATCACCAGCGGGTTCCTGCACGCCAACCTCATGCACATCGCATTCAATGGGATCTTGCTGTGGCGATTGGGTGAACTGCTCGAGCCCCGCGTCGGACATCACGCGTTCGGTGCGTTGTATGCCTTCGGGCTGGCTGGCGGCAGCCTGGGTGTGATGTTGCTTGCCTGGATAACTGTTGCCACGCCGCTGCCAAACATTCCCGTGCTTGGCTTTGCTCTCGCTACTAGCCCGGTGAGTGTGACCGTTGGCGCGTCCGGGGCCGTATTCGCCCTGATGGGTGCCGCAATGTCGGCAATGCGTTCGCGCGGAATCAATCCGTGGCGAACCGACATCGGCACCCTGGTCCTCCTCAATCTGGTGCTGACCTTCCTCATCCCCGGCATTTCCGTAGGCGGGCATGTCGGCGGCTTTGTCGCCGGGCTATTGGGAGGGCGGTTGCTTGCCACCAAGAAGACAGCGCTGCTTGCAGGTATGGCGATCGCCACTTTTGCTATGACGATCACACTCGGCGCGCCCGTCCTCACCAGCGTCCTTCGGCTGATGCAATGACCGTGCCAC
>JBBDVU010000024.1:0-2135 GCA_040903225.1 Nitriliruptoraceae bacterium | reverse complement strand
CAATCGTTCCGACCAACGTAGAAAGCGAGATCTGACATGGCGATCCACGATGAGTTCGACCTCAAAGCTGCCACCTGGGACGATGATCCGGCGAAAGTCGCACGCGCGCAACGGGTAGCCGGGCTGATCCGAGATCATGTCCGACTCGACGAGCAGATGAACGTTCTCGAATACGGCGCTGGCACAGGCCTGGTGTCCGAAGCGCTCGTCGGACACGTCGGCCACATCACCGTGTCAGACAGGTCCGCGGGAATGCTGGAGGTGTTGCGAGCCAAAGCCGAAGCCGGCCGCCTCGGAAACGCGGACGTCGCCGACCTCGACCTTGCCACATCGAGCGACCTCAACACGACATTCGACCTGATCGTGTCGGTCATGGTGATGCACCACATCCCCGAGGTCAACAACGTCCTCACCCAACTGCGCACAATCATCTCGGCAGATGGGTATGCGTGTATCGCTGACCTCGACGCCGAAGACGGTTCGTTTCACGGCGCAGGTTTCGCCGGGCACAACGGATTCGATCGGGCACAGTTCGCATCTGACCTTCGGCGAGCCGGCTTCAATACCGTCGAATTTCTCGATGCGGGAACCGTCACCAAGGACAGCGGCGAATTCGGCTTGTTTCTCGCCATCGCCCAACCGTAATCGCAACCACACGGCTGTCCCTGCACAGACCATCAGGCTCAATATTCAGCGCCAACCCTCGATCATGATCGTGTGAATGGCGCAGTGCTCAAGCCTGATGGTCGACGCCCGCGACGCCGGGCTGCCAACCTCGAGGCAGTGCCCGAGTGGCTGGAAACAGTAGGTCCACAAACCGCTCTGCCGTTGGCTGTGGTTCGTGATTGGCAAGCCCTGGTCGTTCGTTGGCTTCGATGATCACGTAATCCGGTCCGCCGACAGCAGGCACAATCAGGTCGAGCCCGACGACCGGGATGTCGAGCACACGACTGGCCTCAACCGCGACGTCAGCCAGATCCGGATGCAGTTGCGCCGTGACGTCGTGGATCGTTCCACCCGTATGCAGATTCGCTGTCCGACGTACCGGAAGATTGACGCCTTCGTCGAGCACATCACTCAACGTGTAGCCAGCGTCCTGAACCGCCTTGAACGTCGCATCGTCCATCGGGATGCTGGATTCACCGCCGGTGGCAGCAGCACGCCGCCGCGACGTGGAGGCGATCAATTCTTCGATGGAGTGTCTGCCCGTGCCACTCACCATTGCCGGGCGTCGGACCGCAGCCGCCACAACTTCGTGACCGATGACGATGATCCGTAGATCGTCACCGCGGACACACGCCTCAATCAACACGTCGGGACAGAAACGGTGGGCAAGCTCGA
This sequence comes from Nitriliruptoraceae bacterium, assembly GCA_040903225.1. Classification (GTDB taxonomy): domain Bacteria; phylum Actinomycetota; class Nitriliruptoria; order Nitriliruptorales; family Nitriliruptoraceae; genus JBBDVU01. The sequence continues at coordinate 794 of JBBDVU010000024.1, read as the reverse complement.
TCGCCGAAGACAACTCCCCAGCGGTGCGCACCCCAACCGTGATCCCGCGTCCTTGCTCACCACGAGCCGGTTTGACGACGGCCTCGCCGACTTCCTCAAGAAAGGCTCCGTCGTCATCCGAAAGTCCAGCAACTCGACCGGTCGGCACACGTAATCCAGCATCGGCGAGCAGTCGCCGTGTCAGGCGTTTGTCGTCGCAACGCGCAACCGCTACCCCGTTGGTCAGCTCGGACAACGATTCACGAGTCGCTACCGTCCTGCCCCCATGGGACAGGCGCAGCAGACCTGATTCCGCATCGACTACACGAACATCGATCCCGCGACGTAGGGCCTCGTCAGCGATAATGCGCGCGTAGACGTTCAGATCATCGATTCCTTCGGTCGGCGTCGCCGCGAAGAGGCGTTCATTGATCGGGTTCTTGCGCTTGACGCAGTACACCGGCACTCGCTCGAACCCGAGCTTTTCATACAACGCGATCGCCGGTCGATTGTCGTGAACAACTGACAAGTCCAGATATGCGCGGCCGCGGCGGTGCATCTCGTCGGCCAATGATTCGACCAGCGCGCTACCGATCCCAGGACGGGCGGTCTGCGGATCGACCGCAAGGCACCACAGGCTGGAGCCATCTTCGGGATCGTTGAACGCCTGGCGATGATCAACACCGGTGACCGTGCCGATGATCTCACCAGAGTCGATGTCCTCAGCCACCAGGTAGACAAACGTTTCGGCAGCATCATTGGCCATCATGACGTCGACAGGCGCATTGAGCATCCCAGCAGCCGAATACAAACGG
>JBBDVU010000023.1:0-1705 GCA_040903225.1 Nitriliruptoraceae bacterium | reverse complement strand
TCCCGTCGCCGGTACCACGAGGAGTAGAACTGTGGCGAAGCGAAGCAAGCGCTACAACGAAGCGCTCAACAAGATCGAAGCAGAACGGCTGTACCTACCGAAGGCAGGTTTCGCCCTGCTCAAAGAAATCGGTGCCGCCAAGTACGACGCAACCGTCGAGTGTGTCTTCCGTCTTGGCGTTGACACCCGCAAGGCCGACCAGATGGTGCGCGGGTCGGTGTCGATGCCGCACGGCATTGGCAAGGAAGTACGTGTCGCCGTGGTCGCTGCTGGCGACAAGGCTGCTGAGGCGCGTGATGCCGGTGCTGACCTGGTCGGGGGTGACGAACTGGTCGAGGACCTGTCGTCAACCGACACGCTCGACAAGATCGACGCGATCATCGCGACACCTGACATGATGGGCAAGCTCGGTCGGCTCGGCAAGGTGCTCGGTCCCCGGGGCCTGATGCCAAACCCAAAGTCTGGCACGGTGACCATGGATGTGGCCAAGGCAGTCACCGAGATCAAGTCGGGCCGTGTCGAATATCGGACCGACCGCAACGGCAACGTGCATGTCGTGCTCGGCAAACTGTCGTTCGACGCGGACCAGCTGATGGACAACTATGGCGCACTGCTCGACGAGATCGTGCGTCAGCGCCCGTCCTCGGCCAAAGGCCGGTACATCATCACGGCTGCGATTTCTACGTCGGCGAGCCCGGCGATCCGTTTGGATCCGTCACGCACTCGCAACCTTGGCGAAGACGACTGAGAAACCGCGCCATCCGGGCGGCGCGCATTCGACGCGCTGCCCGCGGCCGGCTACCATTTGGGACAACAACCCGAACCGAAGACCGCCGGATGCCCTCTGGGCTGAAACGTCACGGTAGGTGCGCAAGCACTCGTGCGTCCCGCGCAGGATCGGACCAAGCGAATCGGCGCACTACGGCGCGCTGAAGATCTTCGTCCCCTGCGTGTACCGCAGGGGCTTTTTTGTGCCACATCGTGCGTATTCGACGCGATTTCCGGTTTGAGAACCACCCAGCCGTTCAACAGGTACGGAGCAAACATGGTACGTCCTGACAAGGTCGCCAAGGTTGACGAAGTCACCAAGCGGCTCAGCGATGCGCACGCGACATTGCTCACCCACTATCGCGGGCTGAGCGTCACCGAGATCGCGGAGCTGCGCACCAAGCTGCGTGAGGTTGGCGCCGAACTGCACGTGGTCAAGAACACGCTGACCCGCCGCGCAGCGGCGAACGCAGGCATAGATGGGCTCGACGAAATGCTGGTTGGCCCGACCGGTTTGGTGTTCTGTGCCGAAGATCCAGTTGCCCCGGCCAAAGCACTCAAGACGTTCAGCAAGGACCACCCGGACCTCGTAGTCCGCGGCGGCTATTTCGACGGCGAAATTCTCGACGAGGCCGATGCCATCCGCCTGGCTGACCTCGAGAGCCGCGAAGACCTGCTAGCTCGCCTGGTTGGTTTGATGTCCGGTGCGCTGACGAACACCGCGCGACTGCTGCAGGCGCCGATCGAGCAGCAAGCTCGTTTGCTGCAGGCGCTGGTCGACGCCGGCGGGTCATCTGCCGCTGCGGGTGCCGACGACGCGACTGTGTCCGACGACGCGACCGTGTCCGACGAACCTGCTGCTGAAGCATCGGCCGAGGAGCCTGCGGCGGAAACACCTGCTGACGACGCGCCTGCTGACGAGGCGCCTGCCGACGAC
>JBBDVU010000022.1:0-10410 GCA_040903225.1 Nitriliruptoraceae bacterium | reverse complement strand
AGCACCACATGCTGTCGGCCGTCCAACATGTCGCGTAACAGGTGCTCGAGGTCGCGAGTTTCAGGCACGGCGGCGATCGGGCGCAACAGCTCGGCAACAGTGACTTGGTCCGGATTGGCGTCGAGAATCAACGCATCCTTGATATGCACGACGCCGGTGATGTGGTCGAGGTCCTCGTGGTACACCGGAATTCGTGTATGTCCCGACGCTGCAGCCAGGTCGAGTAGTGCCGTCACCGAGGCGGAATCAGGAACTGCAGCAATATCGACACGCGAAGTCATCGCCGCTTCGGCATCAATCGACGACAAGCGCAGTGCGGCTCCCATCATCCGCGCATCTTGACCCGCGATCATGCCACGCACGTGGGATTCGGTGAGGACAAGCGCAAGTTCCTCGGGGGTATGCACCAGCTTGTGTTCGGCCACTGGCTCGACCCGCAGCAACCACAGGACTGCCCGCGAGGCAACATCAAGCAACTTGGTCAGCGGCCGCGTTGCGATTACCCATACACCAAACGGAAACGCCAGCCGCAGCGCGACTGATTCGGCGTGCGTGATGGCCAGATTTTTTGGCGCCATGTCACCGACAACCATGTGCAGGAAAACAACCAGGGTCAGCGCCACCGTCACCGCGATGATGCCAGATGTCGCCTCCGGGACATCGACCGATCCCAGGAGCCCGCTCAAGCCAGCCGCAATTGCAGGTTCGGCGATGTAGCCCAGGCCGAGCGAACTCATGGTGACACCAAGCTGCGTTCCAGCAAACGTTGTTGGTAGGTCGCGCAGCGCACGGATGGCCCACACAGCTCGCCGGTCACCTTGCTCGGCCTGACCTTCGATCAGGCCTCTGCGGCTTGCCAGCAGTGAGATCTCGGTAGCTGTGAACGCCCCGTTAACGACCAGTAGCGCCAGACCGATGATGAGCGCCCCGATGCTGAAGCTGCCCGGCTCGGCAACGCCCGCTGCCGCGATGGCATTGAGCGCAGTCATGACAGTCCCTTGGCGTCAGGAGCTCTGGGCGAAACCGGCCCGATGGCAATTTCCGTGATACGCATGCCATCCATGTGGCGGACCATCAGCTGCCGTCCATGGTGTTCGACCACGTCACCTGGTTCGGGAATCCGACCCAGGTGTTCGATCACGAACCCGGCGATCGTGTCGTACTCGCCATCTGGTATGTCGAGGTCGAGCTTTTCGCGCACCTGAACTACGCCCATCGATCCGGGCACGACGAATCGCCCCAGGCCTGCCCGCCTCACCGAAGGGCCAGTTACATCGAATTCGTCGGAGATGTCACCGACAAGCCGCTCGAGAACGTCTTCTACGGTGATGATCCCTGCGGTACCGCCGTGCTCATCGACAACCAGCGCGAACGTGCGCTGATCACGCCGCAGTTCGGCCAGCAGGTGACGCAGGGGCGCTGCCTCCGGCACAGCCAGTGCCGGCGTCGTCACTTCGTTGACTGATGTTGTCGAATGCCTCTCGTTGGGAACAGACAACAAGTCCTTCAAGTGCACGGTTCCAACGACGTCATCTTCGGAAGCCCGGTACACCGGAAAGCGGCTGAAGCCAGTGGCTTTGGCAATCGACCGCAGTTCTTCCAGCGTCATGTCGCATTGCAACCAGGCAACGTCTGGACGGGGCACCATCACCTCGGCGACCCGGGTGTCGCCAAGCTCGACAGCGCGGCCAAGTAATTCGGCCTGTGCTCGGCTGAGACTGCCCTTCTGACCTGATGCGTCGATAATGCGTGACAGTTCCTCGAGCGATCGACCTGCCTCGAGCTCTGTCGCTACGTCAATGCGAAACAACCGCCGCGCCACCGCGATTGCTGAAGCATCGAAGATGCGGATGAGCGGACGCAGAATCAACCCCACGCTTCGTGTGAAAGGCGTGAGCCCGGCAGCGATGCCATAGGGATACGCCATCGCAAGGTTCTTGGGTACGAGCTCGCCGACAACGACCTGCACCAATGTCGACAACAGCAGCGCGCCGGTAACTGTGACGGCAAGGGACGCCTGCTCGGGTAGTCCAACCGTTGCCAGCAGTGGCCGGATGACCGTGTCGCCGACGGCCTGCTCGGCCAGAAAACCCACCAGCAGCGAGGTTGCCGTGATCCCAAACTGTGCCACCGAAAGAGCAAACGACAGCTCGGAGAGTTCACGTGACACCAGCGCTGCGAGGCGACTTCCAGCAGCCCGACGTTCTTCCACCAACGGACGATTGACGGTAACCAGCGCGAACTCCGCAGCGACAAATACCCCGTTGAGCGCGATCAGCGCCACAACCGCAACAAATGCGGTGAGGTTGGTCATGCAGTAGTCACTTCGCGCGGGATCAAGGCCATGGCGTGCGTCCGCATATCGAACGTGGGGTCAAGCAACGCATTCAACCCGAGCCCGGTCAACGCCGCGAGCAATGTCTCGGCCTTGATATGAGCCTCGTCCTCGGTCAGGTTCGGGTCATACCGCTGCCAAGCATCGGCGAAGCGTTCTTTGCGCGTTGCGTGAGATCGCAGCACGCGGGTCGCAATCGCACGGTCAGTGAGACCACGACCCACCGAGAGTTGTAGGTAAATGCGTGCGATCGGCGCCGCGTCAGTCATGAACGTCACGAACGCGTCGACGAGATCCTCCAGTGAATCAGTTCCCTGACCAGCTGGATCTGGGTCAACCGCGTCGATTGCCTCGTGGACAACTTCAAAGATGGCCTCTTCCTTCGACCCGAACAGGTTGTAAAAGCTGCCGGCCCCGACGTTCGCCTGATCAATGATGGACTTGAGCGTGACCCCTTCGACGCCACTCTCCGAGAGCAACCTGCGGGTCGCGGCGAGGATGCGCTCGCGCGTTTCAAGCCCAACGCGATACCGAGCCATGCGCCCTCCTGCTGTCATCCCGTGACGATAGCCGGAAATGTAGTGCATGTTCCAATATTGAGTGTACGCTCAATATTGAGTTAACGCGTTCGCTGCAAAGGACAAGGTGTCATGAGCCACTACCGAAGCAACCTTCGCGATATTGAATTCAATCTCTTCGAAGTTTTCGATGTCGCCGCCTACTACGGCTCCGGACCGTTCGATGCTGTCGATGGCGATCAAGCACGCATGTTGCTAAGCGAGATCGAACGATTTGCACGCACCAGTGTCTGGGCGGATTCATTCGCGCCCGCAGACCGCAAGCCGCTGGAACTGACAGAAGATGGCGACGTGGTCATCCCTGACGAACTCGACGAAGCGTTGCGCGCCCTGTACGACGCGGGCTGGCATCTGGTGCCGTTGCCGACCCACCTCGGCGGCGCTGGCGCTCCCCCAACGTTGCGGTGGACGACGACTGAACTACTCGCGGGCGGGCATGCCACCGCATCCTTGTGGCCCATCGGCCCACTGATGGCTGGCGTCATCGACCGGATCGGCACGGACGGCCAGCGCAAGCATTTTGCCGAGCCGATGATCGAGCACACGTGGGGAGGAACCATGGTGCTGACGGAGCCCGACGCCGGTTCAGACGTCGGAGCAGGCACGACCAGGGCCACCAAGATCGAAGACAACGGTGCTGGTGACTTCGGCAGCGTTTACCACCTTGAAGGCGTCAAGCGGTTCATCACATCAGCCGACTGCCAGACCCACGAGAATACGGTCCACCTTGTCTTAGCCCGACCGGAAGGCGCGGTACCTGGAACCAAGGGTTTAAGCCTGTTCTTGGTCCCCAAAATTCTGATCAACGACGATGGCGCGCTCGGCGAACGCAATGGGATCAGGATCACAAATCTCGAAGACAAGATGGGGATAAAAGGCTCGGCGACCTGTGAGCTCACACTCGGCGACGGCCAACCTTGCGTCGGCTATCTCGCAGGCGACATGCACGACGGCATCGCGCAGATGTTCCAGGTCATCGAATATGCACGGATGATGGTGGGTACCAAAGCGATGGCGACGCTGTCCACCGGATACCTCAATGCGCTCGAGTACGCCAAAGTGCGGATGCAAGGCCCGGACATGACGCGAGCGTCAGACAAGTCTGCGCCAAAAGTCGAGATCATCCGTCACCCGGACGTGCGCCGCATGCTCATGGAACAGAAAGCACATGCCGAAGGAATGCGTGCGCTGGTCATGTTCGCCGGATGGGTTCAGGACCAGGCCCAACTCGACCTCAACGAGTCCTCACCCGGTGCTGGTGATCACGACGTCGAAGGGCATGACCGTTGGATCGGCCGCGAAGATCTGCTGCTGCCGCTCGTCAAGGGCTATTGCTCGGAAAAGGCGTACGAGCTGCTCGCTCTGAGCCTGCAGACATTGGGTGGTTCGGGGTTCACCCAGGACTACCCGATCGAGCAGTACATCCGGGACGCGAAGATCGACACGTTGTACGAAGGAACGACGGCGATCCAGGCGCTCGATCTGCTGTTCCGCAAGATTGTCCGCGATCAGGGGGCAACACTCGGATGGCTCGTCGACGAGATTCGCAGCTGGCTGACCGACGAGGACGAATTGGCCGACGTCCGCCAGCGAATTGGCGTTGCTCTCGACGACACACAAGCACACCTGAGCGTTTTGTTGCAGCACGCCATGCCCAGCCTCAAAGATCCGGCCAGCACCGAAATCTACAAGACCGGCCTGCATACGACGTCGTTCTTGTTCTCGCTGGCGGAAGTAACCATCGCGTGGTTGCTGTTACGTCAGGCCGCAACCGCCCAGCAGGCACTCACCGGTGACGCCGTCGACCACGATGACCAGGTGTTCTACAACGGCAAGATCGCAACGGCGCGTTGGTTCGCCCGCAACGTCCTACCCAAGGTTGCCACGCGCCGCCGCGTTGCCGAGGAAGAAGACGGTGCGCTCATGGAACTCGACGATGAGAGCTTTTGAGGCGGCTCCGTCAGCTCGCACGAGCGGTTCCATAAACCCAGATCCCGCTGCCGCGGCGGTAGCCAAACCGACCAGCACCGTCGGGAGTGCTCGGTACGAAGCCCGCACGGCCCAATGCGTGGCGAATGTCGCGACTGAGGTGGCATCCGCCGAACAGATACGGCCAGACGGTCGCATCAAGGACTCGTTGACAACGGTAGATCAGCCGGCTTTCGCCACGTCCATGCTCCAGGAAACGCAGCTCGCCTCCGGGCCGCAGAACTCTTCGTATCTCTGCCAGCGCCTGATCCACATCCGTGACGCTACACAACACGAGCGTCGTGATGACGGCATCAATCGAAGCATCTGGCATCGGAATCGATTCTGCCCGACCGCCCACAACATCGATCGACATGCGCGTGTGTTGCGCTGCATCAATCGCAATGTTGCGCAGATAAGGGTCGGGTTCGACTGCGACGATGTGCGTGACCGATTCCGGGTAGTGCACGAAATTGACGCCGGTTCCGGCACCCAAATCCAGCACCTCACCGGTCAATCCATCGAGCAGTTTGCGACGACGCTGCCCGATGCCGCCACGCTCAATCAGCGGAGAAGCCCACCGGTAGATGCGAGAAAACAGCGGACGATGCTGCGCCACCTCACACCTTTCAACCCGGCAATTTCAGTCACCTGCAGGAGCGCCACAGTATCGGGAGCAACTCGTTGCGGATCGTGCGTTCGGTCTCAGGATGGAGGTAGGTTTCAATCGTTTGTGGTCTGTCAGTCTGATCGTCTGCTGTGGCGTACGTTGTCCGTCGTGCCGGACAGGTAGCCGAAATTGCCGAACTCTGAACGTTGGCGCTCCCTGCCACCATTTCTGGTGATCTTGTTGCTGACGATCGCTGCGATCGCCAGCTTGTTTGGCCTCGTCCTAACGGCGTGGGCAATCGCCCAAGACGGCGGGCAATTCCGTCTTTTTGGGGACGGGCGCGCCACCGTGAGCGCATCCGCGGAGGGCAGGGCGAACGACCCCGACGACGTTATACCGCCTCGCGCGGACGAGTTGTATCGCGTGTGGGATCGCAACGCTGACGGTCGCCCAATTCGCTGGAACCCATGCCAGCCCATCGAGTTCGCGGTAAATCGCGACGGCGGCCCCGACGAGTGGGTGGACCTGTTCCAGGAAGCACTTGGCAGAGTCGCTGCGGCCTCGGGTTTGACGCTGGTGCTCCATGGCGAAACCGAGGAACGGCCGTCAGTCGACCGTCCGGCATTGAACGCGGACCGCTACGGGCGCCGGTGGTCCCCCGTGTTGGTGGCGTGGGCAGCACCAGACGAGAGTGGCCTACCAATGTCGGAAACCGACCGGGGTGTTGCTCTTCCACTGGCAGCCGGAACCGATGGGCAGCGCACGTTGGTGTCCGGACAGGTGGTGTTCAACTCCCAACGCAATGATCCCGAACACGCCTGGCCGGGTCTACGCGAACTGCAGCTCAACTTCGATGACCGCGCAACCAGTTGGGGTGCAACCATGATCCACGAGTTGCTACATCTCGTGGGATTGAATCACGTCGACGACCCCGACCAGCTCATGTACACCTACGCCGGCACCGGCCCGGTGGAGTTCGGTTTGGGTGATCGTGCCGGACTCGACGAACTCCATCAAGGTTGCGTCGACGTGCCCGATCCAGCCGAGGTTGACACACTCAAACTTGTCCCGAACAGCTGATCACATCTGCTGTTGTCGGCGACCAGTGATCCGAGTCAGATGCACTGGTCGATGGCACGGGCCAACTCGACATCGCGAACTGTCACCGCTCTAGCGTCATGGCTGGTCAACCGGACCGACACCCGGGAATAGACATTCTTCAACTCTGGATGATGGTCAGCTTTCTCAGCAGCGTCAGCTACGCGTACGATGAAATCGATGGCGTCCCGGAAGCTGTCGAATACGAACTGCTTGGTGATGGCGTCGCCATTACGACTCCAGCCATCAAGTTGATCAATCGCGGTCTGCAGTTCGATGGAATCCATGCGACCGTAGTACCAGACAAACCATCCGGAGGTCAACGTGCCAGACCTGCCGATGTTTCCTCTGCCCACCGTGCTGCTGCCGCACAAGGTGTTGCCGCTGCACGTGTTTGAGCCGAGGTACCGAGCGCTCATGCATGATGTCGTCGAAGACACCGGCGAGTTCGGCATCACCCTAATCACCCGCTCTGCCGACAGGCCTGCCGACGAACAGCGGGCGGCGGTGGGAACACTCGCGCGCATCGTCCAGGCCGAAGAACTCGAAGACGGACGATGGCTGTTGGTTACGGTCGGAACTCGTCGATTCCAGGTCACCCGATGGCTTGACGACGCGCCGTACCCGCGTGCCGACGTGATGTGGCTAACGGACGAACCGGTGACGGCGCAGGACCGGCGTGAGATCGACGAAATAACGCCGATCCTAGCCCGCGTGCTCCAACTACAGGAGCGGCTCCGCATGCGATCGGACGACCGCAGCACACACGCCGACGTCGATGACAGTCATTCATCAGCGGTACTAGCGGACCTCAGTCCGGTAGCCGATCCGCAAGTCGCTGGCTGGCAACCACTCGTTCTATCGCCGCTCAATCCGTTCGACAGTCAGCAGATTCTCGAAGCCGGCCGGTGGGAGAAACGGCTTACCATCCTGCGCGAAGCTCTCGACGATGTCGAGATGGCGCTGCTCTTTCAGCTGTCAACCGACTGAGGCCACCCAACCTATTCCGTTGACTCCCGCCGGTTCGCATTTGCCTGTGAGCTCACGACACGCCCGCGCCGGTAGTGCAGCGCCGCAATTGCCAACATCAATTTGATAGGGCGACCAACGCCCGTAGTGATTCGACTGCCATCGGCAGGAGCACGCCAAGAGCGACGATCATCACGATGATCGCGATCAACCACCTACCGGTGCGTGGTGGGGACGATGATGGTTGGCGGCTCATCCGGATGCGCACTCCGTGGCAAGATGCCGGCACGTGCTGCCGGACATCTTCCAGGGTATGCCTCACGACACGTCACCACCACCCATTAGGATGACCCGCATGTGTGGCAGGTACAGCGCATCCAGCTCTCCCGAACAGGTCGCGGCGCATTTTTCGGTGACCGATGTTGCGGTCTCGGATTACCGACCGCGCTACAACGTCGCGCCGTCAGTCAAAGTGCTGTCGATTGTCGAAGACGAGGAGTCGCGCCGGCTCGGCTTGTTGCGGTGGGGCTTTGTTCCGAAGTGGGCCAAGCAGATTGGCGGCAAAGGCCAGCCGATCAACGCCCGCATCGAGACGGTTGTCGACAGCCGCATGTTCGCTGCATCATTCGCCCGCAAACGCTGCATCATCCCAGCCGATGGGTTCTTCGAGTGGCAAGATCGCGGTAAGTCGCGACCGAAGCAGCCGTATTACATCGCCGATCCCAACAGCGAGCCGCTTGCCTTCGGCGCAATCTGGACATCATGGCGCGACCCTGCCACACCCGAAAACGACCCGACATTCAGCATGGCAATCATCACGACTGCCGCACGCGGAGCGATGACACAGATTCACGATCGCATGCCGCTGATGCTGCCCGCAACTCTGTGGTCAGACTGGCTGACGGCTGACACCGACGACGCGCCGCACCTGGTGGAAGCGGTCACAGCGCTGGGGCCTCCAACCCTGCGGGCGACGGCAGTCACAAGCTTGGTGAATTCGGTCCGCAATGACGGTCCGGAGCTGATCACTCCAGGTTCTGTTGACGACTGACACCTGACTGCACGATGGCTTGCGCCAATTGTTCAGCATCACGACAGCGTGCCGACAAGCCCACGCCGTCGTACGACGCGCCCCCAACAATCACTCCGGGCGCTTCTCTATCCAGCGTCATCCGCACCTGATCCCGCCACTGGCCGTGACCGACGACGTATTGCGGCAAGGCTTGTGGCCAGCGCGTCACCAACGCTGCGCGCGACCGAGCTGGCATGCCGAGCATCGTCTGTAGCTCGCGTTCAACACGAGCAATGAGTTCTCCATCGGTCAGTTCCATGAATCGATTATCGTCGATCCGCCCGACACTGGCTCTGATCAGCGATCCGGAGCGGGTCCGATGAGGCCACTTGTGGGACGAAAGCGTCACCGCCTTGATCAACGTTGCTGCCTGCTGGCCCGTGACCGTTTCGAGTCGCTCACCGCGTGACGGGGGCCGTGGCACGAGCACCCCGCTGTGCCCAGCCAACCGGTCAGCAATCAACGAGTCGTAGGCCAACGTGATAACTCCGACCGAAGCAAATGTCTGCCGCGCCAACAGGCGGGACGTCTCAGGTGCAACCAGGGGTAGCAGCCGTGCGGTCGCGGCTGCGTTGACGGCAATCACCACGAGATCGGCCGCGACATGCGACCCATCACCTAAATCGAGTTCGTACCGTGCCGTGTCGCCCGGCCGAATTCCTACGACGCCAGCCCTTGTGCGCACGCTCGATCCCAGCCTGCCCGCAAGCGCATCGACGACGCGGCCGAGGCTGCCACGCACGGTCAGAAAGACCGGGGAACTGCTGCGATCCGAGGGTGTGCCATCGCCTGGCCGACTTCTGGCGCGCCGCAGCGCACGTGTCAACGAACGAACATGAACGTCGATCGTGCCTCGTTCGGTAGCCAGCGCCTGCCATACCGGAGCGAGCGCATATCTGGCACTGAGTTGATCGGCCCTTCCGGCGTACACCCCACCAAGCAGCGGCTCAACTAGCCGTTCGACGACCTGTCGTCCGAATCGGGCACCGACGAGCGATGCGACGCTGCAGTCGTCCAGCTCGCCTCGTTCAGCAGCATCACGAGTGCCGCGCGATGCGTGCTCGATCGCGTGATCGTCATGAATCGTCGAGCGTGGACGAAACGGTTCGCTGGCGACGCGCCACCGGTCTGCCGCGCTCAGCACGCCCGAGCGTTGGACGCTCCGGACATCTGTTGGCACACCAAGCACCGTTGCCGCCGGTAGGTCGTAGATGCGACCGTCAGCCCACAAGGCGACCTGCGAACGGTCGGGTGCAACGAGGTCATCATCGGTGAATCCGAGTTGGCGAATGAGTGCTTCACCTTCGGGTTGGCGCGCTAGAAATGCGTCGGCACCGACGTCGAGGCGTTCGCCTTCAAACATCACCGTTTGGATTTCGCCACCGAGGCGCTCCGACGCCTCGAGCACGGTGACATCGAATGATTCGCTATCGATGAGGTGCAACGCCGTCGCGAGGCCAGTCAGGCCCCCACCGACGACGACAACTCGCTTCGGTTTGGTCATCGTCGCCTGCGTGACCGCGGTACTGGGTCAGTTCGTGACATGGACGGCCGCTACGGAATTCGAAACTCGTCCGTGTTCATGCACGTGGTCAACGATCTGCCTCAGGATCCCAGGATCGGTTTCTGGCAACACGCCGTGACCGAGGTTGAAGACATGATCTGGGCGGCTCGCTGCTGCATCCAACACCTGGTCGACGCGTTCGCTCACGACACGCCATGGCGCGAGACACACTGCCGGTTCGAGATTGCCTTGAAATCCGACACCTTCCGGGATGCG
>JBBDVU010000021.1:0-10479 GCA_040903225.1 Nitriliruptoraceae bacterium | reverse complement strand
CCGGGCGGCGTCGAGTTGTCGGTGAATGCGAGGTTTGCGAGCTCTATGTTGCTCGATCCGGTAAGCCGTAGTGAACCGCCGCCTCCGATCAGCCCGTCGCCCCCTCCGTTGGTCAGTCTGAAACCCTCAAGGCGGACAGTGCCGCCGGGAGCGTCAATGGTGAAATGTCGGTGTCCGTTTGAATCGGGCCGAATGACTGTCTCGTCTGTACCTGCCCCCACGACGGACAGCGGCTTGTCGATGACGATCTGTTCGGTAAGCGTGTAGGTGCCGGCGAGCAGTGCGATCGTGTCGCCGTTTTCCGCGACGGCAATCGCTTCGCGCAACGAACACGCCGCACCGGGGCACGACGGATCGCCGACGTCGTCAAAGGTTTCGACCGTGATCACGTTGGCTGCAACCGATGCCCGAGGGATAGACCACGCGACCCCGATCATGCATGCCAATACAGTCATGCTGGTCAACCTGACCAATCGTGTTCGCATCGTGTAGACCACCCCCGTGGACCATGAATTTCTTGAGTTCCTGCACCGATGCGACCGACGGCACAAACAGGCCGAAGGGCACATCAGGTTGTTGGACTACAACGCTAAATGGATCGACACGCGCGAAGATGAATACGTGCGTGCGCTCGGTGCGCGGATGCGCGCGTTCGAGGCGGTCAGCCTCTCGGGACCGGTCGTCGACGGCACCCATCAGGCCGCCGCGCACGTACGCCAATGTAGAAACCAACGAGTACGGTCGACAGTCCGACCAGCATGCTGTGTCTGACGACGAGCAAGGATGCCTGTGAGCACGGAGGTCGACGCGGTCGTTGTTGGCGCCGGGCCAAACGGTTTAGCCGCCGCGATCGCCATTGCGCGACAGGGATTTCGTGTCGTGGTGCTAGAGCGTGCTGATGAACCTGGCGGGGGAACGCGGACCTACGCCGACCCGACATTTGCCGGGGTCATCCACGACCATTGTTCGGCGGTCCATCCGTTCGGGATCGCCTCACCGTTCTTTCGGCGCATGCCGCTGGCGGATTACGGACTCACCTGGCTGCATCCGCCGCGGGCGGTCGCCCATCCACTCGACGACACACCTGCGGCGATTTTGCACCAGGACCTAGCCGCGACCGTTGACGCACTTGGCCCAGATGGTGCCGCGTGGCGCCGTCTCGCTGGGCCGTCGACAGCGAACTTCGACAAGCTGGCGGCAGACCTGCTGCGCCCGGTGCTGCGCGTTCCCCGTTACCCATTCACCGCCGCCAGATTCGGACTAACCGCGATCCGTTCCGCGAAGTCGGTGGTGCGCACGTTCGCGACACCGCGCGGTGCTGCGTTGTTCGGGGGAATCGCGGCGCACCTGGTCGCTCCGCTTGACCGACGCTTCAGTGCCGGCGTCGGCGCGATGATGATTGCGGCGGGACATGCCTATGGGTGGCCGGTGGCCCAAGGAGGGTCGGCCAGCATCTGGCGTGCGATGGTTGCCTACCTGGAATCGATGGGCGGACGAGTCGAGACAGGGGTCGAGGTGCGCGCCATGCGCGACCTTCCGCGCGCGGCAGTCACCCTGTTCGATGTGGGTCCGCACGCGCTCGCTGAGATCATGGGCGACGACAAGGGTCGCTTGCCCCGCAAGCTGAACCGTTACCGCTACGGGCCAGCTGCGTTCAAGGTCGACTATGTCGTCGACGGCGACATCCCATGGGATGATCCGGAAGTCAGGTTGGCCGGGACTGTCCACCTCGGCGGCACCTTCGACGAAATTGAACGCAACGAGTTGGCGGTATCCACCGGCGATCTACCAGAACGTCCCTTCGTGTTGCTGACGCAACCGCATGTGGCCGATCCCTCCCGCGGATCCGGTGGTCGTATTCCGATCTGGACCTATGCGCACGTTCCCAATGGTTGTCAACGCGACGTCACCAGTTTGATTGATGCGCAAATTGAGCGGTTCGCGCCGGGCTTCAGGGCACGTGTACTCACGCGAAACGTCACGACCCCGACACAATTTGAACAGTGGAACCCGAATTTTGTGGGTGGCGACATTGCCTCAGGGTCGAGCAGTGGAATGCAGCTACTGTTTCGCCCGCGATTCGCTCGCAACCCGTACGGTCTCGGTCGTCGCGATCGCTTGCTGTGCTCAGCGGCGACACCGCCCGGAGCGGGGATTCACGGCATGTGTGGCGCGAACGCCGCGCGCCACGCGATCAAGTATCTGAATCACCTGATGAATCGGACCATCGATGGATGACTCTGCTGCGCAACCGAACGATCACCGCGACCCGTTTGTGGTCCCCAACGCCTCGCCACGCTTCGCGACAACCATTGTGGTGGCATCGTTTGTGTTTGCGATTCTCACGGTCGTGTCCGGATTAGCTGCAGTTACCGGGCCGGTCGGGATGGCGCTTGGCCTGATCGCACATGTCAAGGGCAGCAGATTGGGGATCCCGGCTGCATTCGTATCAGGCGCTGTGATGATCGGCGCAATGGCGGCGATGATGTATCTGCGCTGATGCAGGTCACTATGCTGCACTAGTTGATCAACCAAGTGTTCCAAAGCATCGTGGAGGGAGTTCACCCGTGGCTGTCATCAAGACGATTGACCTGGTGGGCGTTTCGGACGAATCATGGCGCGACGCTGCTCACAAGGCCATCGACGAAGCAACAAAGACCCTGCGCAACGTCGAAGGCTTCACGGTGTTGGAAACGTCGGCCGTAGTCGACGGGACTGAGATCACCGAATATCACACGAGTGTGCGTATTCGCTTCCGGATTTCACGCTGACCGGTTGACGGCTGCCTGCTTATCAACCGCGCGCGACAGCGTGTCGGGAAGTTGGGCCAGCGGACCTTCGTGCACGGCCGCTCCACCGAGTCGGTCGGAATCCGTGTCAATGAAGCCCGTGCCGCCCACGACGAGTGCTGCCGGCCGCAGATTCGGTTTGTCGTTGATGAACGACACGGCATGTTCGCGAAACAGCGACGACACCAGCACCACCTGCGGGTTGAGCTCTTCGACGGCACGCTGCATGGCGCTCGTCGGTGTGCGCGGGCCCAGGTAGTGCACGCGCCATCCGGCATCGGCGAGGATGACTGCTGCGGCCAGCAGCCCCAAGTCGTGCTCTTCGGCTTCTGGTGTGGCGGCGACACAGGTACGACCGCCGGCATGCACAGCAGCGCGTAGCAGCCGCTGCAGCCGGGGGCGGATCGCATGGGTCGCAAAGTGCTCACGTGCGATCACGCCGGCGTCCTCGTCCCAACCGTCGCCTAGGTGTCGCATGACGGGAAGGAGCACGTCGTCGATGGCGCCAGGCACCTCGAACCGGGCAAAGACGTTGTCGAGCGCCCGTTCCGCCGCCACAGAGTCGAACCGCTCGATGGATTCTCGCAGTTGATGCTGGAGCCGGTCAATGACGGCACCTGACGCGTCCGTGCCGGGGCTGGCAGTCCGCAGCACCCGCGGCCGCGGCAGATCCTCGTGGCCCTGCGCTTCCGGGGTGCGCAGCACTTCGCGCGCCGCCGCCGACACCGACCAGCCGTCCGCGATCAACCGCGACATGTCGCGAACGCGCACGACATCGCGTTCCGAATAGAGACGGTGTCCGCCAACGGTTCGCTCTGGCTGCAAAAGGCCGTAGCGGCGCTCCCAAGCGCGCAGGGTCGGCACCTTGACGTTCGTGCGCAGTGCAACCTCGCCGATGCGCATCACGGCATCTTCGTCGCGCACGTCTGGACCCTTCGTCGCGCAAGCGGTACGACACGCCTTCTGGCCATATTCGATGCTGCTGGCGTGGTGGACGGAACACCTACCACCTGGCCCCGGATTCAACAACGACTTGCAACGACCTCACGCGAGGTTGCTGGACTGATTCGCGCGGCGGTTTGGCGCGACATAGCGTGAGCCAATCATGGATACGAACACGCTCACTCAACTGACGCCGGGGATGCAGATCCTCTACGGCGGAGACCGGATTGCCACCGTCTCCGACGAACTGGCTGCAGTCTTTGCGCCCGGCGACGCAGTCGTCGTCGTGCAGACGAGCGGGGACCTGTTGCACCTTCCTGCTGCTGACCGTGCTGCGGCACGCACCGCGGTGGATTCCGCATCGACCGCGTTCGGCCAGATGGGCGATGTCGACGATGTCCAACTCGACCAGTTCTACGAGAGCTTCGCGCGCCTGCTCGCTGACGACGACATCTTCGGTCCGATCGCCGAGGCCAATGCGCGCGATGTGTCGGCGGCCCGCGCGCGAGGTCGGTCGGTCACTCGACTAATCCTCGACGACAAGATGCGGGCCGGAATGATCGCGGGGCTGCGCGGCTGGGTCGGCGTCCCGGGCGGTCGTGGGACGGTCACGGACGCGCGCGATTATGACGGCTGGCGGGTGGAACAGTTTCGAGATCGTCTCGGTGTCGTGGCGTTTGTGTTCGAAGGCCGGCCCAACGTGTTTGCCGACGCATGCGGGGTGTTGCGGGGCGGCAACACTGTTGTGTTCAGGATCGGCTCCGACGCGCTCGAGACGGCCCGAGCGATTGTGACCCACGCGTTCGCGCCGGCGCTGGCTGACGCCGGATTGCCTGCCGGAGCGGCAGCTCTGGTTGATGCGCCTTCCCGTGCCGCCGGGTGGGCGCTGTTCAGCGACAATCGCATCGCGCTGGCGGTAGCCCGCGGATCCGGTGAAGCCGTCCGTCAACTTTCCGCCGTTGCCCAGCAATCGGGCAACCAGGTCTCGGCCCACGGGACCGGTGGCGCATGGATCGTTGCCGCAGCCAGCGCAGACTCGGCGCGGTTTCGTGCGGCCGTGCAGCACTCGCTCGACCGGAAGGTGTGCAACACGCTCAACGTCTGTTGCATCGTGCGTGAGCGGGCCAAAGAACTTGTTCCGGCGTTCCTCGACGCGTTGATAGCGGCAGCCCACGCACGCGGCACCAACGCCAAGTTGCACGTACTCGAGCGTGACCGGGACCAGGTGCCTGCGGCATGGTTCGAACGGTTCGTGCCAATCGCCCGGGCCGCCGGCAAGGTTGACGAGCCGCAGGCAGAGACTGTGATCGAAGCGCAGCTCGGGGTCGAGTGGGAGTGGGAAGACAGTCCTGAGGTCACCCTGGCGATCGTCGACGACGTTGACCAGGCCATCGGGCTGTTCAACACCTACAGCCCGCAGTTCATCCTGTCACTCGTCTCGACGGATGATGACGAACGAGCCCGCTTCGAACGGTCGGTCAACGCGCCGTTTGTCGGGGACGGGTTCACCCGCTGGGTCGACGGCCAGTATGCGCTTGGCACGCCTGAACTCGGTTTGTCCAACTGGGAGCTCGGCCGGCTCCTCGTACGGTCGGGCGTTCTCTCTGGGGACACGATGCACACGACCCGCCTTCGTGCCGTCCAGACCGACGATGAGCTTCACCGGTGAGCGACCGGCCGCATCGGTCAGCCGCGCTGCTCGCCGCCACGCTGGTGCTGACCGCATTGAACTTGCGTGCCGCTGTGACCAGTGTCGGTGCCCTGCTGCGCGACATGCAGTTTGCCCTCGGCATGTCCGACACCCTCGCCGGATTGTTGACCGCGCTGCCGGTCGTGGCGTTCGGGGTATTCGGTCTGCTCACTGCCCGGATGACCCGCAAGGTCGGGCCGACGACCGGGCTGGTGGTCGCACTCGTGCTGATCACTGTCGGGCTCGCGGTGCGGGCGATCGCCCCGACGGTTGGCTGGTTGCTGGTGACGACGATGCTGTCACTCGTCGGCATCGCGGTCGGCAACGTGCTCGTCCCGGTGATGGTCAAAGCGTGGTTTCCCAACCACGTCGGTCGGGTTACCGGCTGGTACTCGATGGCGCTCCTGTTGGGAACGGCCCTGCCGGCGACCGTGAGTGTGCCGCTAGCGGACCTGCTTGGTGGCTGGCGTTGGGGCTTGGGCTTCTGGGC
Source organism: Nitriliruptoraceae bacterium (assembly GCA_040903225.1). Classification (GTDB taxonomy): domain Bacteria; phylum Actinomycetota; class Nitriliruptoria; order Nitriliruptorales; family Nitriliruptoraceae; genus JBBDVU01. Next base: position 4,568 of record JBBDVU010000021.1, on the reverse strand, counting down.
GCTGCCGGCCGGATTGGCGTTGCTGCCGTGGCTACTCATCTTCCGCGGATCGGGCCGCGTGTCGGCACCGACGGTCGACATGACCTCCGAAGTAGTCCGCGATCGTCATCGCGCACAGGCCCTCGCCGCACGGGCGATCGGACGTCTCGTGCGTGGCAACCCCAAGACGTGGGCACTCGCGGTCCTGTTTGGGCTGCAAAGCCTCGAGGCGTATGTCGCCATGGGCTGGTTGTCCGCAATCTTTCAGGATGCCGGGATTGCCGCCAGCCGAGCTGGTTTGCTCCTCGGGATCACGATGGTGATCGGTGCGCCGATCGCCTTGATCGTGCCAGGCCTGGCCGCACGGCACCCCGACCAGCGTCCGTGGATCGCGGGAATGGTGGCATGTTCGGTCGTGGGATATCTCGGTCTGCTGTTGTCCCCGGGTCGTCTGTCGCTGCTGTGGGCGGTGCTGCTAGGGGTCGGCCTGGGTGCGTTTCCGTTAGCACTGCTGCTCATCGGGTTGCGTGCCGTGACCGGACCGGGAACTTCGGCGTTGTCGTCGTCAGTCCAGGGTGTGGGCTACCTGATCGCTGTTGCCGGGCCGCTTGGCGTCGGAGTGCTGCGGGACGTCACCGGTTCATGGGACGTGCCACTGGCGGTGCTGCTGGCGCTGCTGGTTCCGAAACTTGGCGCGGGATTGATCGCCGGCAAACCCGGATACGTCGACCAGGACGTCGTGCGCTGAACAGGCCCGCCGTCCGGGGGATCACAGCAGATGGCGACCAGCAGCCCAGGCCGTCAGTTCGTGACGGTTTGACAACTGCAGTTTGCGCAAGACCGCTGAAACATGTGTTTCCACCGTCTTGACCGAAATGTGCAGGCGGCTGCCGATTTCCTTGTAGGTGTAACCGCGCGCAATGTGACGCAACACTTCTTTTTCCCGTGTGGTGAGCTGGTCGAGTTCCGGGTCGCTGTCAGAAACACCGGCAGGCAGATCGCCAGCGAAGGCATCCAGGACGAAGCCGGCCAAGCGTGGACCGAAAACGGCGTCGCCCTGATGCACACGGACGATGGCGTCGACCAGGTCGTTCGGCGCGATCGTCTTGGTGACGTATCCGCGCGCGCCTGCGCGCACAATGTCGATGACGTCTTCGGCTGCGTCTGACACCGACAGCGCCAGAAACCTGACGTCTGGCAATGTCTCATGGATGGCTTGCATCACGACTTTGCCGCCACCACCTGGCATGTGGACATCGAGCAGCACGACGTCAGGCTTGGCGGCGCGAATGCCCTGGATCGCTGCGTCGACGTCGCCAGCGTCACCGACGATCGTCACGTGAGGGCCAAGCTCGGCACGCACGCCTGATCGGAAAAGGCGGTGGTCATCGACCAGGAACACCTTGATCGCTCGGCTCATCGTGGCTCCTCGCGAGGAATGGACAGTTCAACTTCGGTACCGCTATCCGGTGCGGACACGATTGTTGCGTGACCACCGTGGCGTTGCATGCGTGCTCGAATCGATTCGTGGATGCCTTGCCGGCCGGCGGGAATGTGATCCGGATCGAACCCGATGCCCCGATCGCGGACGAATGCGGTCACGTGCGCCGGGTCGACTTCGGCGAACACATCGATGGTGGTGACGTGCGCATGTTTGGCCGCATTCACGCACGCTTCACGTAGCGCACCAACGAGCGCCTGGATCCGGGAATCGATGACAACATCGCCGACCGCGACGATTTCGACGTTGATGGCGTGCGCAGCTTCGATGTCATCGGCGACCTGCTGCAGGGCGTCGGCCAACGTTTTTGGCGCCGATGGGCTTGACGATCCGTATAACCAGTTGCGGAGCTCACGTTCCTGGCGCCGGGCGAGGCTGGCCATCCGCTGCGGATCGTCGGTGCGCTGCATGAGCGCCAACGTTTGTAACACCGAATCGTGCAGGTGCGCCGCCAGCTCGGCGCGTTCCTCCTGGCGGATACGTTCTCGGCGTTCAGTGCCCAGTTGCTGGGCCAGGCGAAACAGCCACGGCCCGAACAGCAGAACGGCGCCGACCAACGCTGCGAGCAAAACCAACCCTAGGTCCCACAGCGCACGGATGGCATCGTTGGCCGCGAGAAATCCACCGATCGCGATGGCCACCAGCACCGTGCCGACAACGATCCGTGTGGGTGAGACCGGATCGCCCGCTGCGGCCCGGATGGCGCCCGGCGACATTCTTGGTGCCGCTGCCGACCAACGTGCCCGGTCGTGCTCGTCGCTGCGCGACCAGACGATCGCCGAACCGGTTGCTGCCAGCATGATTGGCAACACGACCTGGTCGCCGAGCCACAGGCCAAGTCCACGCAGCAGCAGCAGCAGGCCCACAACGACCATGCCCAGGGCTACTGCCTGTTGGGTCGTCGCTGCGCGCACCGGTGCCCGACGATCCTCAGATTCGACGGGTGTCGCCGCCCACAGCAACCCATACAACAGCACGCCGAAGCCACCGGCGAACGCAAGGACGACAAAGGCGATCCGGACCAGCATCGAGTCCACGCCCAGCCGCTGGGCGATCCCGCCAGCGACGCCAGCGATCAGCCGATCATTGCGTGCGCGAACGGTGCCGGTCAAGAATGGAATGCCTCCGCTGAGGCGATGCCGCGCACGCGGCGCTGCAGTCGGCGGTGGCGGAGGGGGCGTGTCCATGGGCGCATGGTCGCACACGCACGATGCAAACTCCACTGTGCGCCGCCCCGATCAGCCGGCCGTCAGCTCAGGGTCGGTCCAGGGGAGTCCCCGATACCCGGCGAGCTGCAGGTGCACGATGCTGACTTGGCGCGGGCAGACGTCCGCCGTGCAACCTGCTGGAGAACACCGACATGACTGACCAGCTGCCGCCGCCTCTGAGCGCCGACGACACCGCCGGGCAGCGGCCGCCGCTCGTGCGTCCGCGACAGGGCCGGGTGGTGACCGGTGTCTGTGCCGGTCTGTCGCGACATCTCAACGTTGACGTCGCCATCGTGCGCATCGGCACGGTGCTGCTGGCCGTGCTTACCCAAGGCGTCGGCCTGGTCGCCTACATCGCCGCGTCCCTGATCATTCCTAGCGACGGCGAATCGGCAGAGCGCGACGAGGCGCGTTCGCGTGACGGCAACTTCTGGGCTGGCGTGGCTTTGCTGATCGTCGGCGCGGTGTGGCTCATGGGTGGCCCGCTCTCTGGAACCTGGTTCCTCTCCGGCCTCTTGACCTCCGACGTGCTGGTAGCGCTGATCCTGATTGGATTCGGGTTAGCGCTGTGGCGCTCGAGCGAACGCAAGGACATCACCATGAACGAATCAAACGACACAACCGGCGGGCAGGACGACGCGTCCCGCCCGGCATGGCAGCCGCTCTCGGCGTCTGCTGATTCGGCGCATCCAACGGCACCTCCGGCCTCCACCGCATGGATGCCACCACCTGCCCAACCACAGACCTCGTCGATACTTGGACGAGCGACCATGGGGGTCGCGTTGGTGGTCGTTGGCGTGCTGTGGTTGCTGCGGATCAGTGGTGCGCTGGCTGTCGGCGTAACCCAGCTGCTCGCCGCTGCGCTGCTGGTCATCGGGATCGGGCTCATCATTGGTTCGGTCATTGGCCGAGCACGCTGGCTGATCCTTGTTGGGTCCATCCTGCTGCCATTCGTGCTGATCGCTGCGTTCCTGCGGCCAATCGCGACGGCCATTCCGTCGCTGGAGTTCACCGAGGATTTCAACGTGCAGATCACCGATGGTGGCGGAGATGTCCGAGAAGCACCGTCCGGTGGAATCGATCAGCTCGAGGACACCTACCGGTTCGGCGGCGGGCGGTATGTACTTGACCTGCGTGACGTCACCGTCGACGAGGCAGCCAGGACCTCGGTCGAGATGGGCGCCGGCGAACTGATCGTCTATCTCCCTGACGACGTCACCGCGCACGTGACGGCGCGTGTTGGGGTCGGCGAAGTGCGACTAGCGGGCACGTCCAGCGGCGGGCTCGGTGTGGACCGGACGGCGACGATCGTCACCGGGGATGGCAACAACGAATTCCGGCTCGACATCAACCTTGGTGTCGGGTCGATCCAAATCAACGACTGAATGGCACGCCGGGCGGGCACGGTTGTGCGCCGGCGAGTCACCAACGGCGCGATGCATGACGCGCCATCTACGTGAAAGGATTGAACATGGAGCGCCACAATCTTGATGTGCTGTCCCTGGTGTTTGGGATCATCTTCGCGATCGTGGGGATCGTGACGTTGTTCGACCGGTTCTTCTTCGAAGTGGTTGATTTGCGCTGGTTCGTGCCGGTTGTGCTGATTGCGCTCGGCGTCGGGCTGCTGGCGACCTCGGCGCGACGCGACGACCGGGCCGAACCGGTGCAGGACGAGGCGGTCGCGGGAGCATCAACCGATCAGGCTGGTGGCCCAGCGGTCTAGCCGCCAGTTGGCCGGCGGTTTGCGACGCCAGTTGCCGTGCCGAACTCGTACCCCGAGCCACATCGCGGTACGGTTTCGGCACGGCGGCGCTATTTGGGCCGCCGGAGACGACGCGCTCCGCCCAGCCACTATGCGATTCGCCGGTGTGCGCCGATCG
>JBBDVU010000020.1:0-10619 GCA_040903225.1 Nitriliruptoraceae bacterium | reverse complement strand
TGCACACCTGCCGAGTGAAGTTGTGCGCTACGGAGACACTTGGCGACAGGCTGGATGGGGGAACGTGGCAGCAGCTGAAAGCGGCGAAACCAAGTGACGCGAGCCAGGCACACCTCGGCCAGCAGATGCGGACGGGAGCGGGTCATCACACCGCAAACATCGCGTCCGGATCGCCATGCCGAACCAGTTGCGGACCCTGGCACGTGTAACCGGTGACGTCATTGTTGAGGTAGCGGCGCCGGTGACGGTGGCGGCGGTCTTGGAGGCGTTGGAAGCCGCCCATCCGGTGCTGCGCGGGACCATTCGTGATCGCGAAACGCATCGGCGTCGTGCGATGATCCGAATCTATGCCTATGGAGACGACTTCTCGGACGATGATCCGGCGCGATTGTTGCCTGCCGCGGTTCGCGACGGCCACGAGCCGCTGCGCTTGGTGGGCGCGATAGCTGGGGGGTGACGGCCGGTGCTGGCCCATTTGCCGCTGTCCCCGGTCCCGCTGCGTGCAGCGTCATTGCGTATAGTGCTGGCCTGCACGGCACCGGCGCACGCGGTTCCGGATGGCTGGCCCGGCTGCGTCGTTAGACGTCAGTCGTCGCTGGCCCCAATCACCGACTGCATCGCCAACAACTTCAACCGTGTCTCGGCGAGCTCGGCCTCTGGCAGCGAACCTTCAACGACCCCGACGCCAGCGAACAGCCGGGCGCGCGCGCCTTCGAACTGGGCACAACGAAGGGCAATGCCCCATTCGCCGTTGCGCTTGGCATCAACCCACCCAACGGGTGCTGCGTATCGTCCGCGGTCCATCTGTTCGAGTTCGGTTATGAGGTCGAGCGCCGGTTGGCGAGGAAATCCACCGACCGCAGCAGTCGGATGCAGCGCGGCTGCCACTTCAAGTGCCGACTCGTCGTCCCGGACTTCAGCAGTGAAGTCTGTCGCCAAGTGCTGCACATTCTCAAGCTTGAGCAGAAACGGGTGATCATCGCCTGAGACGTGGTCACTCACCGCTTCGAGCACATTGCGCACCGATTGCACAGCCAGCCGGTGCTCCCACTGTTCTTTTGGTGAGTCCGCGAGCTCGCTACCGAGTTGGTCGTCGTGGTCGGTGTCGGTTCCTCGGGCGGCGGTGCCGGCGAGGACCCGCGATGTCACCTGTCGGTCGAATCGCGCTGCCAGCAGCTCCGGTGTCGCGCCGGCGAGACCGTCGGCGATAAAGGTGTAACACGACGCGAAGCGACGATTCAGGCGTGCTGCAATGTCAATGACGTCGAACCGGTGCCGGGACCACAAGGCGACGTCGCGGGCGAGCACCACCTTGTCAAGGTGGCCGCCGCGGATCCGGTCGACGGCCGTTGCAACCGCTTCAAGCCAATTGACGTCAGGAATGGACGAGCCTGCATATCGCGGCCGGTCGGATACTGCGGGCACGCGTGGTGACGCCGCGTCTCGCAGGTCATCCGCGATGTGAGGTTGACCGTCGACCGTGATCGTGGTCAGCCATGTGGCGCCACCACGCCGCCCCACGGCGATCCGCGGCACTACCAGTAGCGACGTCGGGTTGTCGTCTGCGAACGCAAACGAGCCGAACGCAACCAGGCCGGTCCCGGGCAACAGCACCTCATCGTCGATGACTGCATGCTCAGCGATTTCGTCGAATGCATGTTGGGAATGTGCAAAGCGATCCGGTCCTGAGCCTGGCTCGCTCGTGAACGCAGTGCCCCAACCGACCAAACCGTCGCCTTCGTGCAGCCACGCCCACGGCGATGTCCCATCCGGAACAAAGTCCAGCAAAGGCCGATGGTCGTCGAGCCAGCGTGTAGTGACCCGCGAAGACAGGTTCATGGCGTCATTCGCTGGCGCGCTGCGCCGCAGTGTGCAGCAGTGCACGCCGCAGGTGATGCGCCACCAGCGTTTCGGTAGCCGGCAACATGCGCTGGTAGGCGGTCACCAGTCGTTCAGCAGCTTCGTCGGGTGTGGTTGAGGTGCCATGCACGGGATCTCGGACGAATCGCAGGAACGCTTCGACCGCTGGTTCTGCGATTGAGCGAACAGCAGCGTCGGTGTGTTTTGCGATTTCGAGGAGCTCGCCGAGCGGCAGTCCGGCGTCCAGCAAGGTCATGCCGGCTCGCACTGCTCGGGCGTCAGCTTCGGAATAGCGGGCGGTCCCGGACTCGTCGACGTGATGCGGCAACAACAGTCCGGCGCGCTCGACCGATTCGAGCAGCGTCATGGTCGCACCGGTCGCCTCTGCGAGTCCCGCGAGGTCGTACGCAGCAGTTTCGTCTTCGGCGGCAGCGGCAACAACGCTGGCGTCGGTCGATGCAAAGTCGAACGCTGGTGCGGTCGAGTTCGAGGGTGTGTCGGAGCGAGAAGTGTGGCTCATTGCAGCGTCCATCATCCTGAGCAGCGGCAGGTTGCGCGGCCAACTGGCACGTCTACCTGGTACGGCGAATGGGGTCGGCTAGCTGTCCGGCGAATCTTGTGAAGGAGCCGGGCACGGCAACCTGGAAGGTAGCCTCGGCTTGTCGGGCAGCCGCCGGTTACCAATATGAGCGCCGCTCGGCTCTCCGGACGGCGAGGGGTAATGCGAGGGGTGAAGTGACTGACGGACAAGCTGAGCCTCCGGCTGAGGATCGCGTTCTCGATGCAGGGACCGCCGGACATGGCCATGCCGAGCCGGCGCTGCCATCGGCTGGTCGGGATGGCAAGGATGCCGCACTAGTGCAGGCGATGTTCGATCGGGTTGCTCCACGATACGACTTCGCGAACGCGCTGCTGTCATTTGGTCAGGATGCGCGCTGGCGCCGGGTAACTGCCGCTTCCGTTGCGCCGGCGGGCTCGACCATCCTCGATGTTGCCGCCGGTCCCGGCAATGTTGCGCGTCAGATGGTCACGCAAGGGGCTCAGCGTGTGGTTGCGCTCGACCTGTCGTTCAACATGCTGGCTGCCGGGGCTCGCAGTCGTCCAGAGGGGATCACCTGGGTCAACGGCGATGCGATGGCGCTGCCGTTCGCCGACGGTTCCTTCGATGCAGTCACTATCTCATTTGGTTTGCGCAATGTGCCGGACCCTGTAGCGGCGCTCGCCGAGTTCGCTCGAGTGACACGTCCGGGCGGGCGGTTGGCGGTGTGCGAGTTCGCCGCGCCGACGGCGCCACGGTTCCGGCACCTGTACCAGCGGTATCTCGTCACGGCGCTACCCAAGATCGCCATGGTGGTGTCGTCGTCGCCGTCGGCGTACCAGTACCTGGCCGATTCGATTCTCGCTTGGCCGGACCGTCGAACGGTGGCGGACTGGATGGTGTCGGTTGGGTATCAGCATGTACAAGTCAAGGATTTGTCCGGGGGGATCGTCGCGGTGCATCGTGCCGAACGGTGCTGATGTCCGATAGCGGTCGCGCGGTGCTGTGGGCGGCAGCCCAACGAGCAGCAGAGACTTTGTGAAACTTTTCACGAACAGGTAGTGTGTGCGTCGACGAGGTAGCCGGCGAGCATGGCTACCTGCTATGCCGCCACCGGCGGGTATGCCTGACAGCGGCATATGTGCGAGCGGTCCCGCCTCCAGCGGCATATGTGCGAGCGGTCCCGCCGCCAGCGGTAGTCGCGCGTGCGGTCCCGCGGCCCGAAGGCAGCATCAGCAAGGAGCAGCATGACTGACAGCTTGGCGGCGGTCGAGTACGCCGACGTTGTCGTTGCCGGCGCCGGACCCGGCGGCGCGGCAGCTGCGGCACAGTTGGCGATGCGTGGCCACGACGTCGTGCTCCTCGAAAAAGATCGATTTCCCCGCGACAAGGTCTGCGGCGACGGGCTGACACCGCGGGTCGTTAAGGAGTTGCTCGATCTGGGCCTGGTCGACGAGGCCAACGGTCGCGTGCCCGGCTGGGCGATCCAGAAAGGGCTGCGCATACACGGTGGCCGCACCGCGATGGAATTGCCCTGGCCCGAACTTGACGACTGGCCTGGCTGGGGTGCGACAGCAACGCGTGCCGTGTTCGATGAGGCCGTCGCACGCAAGGCACAGCACGCGGGCGCGAAGCTCATCGAGGGAACCCAGGCGACTGCGATCCTGTGGAGTGACCAGGCGCAGTCGCGCGCCACAGGTGTGCGCTGGAAGGACGAACACGGTACGCATGGCGAAGTGCGCGCTCCGGTAATCGTCGCTGCCGACGGTGCCAGCGGCGCGCTGGCCAAGCAGCTTGGCGCGCACCGTCGCAAGGACCGGCCTATGGCCGTGGCCGCCCGGACTTACTATCGCTCGCCGCGGTCGACGGACGAATGGATTAGTTCGTTTCTCAATTTGCGTGATGGTGATGGCGATCTGCTCAGCGGCTATGGCTGGATCTTTCCTCTCGACAATGGCACGATCAATGTTGGCCTGGGGTTGCTGTCCACTTCGAAGGATTTCCGAGCAGTCGCCTACCGCCAGATGTTGAGCGCATGGGCTGATGGCCTCGCCGACGAGTGGGGGACCACCCCCGATCAGCACATCGGTCCGGTCGGGTCCGGGCCGATTCCCATGGCGTTCAATCGCACCCCGTTGCACCAGCGCGGCGTCGTGCTTGTCGGTGATGCCGGCGGGATGGTCAACCCGTTCAACGGCGAAGGCATTTCGTATGCGATGGAAGCGGCCGCGCTCGCCGGCGAAATCATCGACGAAGCGCTTGCACGTCGCAGCACCGACGTGCTTGACCGCTATGACCACGAACTGCGAGCCCGCTGGGGTGGTTATTACACACTCGGCCGTGTGTTCGCCGACCTGGTCGGGAACCCGACGGTCATGCGCATTTGCACCGAATACGGCATGCCGTACCGCCCGCTGATGGAACTGGTATTCAAGCTCATGGCGCACCTGACTGACACCCGTCCGAGTGATGCCAAGGACGCGATCATCAATACGTTGCAACGACTGGCACCGGCGGCATGAACACCGGACTTGCACACGCGACAGCCCCGGCCGCTTGTGCGGCTGCCTACGGCCGGTGGCGGCAATGTTGCAGCGTCGCCTCGTCGGCCCCTACCGTTGGTGTCCATCGCGGCCGAAGGCATGCGCATCTGCCCCACGGCCGGCGACAACAACCGGCACCATCGCCGGCGACAAAGACGAGACGACTGTGCTGACTGAGTTTTTACCAGTTCTGCTTCTGCTGACGCTCGCTTCGCTATTTGCCGGCGGGTCGCTGGCGGTCAGCAGCCTGGTTGGCCCGCGCGCACCCAACCCGACCAAATTGTCCGCCTACGAATGTGGCAACGAACCGCTCGCTGATGTGCAGGGAACCCGCTTTTCGGTCAAATTTTACATGGTGGCGATGTTGTTCTTGATCTTCGACATCGAAGCGGTGTTTGTTTATCCGTGGGCGGTGGTTTTCCGCGAGCTCGGATGGTTCGGTTTGGGTCAGATGGCGATTTTCATCGGAATTCTCGGTGTCGCCTTCATCTATGAGATCGGTCGAGGTGGCCTCGAATGGGACTAGAGAGCAAGCTGCCCAACGGCATCCTGCTGACGAATCTGGAACGGTTCGTCAACTACAGCCGTTCGACGTCGCTGTGGCCGGCAACCTTCGGTCTGGCCTGTTGCGCCATCGAGATGATGGCGGTCGGTGGCCCACGCCACGACGTGTCACGGTTCGGTATGGAGGTGTTCCGGGCATCGCCGCGCCAGGCCGATCTGATGATCGTTGCGGGACGGGTTTCGAACAAGATGGCGCCGGTGCTGCGTCGCATCTACGACCAGATGTCCGATCCGAAATGGGTCCTGTCGATGGGCGTGTGCGCGACCTCCGGCGGCATGTTCAACAACTACGCCTTGGTGCAGGGTGTGGATCACATTGTCCCGGTCGACATGTATGTGCCTGGCTGCCCGCCGCGGCCCGAGATGCTGCTCGACGGCATCCTGAAGTTGCACGAAAAGATCCGCAACGAAACGTTCGCCGAGCAGGGGGCCAAGGCATGACGCTTGACGAACTGCAGGCGGCGCTGGCCACGGCGTTTCCGGACGCACGGGCTGAGGTTGCCCTCGGCGAGCTGACGGTGCACGTCGATCCCGAAGACGTCATGGATGTGCTCACATTCGCGAAGTCGCAATTGGGGTGCGAACTGCTCGCTGACCTGTCCGGGGTGCACTGGCCCGCTGGCGACCATGTGGTCGAGCGGCAGATGTCAACGACCGGCTGGCCCCAGTACCGCGTGTCGCGCGACGCCGGCGTCATCGAGGTGCTTTACATCCTGCGTTCGGTGTCACACAACCACTGGTTCCGCGTCGGGACTGCGGTCGGCGACGATGCGCCGGTGCTGCCGTCCGCAACTGCGTTGTACGAGACTGCGAACTTCCACGAGCGCGAGGTCTACGACTTCTTCGGGGTTGAATTCACCGGGCATCCAGACTTGACCCGGATTCTGATGCCCGACGACTGGCTCGGACATCCGCACCGCAAGGACTATCCGCTCGGTGGAGTGGACATTCCTTATCACAACGACAAGTTCATCCCGTCGCCGCATGAACGCGACCTGCGGGAGGTGGTCGAATGACGGCCACGAATCCGAGCGCTGAGACCTACGGCCTGTTCGACGAGTCGGATGTCTACGTCGAAGGGGCCGACTGGGAAGAAGTTGTCGACGCGATCACCGACGACCGGCTGACCGTCAACATGGGTCCGCAACATCCGTCGACCCATGGGGTGCTGCGTTTGGTGCTGGAACTCGACGGCGAAACCGTCACCAACCTCAAGCCGATCATCGGCTACCTGCACACCGGCATTGAAAAGAACGCCGAGTTCCGCACCTGGGTGCAGGGCTGCACATTCTTCACACGCATGGACTACCTGGCGCCGCTGTTCAACGAACTTGCCTACTGCCTGGGTGCCGAGAAACTGCTTGGCATCGAGGTGCCCGATCGCGCGAATGCCGTGCGCGTGATCCTGACCGAGTTCAACCGGATCTCGAGCCACCTCGTGTGGCTGGCAACCGTCGGCATGGAACTTGGCTCGACCACCATGATGACGTTCGGCTTCCGCGAACGTGAACACATCCTGGATCTGTTCGAGTCGCAATCTGGTCTGCGGATGAATCACGCCTACATTCGCCCAGGCGGGTTGGCCCAGGACGTCACCGACGATTTCCTCGAGCGTTGCGAATCGCTGCTCAAGCTGCTGCCAGACAAGATTGGCGAGTATGAGGACCTGCTCGCACGTAACCCCATCTGGGTCGATCGGCTCAAGGACGTGGGGGTCCTCTCCACCGAACGCTGCCTCGAACTCGGTGTGACCGGGCCGCTGCTACGGGCTTCCGGGATGTCGTGGGATTTGCGCAAGTCGCAACCGTACTGCGGTATCGACCAGTACGACTTTGACGTGCCCACGGACTCTTCAGGCGACTCGTACGGCCGTTTTCTGGTCCGGGTCGAAGAAATGCGCCAGTCGCTAAGGATCATCCGTCAGGCGTTGGACACTCTGCCGGGTGGCCCGGTGATGGTGGCCGACAAGCGGATCGCCTGGCCGTCGCAGCAGTCACTGGGCGCGGACGGTGTCGGAAACGATCCCGAGTACATCCGGCACATCATGGGTGAGTCGATGGAAGCGCTCATCAACCACTTCAAACTGGTCACCCAAGGGTTCACCGTGCCGGCCGGTCAGGTGTATGTCCCCGTCGAGTCGCCGCGTGGCGAACTTGGCTATGCCATCACGTCGGTCGGCACCAACAAGCCGTACCGGGTGCATGTGCGCGAACCCAGTTTTGTCAATTTGCAAGCCGCAAACGAGATGTCATCCGGCCACATGGTCGCCGACGTCATCGCCGTGGTCGCTTCGATCGACCCGGTGATGGGCGGCGTCGACCGTTGAGAGCTGTGACCAGTCGTTGCTTGAGGAGTACTTGACCGATGCCGATCTCTGATGACACGCGCCAGGACGCTCAGCGTCTCGTGGAGCGGTATCCGGTAGCGCGCGCAGCACTGCTGCCGTTGCTGCATCTCGTCCAATCCGACGAGGGATACGTCAGCCAGGACGGGATCGCATTCTGCGCCGACCTGGTCGGGATCTCGCATGCCGAGGCCGGTGCGGTTGCGACCTTCTACACGATGTACAAGGACGAACCGTTCGGCGACTACCTGCTGAGCGTGTGTACCAACCCGACCTGCAAGCTCGCCGGCGGCCAGGACATCTTCGACGGCTGGGTGGACAAGTGCGGTGGGACTATCGACACCGACGGTGCTGGGGCGATGGTCGAACATGCCGAGTGCCTCGGTATCTGTGACGCGGCGCCAGTCGTGCAGATCAACTACGAGATGTACAGCAAGCTCAGTGTCGACGACGCGGTCGGACTCGTCGACAAGGTCAAAGCCGGTGAGCCACCAGCCTCCAACGTGTCCGGGCACACGCCCGGGACATTCCGCGAGGTGGAACGCGAACTTTCAGGTATCGACGACGGTGTCGGTGAGCAGTTGGCCGCCGCCGCTGTGCGCCAAGCCGCTATGGACAAACCGCCCGCCTACCGCACAGGCGAAACCCAGCTGCCGGTGACACATCCCGGTGGTGACCCGACAGGTCACGGTGGCCGCGCGTTTCTGGAATCCGCGGACCGGTTCCGCGCCACGAAGGAGGCCTGAGCATGGGGGCGACCGGTCAGGTCACGGCAATGTCGTATCGCTACGACATTGAAGGTGTCGACGACATCGAGGTCTACGAGCAGCACGACGGCTACGACGGTCTGCGGCGCGCTCTCGAAATGGAGCCGGTCGACATCATCGAATTGGTCAAGGATTCTGGAATCCGCGGCCGTGGTGGTGCCGGGTTCCCGACCGGGCTGAAATGGTCGTTCGTCGCACAAGGAACCGGCAAGCCGGTGTATGTGGTTTGCAACGCCGACGAAGGCGAGCCGGGAACCTTCAAGGACCGCCTGTTGATGGAACGCGATCCGCACCAGCTCGTCGAAGGCATGATTGTCGCCGGACTCGCCATCAATTCTGAGCACGGCTACATCTACCTGCGTGGCGAGTTTGTGCATGCCGGCCGGTCGCTGGCCAAAGCGATCCGCCAGGCCTACGACAAGGGCTATCTCGGCGACGATGTCCTGGGGTCGGGAAGGCGGTACCACCTGACCCTGCATCGCGGCGCTGGCGCCTACATCTGCGGTGAAGAAACCGCACTGCTCGACTCGCTCGAAGGTCGCCGTGGCCAGCCGCGCCTGCGACCACCGTTCCCTGCCGCCCAAGGCCTGTTCGGCTGCCCCACCACCGTCAACAATGTCGAGTCGATCGCTGCGGTGCCGTTCCTGCTCCGGCATGGCGCCGAATGGTGGCGTCAGTGGGGCACCGAAAAGTCACCCGGCCCGAAGCTGATGTCGATATCCGGTGAGGTCAATGGGCCTGGTAACTACGAGGTGGCGTTGGGTACTCCGGTCAGCGACATCATCGAGATTGCCGGCGGCATGATCGAGGGACGCGAGCTGAAGTTCTGGTTCCCCGGAGGCTCGTCGACGCCGATGCTGCCCGCCGACCAGGCCGGGGTGCTGTATACGTTCGAGGACATCCAGCAGGCCGGTTCGCTGCTCGGAACCGGCGCGTTGATGCTCTATTCCGATCAGACCTGCGTGGTCGACACGGTCTGGCGATTCACCCAGTTCTACGAACATGAGTCATGCGGCAAATGCACGCCGTGCCGCGAAGGCAGCATGTGGCTGTCACAGATCTACCAGCGGCTCGAAACCGGCAGTGGCCGCGACGAGGACCTCGAGCTGCTCGAGGATCTGTGCAGCAACATTTTCGGGAGGGTCTTCTGCGCGCTCGGAGATGGGATGACCTCACCGATCGTGTCGAGCCTGAAATATTTCCGCGACGAGTATCTCGAGCACATCCGACGTGGCAGCTGCCCATTCGGTACGCCGCCGCGGAACGACATCCCGGTCGTCCACATGTCACGCTCGGCGCCAGCACTGGCTGTCGTCGGCGCTGACGGGCAGGCCTGACGTGAGCATTTCGGAGACGTCTGTGGAAACCGTCACATTCACGATCGACGGCAAGGAGATCACCGTGCCCAAAGGCACGCTGATCATCCGTGCGGCCGAACAGCTCGGCACGATCGTGCCGCGGTTCTGCGATCATCCGCTGCTGGATCCGGTAGGTGCGTGCCGTCAGTGCATCGTCGAGGTCGAAGGTGCACCCAAACCGATGATGGCGTGTACCACCGAGGCCGGTCCGGACATGGTGGTCAAAACTCACCTGACGTCGCCGATGGCGCGCAAAGGCCAGGAAGGCACGCTCGAGTTCCTGCTGATCAACCATCCGCTGGACTGCCCGATGTGCGACAAGGGTGGTGAATGTCCGCTGCAGGACCAGGCGCTCACGCACGGGTCCAACAGCGCGCGGTTCATCGAGCAAAAGCGCCGTTATGACAAGCCGGTGGCGATCAGTTCGCAGATCCTGCTCGACCGCGAACGCTGCGTCTTGTGTGCGCGCTGCACCCGCTTCGCCGAACAGATCGCCGGAGATCCGTTCATCGAACTGTATGAGCGTGGCGGACTCGAGCAGGTCGCCATCTACGAGGACGAACCGTTCCACAGCTACTTCTCCGGCAACATCATCCAGATCTGTCCGGTTGGTGCGTTGACCTCGACGGCCTACCGCTTCAAGGC
>JBBDVU010000019.1:0-10629 GCA_040903225.1 Nitriliruptoraceae bacterium | reverse complement strand
GCGGCAGCGCGAGTTCGGGCGCGCTACGAAGCACGCCCGGTGCCATGTACCCCAGCGGGGTGACAAACGCCGATTGCTCGCCACGGTGACGACCAACGCTCAAGATTCGTTCGAACGCAGCCGGCTCAAACGCGCCAACGACTTTGACAGTCGCTCACGTGCACTGACCGAACTGCAGCAGGCACTCGGTCTCGACGAGCCGCTTCTGAGAATCGAGTGCTATGACATTTCGCATCTGGCCGGCACCGAAGTTGTCGGTTCTATGGTGGTATTCGAGGACGGCCTGCCCAAGAAGTCCGATTATCGCCGATTCAAACTTACCGTCGACGCCAACGACGATGTTGCCGCGATGCGAGAAGTGATCGAGCGGCGATTCACCCGGCTGGTCAAGGATCGTGCTGCGCCGCTCGACGTGCAACGTAAATCGTTCGCCTATCCACCGAGTCTGGTGATCATTGATGGTGGTGTCGGCCAGCTGCGCGCAGCCCGTGCGGCCATCGAGAACCTACCGATCGACGATATTCCGTTCGTGGGACTTGCCAAACGTTTCGAACAGCTGTGGATTGAAGGCAAGTCCAAACCCGTGGAGCTACCGCGCGGCAGCGACGCCCTGTACCTCGTCCAGCGCGTTCGCGATGAGGCGCACCGTTTCGCAGTCACCCATCAGCGGCAGCGTCGCAACCGCGCCATCACGACCGCGCTCGATGAGGTGCCAGGTATCGGACCGAGGCGACGTGCCGCACTGCTGCGGACCTTCGGGTCGATTACCAACCTCAAGCGTGCGAGCACCGAGGAAATTTCCGCCGTCGACGGCATCTCACCTACGCTGGCTGCGGTGCTGCATCAGCATCTGCACGACGACACCCGAGGCACGTAGACGTGAGCGCACCAGACCCGGGAAAGCAGCGCATTCTCATCATCAGCGGCCTGTCCGGCGCCGGCCGTTCAACGGTGTCCAACGTGGTTGAAGATCTCGGCTGGTTCGTGATCGACAACTTGCCTCCGGAACTCATCGGCCGAGTCGCCGACCTGGCATTTTCGCCAGGATCTTCGATCGGCAAGCTGGCCGTCGTCGCTGATGTGCGTGGCCGCGAGTTCTTCGACGATCTCGTCGGCAGTGTCAGCGAGTTGCAGCGCCCCGATACCGACTTGCGGGTCATCTTCCTTGAGGCAGACGGCGATGCATTGCACCGCCGTTTCGAAGAAACCCGGCGACGCCATCCGGCTGCGGACGGTGGCACGGTCCTGGATGGCATTGAACGTGAACGTGACCAGTTGCGTGAGCTGCGAGGTCTCGCGGACGTGATCATCGACACGACAGCGCTGAATGTGCACGAACTGCGTGACCGCATTGTTGAGTTGCTCGGCGATGCGTCGATCGCGCCAATGCGAATTGAGCTGGTGTCGTTTGGTTTCAAACACGGGTCTCCGCGAGAAGCCGACGTGCAATTCGACGTGAGATTTCTTCCGAACCCGCACTGGGTGGCCGAATTGCGGCCGATGACTGGGCGGGACCAGGCGGTGCACGACTATGTATTCGGGCAACCGCGGACGAATGACTTCGTAGACGCGGTCAAAAAGCTGCTTGACATCACGGTCCCCGGCTATGTCCTCGAGGGCAAACGCTATCTGACGATTGCTATCGGCTGTACTGGTGGCAAACACCGTTCGGTCGCCATCAGCGAGGTGCTAGGTGACTATGTGCGACAGACCACGGGCTTGCCGGTGTCAGTGCGGCATCGTGACCTTGGAGCCGAATGACGATGCGTGCTGTTGCGCTCGGTGGAGGCCATGGTCTGGCACGGACGCTGCGTGCGCTGACATCCTGGGCTGACGATGTGACCGCTGTTGTCACGGTCGCTGATGACGGTGGCTCGTCAGGTCGGTTACGCCGTGACCTCGGG
Source organism: Nitriliruptoraceae bacterium (assembly GCA_040903225.1). Lineage (GTDB taxonomy): Bacteria > Actinomycetota > Nitriliruptoria > Nitriliruptorales > Nitriliruptoraceae > JBBDVU01. Next base: position 8,725 of record JBBDVU010000019.1, on the reverse strand, counting down.
GTGATCCCGCCAGGCGATCTACGGATGGCGCTATTGGCATTGGCACGTGACGGGCCGATGGCGCAGCTGGTCTCACACCGCTTCCGGGACGGCGAACTGGCCGGGCACAGTCTCGGCAATCTCATGCTCGTTGGCATGATGGAGCAACATGATGGCGACGTGCTCGCGGCCTTGCGTGCTTTCGCGCAACTGCTCGGCGTACGCGGTGCAGTGCTGCCTTGTACCACTGCTCCGGTGACCATGCATGCCGAGACGGCACACGGTGTCGTGCATGGGCAGGCTGCCATTGCGGCCACCTCTGGCATTCGTTGTGTGTGGCTCGCTGATGATCAACGTTCGACCGTCGACGATGCGCCTGAGCGGGCCGAGAAGCATCGCTTCAGTGCTCCTGTTGAGGCAATCGACGCGATTGGTAGCGCCGACATGATTGTTGTCGGACCTGGATCGTTGTATACGAGCGTGCTGCCGAACCTGCTTGTTGATGACATCGCCGCTGCGGTGCGTGATGCGACAGCGCTCAAGGTGCTAATCGCAAACTTGCGGGAACAGCGCGGTGAAACCCAAGGCATGCTGCTATCGGATCATCTCGATGCGCTTCGAAGTCATGTTGGTCACTTTGCGGTCGACGTGGTGGTTGTTAACGATCGCGCTGGCAGGACCTCCACAACGCCGCCGATCCCCGGTCTGCGGGCGCTGTACCGAGACGACAACGTTGCCCAACACCTTGGCAAGACTGCCGGGGCGATCGTCGAAGTTTCGATGGCGGGCGACGATGACAGTCATGACCCGCAGCGGCTCGCTGAGGTGCTACGCCAGTTGTACGCCGAACGCCTACAGCTCGCCACAACCGGCTAGCTATGCAGCCCATGCCGGCGTTCACGCACGCGGTTCGACAAGAGCTTGCGAGCGCTCCCATGTCGTCGGGTGGTGACCTCGAAGCTGAGGTGGCAGCAATCGCGCGGTTTGCCGGCTCAATCATTTACCACCGACGAGCCAACGAGGTCGGACTCCATGTTGATCACACCAGCGAATCGACGATTCCCAGACCGGCACTCGAACTGTCGATCGTGTCCGCATCAGGCGCGACCGTGCGCCGAGTGCACCAGCTGATCCGCTCCGGATACGGTGTATCCGGACAACTACTGGTACGCCAGACCGCTGGGCAGCGCACTCGTCAGTTCGGGCTGAGATTGACAGAGAACGCGGAGGTGCTCGCCGTCCGACTAGGGCTTGTGGACGAATCTGGACACGTCGCCGAGCAGGTTCCGGATCGGTATGTAACCACGCACGTTGAGGGATGGTTGCGGGGTACGGTCATCGCAGCCGCAACATTCTCGGCACCGGGCCAACCACCGCACGTCGAGTTTCACAGCGCTAATCGCAGCGTGGCTGATCAGCTCGCGGCCGTACTCCGTGACGTGACGACTGCCAGTGTTTCGGTTGGCCCGCACCGCGATCACGTTCGCGTTGCCGTGAAATCGGGTCGGGCCATAGGCGACCTGTTGGCTTACGTCGGAGCCACCAAGGCGTTTCTTGCATGGGACGATCGGCGGCTGCGCCGGCAACTGCGAGCGGAAGCGAACCGACTCGCAAACGCCGACAGCGCGAATCTGCAGCGCACGATCACTGCTGCGGCTCAGCAGGTTGCCCAGGTTGAAGCGGTAGTGGCACGCGTTGGCTGGGACGGACTTGACCACGAGTTGCGCGATATTGCGTTGGCGCGGATTGCCAACCCGGAGCTGTCATTGGCCGAACTCGGCGCCATGCTGGAGCCACCATTGGCGAAGTCGACGGTCAGCAGGCGACTGCATCGACTGACGATGCTTGCCGACGAGGACCGGTGACCGCCAACGGCGTTTGGTAGGGTCCGACCAACGCCAACACGCGAAATCCCTTCCGCGCAAGGAGCACAAGACGATGGCTATACGGGTAGCAATCAACGGATTCGGGCGCATCGGCCGCAACTTGTTGCGCTCGGCAACACGCCACGATATCGACCTTGAGTTCGTGGCGGTGAATGATCTGACGGACACCGAGATGCTCGCATTGCTGCTCAAGTATGACAGCGTGCACGGCCGGTTCGACGGCACGGTTGAAGCTGCCGACGACGGCCTGATGGTCAACGGCAAACTCGTCAAGGTGCTGTCGGAACGCGACCCTGCCGCATTGCCTTGGAACGAATTGGGTGTCGACATCGTCGTAGAGTCGACCGGATTTTTCACTCAGCGGGCCGATGCCGCCAAGCACCTTGAGGCTGGAGCGAAGAAGGTTGTGATCTCAGCTCCTGCCAAGGGTGAGGACAAGACGATCGTGCTGGGGGCCAACGAGCACGAATATGACCCCGACCAGCATCACGTTGTGTCGATGGCCTCGTGTACGACGAACTCGGTCGTTCCGATGGCAAAGTCGCTCCACGAAGCGTTTGGGATCGAACAAGGGCTGATGACGACGGTGCACGCCTACACCGGCGACCAGCGCATTCACGATGCCCCGCACAGCGATCCACGTCGAGCTCGGGCCGGCGCGGTCTCAATCATTCCGACGTCCACTGGTGCGGCGAAAGCTGCGGCGCTGGCGTTACCGGAGCTGGCTGGCCGACTCGACGGACTGGCGCTGCGCGTGCCGATCCCGGATGGTTCCGTCACCGACCTGTCGCTGGTGCTGGCCCAGGAGGTGACGGTCGACGACGTTAATGCCGCCATGCGAGCAGCCGCCGAAGGTCCCTTACACGGCATCATGGAATATTCGATCGAACCGATCGTGTCAATCGACATCGTCGGCAACCCACACTCGTGTGTATTCGATTCGCTCGCGACGATGGCGACCGGGCGACTAGTCAAGGTGCTCGGTTGGTACGACAATGAGTGGGGCTATTCGACTCGGCTGGCTGAATTCACCAAATATGTTGGTGAACGTCTGTGACCAACCTGCTCGATGGTGTCTCCCGGCTGGCGTCCCTGTCGTCGGCGGGCCAGCGCGTGCTTGTTCGGGCCGATCTCAATGTGCCGCTGCGCGACGGTGCGATCACCGACGACCTGCGAATAACGGCCTCGCTGCCGACGATTCAGCATCTGCGGGCGGGTGGCGCGCGCGTGATCGTGGCGTCACACCTCGGTCGCCCCGATGGATCATCGGACCCGTCGACGTCGCTGGCCCCGGTGGCAGCTGCCTTGGGCCAGCACCTGGGATGCGATGTTGCTCTGGCACGGGATGTCGCTGGTGAAGATGCCCGACGTCTCGTGTCACAAATGGCTGACGGCGACGTCGTACTTCTCGAGAATCTGCGCTGGGACGCCGGAGAAACGGCCGGTGACGACGAGTTTGCGGACGCACTTGCAGCGCTGTGTGACGTCTACGTCAACGATGCGTTTGGGGCGTCCCATCGGGCCCATGCCTCGATCACCGGGGTGCCAGCGCGCCGACCCGGCTATGCCGGTTTGCTGGTCGAACGAGAACTTGACGCGCTCGGCAGATTGCTTGACGATCCGGCACGTCCGTACGTTGCCATCCTTGGCGGCGCGAAGGTCAGTGACAAGCTGACCGTGCTCGAAAACCTGCTGACGCGTGTCGATGTGATTGCCGTGGGTGGTGCGATGGCGTTCACGTTTCTGGTCGCTGAAGGTCACGACGTGGGACGGTCCCGTGTCGAAGACGACCAAGTCCATCATGTTGCAACGCTCGTGGCCGATGCGCGCCAGCGTGGTGTCGAGGTGCTCCTGCCCACCGACGTTGTCGTCGCGCCTGCGTTTGACGAACATTCGCCCCCAACCGGAGTTGCGGTGTCCGACATGCCTGAGGAGCAGATGGGCCTCGACATCGGTCCACTGACCGGCCTCGCATACGGTCAGGTCATTCGTGACGCCGGCAGCGTGTTCTGGAACGGACCAATGGGTGTCTTCGAGTGGCCGGCATTTGCGGCTGGGACACGCGCGGTCGCCGAAGCCGTCGCCAACGCTGCCGGATTTACGGTGGTTGGGGGAGGGGATTCCGCGGCAGCTATCCGACAGTTCGGACTTGCGGATCGCGTTGACCACGTGTCGACCGGCGGAGGCGCATCGCTTGAGCTGCTGGAAGGCAAGATCCTGCCGGGCATATCAGCACTGAACAAGACTGCGTGAACATGCCGAGCGCACGAGCGTACCTGCGACGACGCTTGTGGTTGGTGCCTCCGGCGCGACGACCGCGCCGTCGAGTGCTGTCGCGGCGAGCCGCAGTCGCCGGGATCGCCGTAGCGATTGCCGCAGCATGCGCGCCGACCACGATTGACGCACCCGAAGAATACGTCGACGTCCCCGACGAACTGGTTTTGCCTGAAACAGCACCGCCAGCAGACGGCGGATCACTGACGGCGTATGGCTGCACGATCCAATCACTCAACCCGCAGCAGACCCGGGACACATGCAGTGGCCGTGTCATCAGCCAGTTGTTCGCCGGACTCGTCGAACTGGATCCTGCTTCGGGTGAACCGCGACCGCTCGTCGCGGCATCCATCGACACCGACGACGCGGTCGTGTGGGACATCGAACTCGCCGAAGGGTGGACGTTCCACGACGGAGAGCCAGTGACGGCGCGTTCATTCGCGGACGCCTGGAACTTCGCAGCGATCCCGGCAAACGACGTACGGAACCGCGAGTTTTTCGCCGACATCGCTGGGTACGACGCCGTGCAGCAAGGCCTGGCGCGGTCACTGCACGGCGTGGAAGTCGTAGATGAACTGACGTTACGCGTGACGCTCGACCAGCCCTTCGCACCGTTTCTGGCGAAGCTTGCGGATTCGACGTTCGCGCCGCTGCCGACCATCGCCTACGAAGACATGGGATCATTCGGTCGGGCTCCAGTCGGCAACGGGCGCTACGTGCTGACCACGTTCGACCCCGACCGTCAAGTGGTCCTCACTCGCTACGACGAGTACGGCGGTAACGACCCGGCGCTACCCCGCGAAGTCACGTTCATCATCTACACCGGTGATGCCGCTTTGGAAACCGCGCTGCAGGATGTGCAGGCGGGTGCGCTCGACATTCTTGACAATCTCCCAGCGGGCGGCGGTGCCACGCTGGCTGACGATTTTTCCGGCGGTCTCGTTGAGCGTCCGACATCATCGTTCACGTTCCTCGGATTGCCGTTGTATGTACCGGAATTTGACGACCTCGACGTGCGGATCGCACTGTCGCTCGCGATCGATCGCGAAGCAATCATCGACGAGGTGTTCAATGGCTCGGTGCAGCCGGCACGCGCAATTATTCCGCCGGTACTCGAAGCCCACCGGCCAGACGCTTGCGAGTTCTGCCGGTTCGACCCTGAGGCGGCCGTTGAACGATTCGAAGCCGCTGGAGGCATCAGCGAGCCCGTAACGGTGCTGTTCAATGCCGATGGCGGCCATGAACCGTGGGTCACCGCCGTTGCTCAACAGTGGCGCGACGTGCTGGGCATCGAATCCATCGAGTTTGAGACGATGGATCTGTCACCGTACGTGCAGCATCTGACTACCGAACGCGCCACAGGCCCGTTTCGGCTCGGCTGGGCATTGAGTTATCTCAGCCCAGAATATGCGCTGTCCAGTCTGTTTCGTGCGGGCGGGGCGTACAACTTCTTTGGCTACGACAACGCGGCATTCGACGAAGCGTTGAACGTGGCGAACGCGTCGGTTCCCGCCGATGCTGACGAGCAGTATCAGGCGGCCGAAGATGTCGTGCTCACCGACATGCCCCTCATTCCGCTCTGGTACAGCCAAACGGCCGCGGCGCACGGCCCACGAGTCGCCAACGTCATTGTCGACGCAACGTCGATGCTGCGCGTCGAACTTGTGGAGGTTGTCGGTTAGATCGATGGAGTTGACCGGTTACACCGTCGGACAGAACTGACGGTCGAGACGCCTGCGCGCTAACGTCAATAGTCACGTCTGCCGCCAACGCGGCAGTCCCGAGGTGACGAAACTTTTTTGGAGGCTACGGTGACCGACCGCACCCCGATTATTGCGGGAAATTGGAAGATGTATCGTGACCATCTTGAAGCGATCCAGTTGGTCCAGAAGCTTGCCTACCACCTTGATGCAGACGACTACGACGGTCAAGAAGTTGTCGTGTGCCCGCCGTTCGTGGCGCTGCGTTCAATCCAGACGCTAATTCAGTCCGACAAACTGCCCATGCTTCTTGGAGCACAGGACTGCCACCCTGAAGACGAAGGTGCCTTCACCGGCGAAATTTCCGCACCAATGCTTGCCCGTCTCGACGTGGCGTACGTCATCGTTGGGCATTCGGAACGTCGGACGTTGATGGGCGAGACCGATGACCTGATCAGCCGTAAAATCCGTGCGGTGCAACGCCACGGCATGCGGCCGCTGGTGTGTGTCGGTGAACAGGCTGAAGATCGCGATGGCGGTCACGCTGCCGACGTGGTCACAAGACAACTGCGCGGTTCGCTCAATGAGATATCACTCGACGATCCAGCCAACCTTGTCGTTGCGTACGAGCCGGTCTGGGCCATCGGTACCGGTCGGACTGCGACTCCTGATGACGCTCAGCACATGTGTGCTCACGTTCGTAGCGAACTCGTCCGCTTGTTCGGCGACGTTGGCGCCCAGGTGCGTGTGTTGTACGGGGGCAGCATCAAACCTGGAAATATCCGGCAACTGATGCGGGAAGACGATATCGATGGCGCACTTGTCGGTGGCGCGAGTCTTTCGTCAGAGGATTTCGCGCTGATCGTCGGTCATCGACGATAGACCAAGCAGAAGCTATAGTCGCCGTGTCCAAGTCGGGCGGGGCCGACAGACACGGGGCCAGACGAAACGAGGGCGTAATGGCGACACGCCGAAATGAGCCGCTTGAGACCATTCTCGGGCCGCTCGAACAAGAAGTGATGGAAGTGATGTGGCGCACCGGTGATTCGACGGTACGCGACGTGCACGGCGAATTGGCCCAGTCACGCACTATTGCCTACACCACGGTCATGACGACGATGAGCCGGTTGGCTAGCAAGGGCCTGCTCAAGCGTGACACGGCCGGCTTGGCCCATCGCTATCGTCCAGCTGTCAGCCGGGACCGGTACGCCCGTTCGGCGGTCAGCGACGTGCTGTCATGGCTTCTTGAGCGCTATCCCGAACCCGCAGCGGCGTATCTTGCCGATGTCGTTGATGACGTCGATGGGGTCACGCTCGACTCGCTTCGCCAAGCCGTAACCAGGCAGCGTCAGCAGGAGCGGTAATCAGTGGATCTCGGCGTACTGCTGAGTCTTCCGGTTGAATCGATCGCCGTCCGTGCGGCGATCGCGACCGTGGCATGTGTACTGCTGGCGCGGCTGCTGCTACGGATCGGCATCCGCACGCCATGGATCCGGGTCGCTGCTGCGGTGATGCCAGCTGTCGCGATTGTCACTGTCATCGTCATCGCTGCGTCGCAACCACGTCTGCCGACATTGATGGTGCCGGTTGAAGCGCGCGACGGGTTGGCGATCCGTGTAGCCGAGGGCTACCTCTATTTTGCGCCGATGGTGTTTCCCCTGCTTCTGGCAGCGTGGGCGCTGTTCGCTGCGGTGCGATTGGCGCGACGATTGTTGGTCGCACGTGCGGCATACCGCCGAGCGTTTCACGATGTGTCCGCAGGTTTGGTACCTGGGCATGTCCGTGATGCAGCGTTGTCGGTGGCCCGCCGACTCGAGGTCCCTGATCCGTTCGTCACCGTCACACCAGGCGTCGCCGGAGGTGCCTATGTGGTTGGCAGTCGTCGACCAGTGGTGGTCCTCGATGCCGATCTTGCTGCACAACTCGACGACGACGAACTGGAAGGCGTGCTTGCCCATGAACTGGCTCACGTCAAGCGGCGCGACAATCTGATCGCCGGAATGCTTGGCGCAGTCCGTGATGCTATGTTTTTTGCCCCGGGTGTCGGCTGGGCGGTCCGACATCTGCATCGCGAACGTGAACTCGCAGCGGATCAGGTGGCCGTCCGTGTTACTGGGCGTCCCGGAGCGCTCGCTAGTGGCCTACTGAAAGTGCTTGATCAGGGTCCACGTGCCGGTCATGCTTGTTCGGCGTTTGCGCCGAGCGGTGGTCTCGTCGACCGGGTTCGCATGTTGGTCGACGCCCCAGCGGCACCGACCCGACCACGTCGAACGGTTGAACTCGTTGCCCTGATCGCGATCATGTGTTTGGCGATCGTTGCGGCGTTGGTGATTCCGTCGCAGGTTGCTGGAGCCGAACGGCAACGTGAGGCGGTCGCGATTGTGTGGGCTGCACTGACCGGAGACACGGCCGCAACCACGCAAGCCCGCGCATTCGACGTGTATAACCGCAACAGCGTCGATATCGCCACGACCGTATCGACACCAGCGGTTGTCAGATATGACGAGCACAGCGTGGAAAACCACCAAGGAACCTTGCGGATGTGTGCAATTGACCCGGACGCATGCCCAAGACCGGTCTACAACCTCGGTTTGGGGCTGCACCCGCGGCCAGTGGTCACCATCGACGACGCGGTGGTGCGTTCATGGCAGGCAACACCGATGACGGAGTCGGTCCCGTCCGGTCCGGGCCTGCAGATGTATTGGCTTGGCCGAGTCGGGGAACGCTGACCCGAGGCTGCTACGCTTGCCGGTCACGCAGACTGTCCTTGGAGAACGCCCGTGCTTGTCGGATTGCTAGTGACCATCCACGCGCTGTTGGCTTTGGCGCTCATCGGTTTGGTGTTGATGCACCGCGGTCAAGGCGGCGGTCTGTCGGACATGTTTG
>JBBDVU010000018.1:0-10720 GCA_040903225.1 Nitriliruptoraceae bacterium | reverse complement strand
TGAACGGGTGCTGGTTGAGGTCGTCGAAGACCACAAACGCTGGGCGCGTGCCCGCGTCGTCACGGTCATGGACGCGAGCGCGGACCGAGTTGCACCGCCGTGCCCGGTCTACAAAGACTGCGGCGGTTGCGACCTGCAGCACATCGCGCCGACGGCGCAGCGTCGGTTGAAGACACGCGTCGTGGTTGAACAGCTTGAACGGCTTGGCGGAATCGTCGGTCCCGCGGTAGCTGAATGTCGTGCGGTTGGGCCCGATGTCAGATACCGCACCAACGTCCAGTTCCACAGCGATGAACGCGGGCGACTGGGGTTCTACCGTCGGGGCTCACACGACGTCGTTCCCGTCGCGGACTGTCTCGTGGCAACCGAGGCCGTTGGGCGCATCAGGCACCAGCTCACTGACGCTGGCGGTGCGGACCGGGTCGCGGTTCGCGCTCATGACGCCACAGCGACCAGTGCCGTCATCATCACGCCCGGCCCGGGCGGGCTGACCCTGCCGGACGGGAACTTCGACGTAGTGCTCGAACAGCCAGACGGTTCGGCGGCACCGATTCGCGGAACCGGAGTTCTCGCCGAAACGGTTGGACCTCACCGGTTCGAGTTTGACGCGACGGCATTCTTCCAGGTGTCACCGGCTGCGGCGACGGCACTGACCGATGCGGTCATGTCCGCGGTCGGGGACGTCTCCGGCGCGTTGGTGTGGGACCTGTACGCCGGCGTCGGCCTGTTCTCGTTGCCGTTAGCTGCGGCGGGCGCGGAAGTGGTCGCCGTTGAGTCACATCGGCAGGCAGCCGCAGCGGCACAACACAACGCCGACGCCAATCAACTCGCCGTGAGCGTGCATCCCGGCGACGTCAGCAGTTTCATCAGCGCGACCATCAGCGGCATCGACGCACCAGACGTCGTGGTACTCGATCCTCCTCGCAGCGGTGCCGGCAGCGCGGTGATCAAGCAACTGGCAAAGCTGCGACCGGCAGCGATCGTGTATGTGGCCTGCGATGTGGCCGCGCTGGCGCGTGATGCCCGAACGTTGACCAGTCATAACTATCGTCTTTCGGCTGCGCAACCGCTGGATTTGTTTCCGATGACCCATCACATCGAAGTGGTCGCCACATTCGTCCCGTCACTGTGACACCCGGAACGGTCAACGTTCAGTCACCAGGCCGCTGCCGGCGGTCGCCCACCTATCCGACCTGATGCGCACGACCAACGAAACTAGGCGCACAGCCATCATGAGTTGGACGGCCAACCACAGGCCGAACAGTCCACCGCCAAGCGTCGCGACCAGTTGACCGGCCGCTCCGCCTGCAACCGCTGCGATGACGGTCCAGGTGCGCAGGTAGCGGAAGTCCTCGGCGCCCATGAGTACACCGTCGAGGGCAAACACGGGTCCGTTGACCAATTGGCCCAGTGCCATGAACCACCACACCGCGCCAACGGCAGCCAATACCGCCGGATCGTCGGTCATGAGCCGCGGGATGAGCGGCATCCCGGCCAACAGCAATACGGCCACCGTCACACCGCCAAAGATGCCCCAGCGCAGCAGCGACCTGCCGACCTCGCGCGCGTGCTGGATGTTTCCCGCACCCAACGCGGTACCCACCATCGCCTGGCCTGCTATCGCGAACCCGTCCATCAGAAACGAGATGAGCAGGAAGTACTGGAACAGAATCTGGTGCGCCGCCGCGGGCACCGCACCAATTCGGGCTGCCGCTGCGGTGATCGCAAGGATGCCGATCAGCAGCCCTCCGGTACGCATGAACAGGTCGCGGCTGACGACCACCAGGGCGCGCAGCTGCACTCGGTCAACGACACGATGACCAGACAGCGGCAGACGGGTCCTGCCGATCAACACCGCAAACGCGAGAACGGTCAACAGTTCTGCGGCAACCGTCGCCCAGGCAGCTCCAGCCAGACCCCAGCCGACACCGAACACCAGCCAGATGGTCAACGCCGCATTGGCGATGTTTGCAGCCACGACGACGCCCAATGGCGTCCGGGTGTCAGACACGCCGCGGAACGCGCCGTGGCCGACATAGCCGAGCAGCAGCAGCGGGATCCCAACGGCACGGATCTTGAGATACTCCGCGCCCGGACCGACGAGTTCGTCGACCGCACCGAGCATGGCCAGGAGCGGCTCTGCAACGACATACAGCACCGCTCCGACGACAACACCGATCACGAACGCAACCTGCGCTGCGTGAGCGACCCGTCGGCCTGCAGCCTGCAGATCGTTGGCTCCGACTGCACGCGCCACCGTCGACGTCGTGCCAAAGACCAGGAAGTTGAATATCCACGACACGGTCGACAACACCGCGACCGCCAACCCGAGCGCGCCAAGTTGTGCAGGGCCCAGCCGGCCAACTACCGCAGTGTCAACCACACCCATGATCGGGTCGGCGATGAGGGTGACGGTCGCTGGAACCCCAAGAGCCAGGATGGTGCGGTTCCGGGAATTCATGCATCCACTTCGTTGCCAGCGCGTCGACGGCAAATCTACCCAGCGGGCCCGCCACCTCCGGACCGACGATCCCAGCGTCATCGTCCGTTGACGAACTGGTCACTGTTCGGCAGCGCGGACGGTTTCGCTCGCCGTAACCGTCACACGGTTGGAGACGTTTTCCCAAAGCCGCGCAAAGACCGGTCGAACTCGACCTTCACACGACACGGTCACTCGCTCGCCTACCAACGTGATGGCACACCGAACGTCATGCAAGTCCCGATCCTCAGCAAATCCTTCGTCGATGTACGACAGGCGCCGGGCGGCCCGATCCGCATCGAACCTCACCTCACCGCTGGCGTAGTACTGGTCGATATCCAGGGCTGCGACTGCGTCGTTTGCCATGGCTCCCGCCATATCGGACAGTCGCCGTTGGCCCAGGTGTACTACGGCCGCGTCGACCGTGATCGTCACCATCGCGAGCAACACCAACAGCGCGGCGGGAAACAGCACGATCGTGTTGCCGGTACACCTACCACGCACAGTCATCCCCCAACGGCAGCCGTGAACGATACGGATCGACCACCTCGCGGTGATGTGCTGAAACCGTGAATGTCCGCGCACCGGCAATCCGCGGAATCAGCAACGGCACGACGTCGGCCTCGACGTCAATGGAAATGGGCTGGCATCTGCGCAGCGCCAGCGCGGAACGCGGAATCACACGCAACTCCGCGGCGCCCGACCGGTAACCGCCGAATGCTTCCTCAGCGGCTTGCGTCGCGGCCGCCAGCAGGTCGTCCCCGAGATCTGCCTCGACCGCCGTTCGAACAGCGGCGCGAGCAGCAGCAGACACGGCGAACTTGGCATCAACGACGAGCCACGCATTCAGCGCGACAATGGTGCCAACCACGAATACGAGCACCCCGAATATCAACGTCTCGGCACCGGCAACAAATCCGTCTTGGTGTTTCGCTGGTGTTCGAGGCCGGCCACAAACGCTCATCGCAGCCGTTCCGTCCGCATCGTCGCCGTCCGATCGATTTCGACCAATCTTGTCGGGAATACCGGTGTCGCCAGTGCACGCGCGGGCGACTCAATCTGTATCCGGACGGTCGTCGAGTCACCATCGTCAACACAACGCACTGCAAGCGAGGGATGGAGGCCGTACCGCCCGAGCCGTCGGCGAACCAATGTTGGCGCATCGTCACCGCCGGGCCCCGCAGCGGAGCAACGACTGCCTTCGGCCGCGACAGTTCGTGCTGTTTCGAACGCCGCTGCAGCCACCACGCTCGAGGCATACAGGTGGACCAACACCTGGCTGCTGAGCAGCAGGAACCCGAGAAACATCATCAGGCTGATCGAGGCGGTGATCGGCGACGAACCTTCCTGGTCGTACGGTCGCATCAACGCCACCAGCGTCGAGCGCGACGAACGGTCGTCAGATGCGGCGACGTCACCCGCCAATTTGCTGCACCTCGTGTTCGATCCGTTCGGCAGCGTCGGTCACCGTCCGACTGAATACGACATACATCGCACCCCCGATGACCGCCATAATCAGGACGACAATGGCCGCCGAGATGACTCCTTCTCCACACTCATCCGACCATCTGTTCCAGCGTCGTTTCCGCATGTCGCACCCCCGTGTCGTGTTGTCATATTGTGTGGACCTGCTGTTCTTCTCACCCCGACAGAAAGCCGCGGAGCGCGGAACTGAATGGGACGCCGATGAAGATCGCGCCCGGCACGAGCGCAGCGACCGTCACTGGAATCCACACCTGCTGACCTCGTTTCTCGATGTGTTCCAGCAATTCGCGCTGCAACGCCCGGCGCATGCTGCGAGCCTCGTTGGATATGAGACGCCCCAGGTCAGTCGATTCCTTCTCGAGTGCAAGAATGCCAACAAAGCGGGTCACCGACTCAACCTGCGCAAGTTCAGCCCATTCGCTGAACGCTTGCCGCTCAGACGCTCCCTGCCGGATCCGCAGGATGCACCGGCGCAGATCCCGGGACACCAGCCCGTGGCCACGTTCGGTCACCCGGTCGACGGCACCGATCGTGGAATAGCCCGAGGCGATCAGCATGCCGATTTGTTCTGCGATGACCGGTACTTCCCGTGCTACAGATGCGCGGTGGCCTTGGTCGGCAACAATGAGCCGCTGCTCGATGAGCACGAATCCCAATGCGGCGCCGACGACGGTGAACGCTGCAGCAAAGATGGCAGATGCACCCCACAGCGATGATGCCAACGCGCCCGACAGTGCGCCGATGCCCGCCCAGGTGGCCTGCCGCAACCGAAATTCGGCGACGGTCACCGTCAAGTCGAGCCGCTGCAGGCGCCGTCCGACATCTTCCTGAATACCGAGCAGCCGCGACACGCGTTCTGCAACGTGACCGATGGCAGGCGCGAATAGCTCGCGCAGCGAAGCTCCCGACAACACACCGGCTCGGGACCGCACCTGCCGAGCATGCGGCAGGAAGTACCCCACGCGCCGGGCGATCGGTTCTGCCCGGAACCACCGCAGTTCAGTGAGCACCAGCGACAATCCGACCGCCAAGGCAAGCAGCGCGGTGGCAAGGACCAGCTTCATGAGCGACCTCGAAGTTCAACGAAGACCCGGCCATCCACTGGGAGCTTGAGTAGATGCCCGGCCCACAGCCAACACGCACCGATGAGCGCGAATGCAACGACAACGGCCGCCTGACCGGTGGTGGTCGCGTAGGCATCTCGACCTTCACCGATCGCCAGTCCCACCAACGCCATGCCGAACGGAGCGAGCAAAACGAACAGCCGAGCAAAACGCACGCCGGCCTGTTTGGCACGCGCATCCTTGCGCGCGTGGGCGTCGCGTATCCGATCGTCGGCCAATGCGCGGAGTCGTATATCGACGTCCGCTCCTCCGACAGCGTGCGCAACCAGTAGCGTTTCGCACACGGCGTCGGCCGTCGGATCGGCTAGTTCGGCTTTGAGTACATCTAGCGCTTGATCGAAGTCCGCCGACATGTCCCATTGCCGCTTGGCGGCAGTGAAAGCACGCTGCATAACTTCCGGGCCATGTGAACCGGCCTCGAACAGCGCCTGCGGGACCGATCGACCAACACTGACTACCTGTAGACGAATGTGTTCAATCAATCGCGGCCATGCTTGCTGGGCCAATTCCATGTGGCGCCGCCGAGCGGTGCGCGCCGCCAGGACCGGCAGCGGGGTTGTTACGGCAGCAAGGACCGGGGCGGCGATCCAGCCGCCGAAGACCGCATGGCCCAATGCAGCGCCACACGCGCCAGCAAGCGTCGAAGCCGCAACGAATTCGATCGGCCGCATTCCAGACAAGCCGGCCTGGACACGAAGGTCCCGCATGCGAGCGGCGAGGGTCCGGGATGGAGCGAACTTCACCAGACCAAGCTCGCGCCTGCCGTAGACGAGCGCGGTGTACAGCAGAAACACTCCCGTGCCCGCCGAAATTGCGAACGCGATACTCGCGAGCCGATCAACTGGCATGCCGGTCACTCCCGTCGAGAAGCATGCGCACGTCAATCCCTCGCGCCGACATCTTGTGCGCCAAGCGCGACGGGACCATGCCGGTCCATTGCGCGATCCGCTCGCTGCCGCGGGCAAACAGGTCGGTCACCGTGAACGTCGGGGAAGATTGCTCCGTCTGCAGGTCTTCGACAGCGATGACATGGTCGACAACCGGCGTGCCGTCGACGCGGTCGCAGAAGACGACGACATCGATCGATTCGGCAACCAGCGCGTTCAGTGCGGACATCGGTAATTCGGAGCGAGTATCGGCGAGTTGACAGATGAACCGCAGCCGCGTCAGTGCCTGACGGGCCGAAGCCGCGTGCAATGTGGCATAGCCGGTCACACCCGACGACAACGTCAGCAGCAACGGCAACGCCTCCCGATCGCGCACCTCACCGACCACCGCCACATCCGGAGCCATGCGCAGAAACCCTGCGACAAGTTGTCGCAATTCAATGGCCGGTCGATCGGGACGAGCCGGGCGCGTCTGCATGGCTGCGACGTTTGGCAGCGGAATATCGACCTCGAATACTTCTTCGGCCGTCACGATGCGTAGTGCCGGGTCAAGTTCGGCTGCGCAACACGACAGCAAAGTCGTCTTGCCGCTCCCGGGACGACCCGCGAACACGATGGACTGTTGCGTCGACACGGCAGCACGCAGAAACGCCGCGACTGCCGGGCTCATCATCCCAATGTCGGTGAGCTCATCGAGCGAACGAAACGCAACCCCGGTGAACTTGCGAATGTTCACCAGCATGTTGCCGTTGCGCCCGATATCGGTGTGAACGATGTGCAACCGGGCGCCATCGTCCAGTTGCGCATCCTGCAAGCCCTCCGACGGATCGAGCTTGCGCTGCCCCGATGTTGACCGGTCAAGCAGACGCGTCAGCGTCCGCAGCAAGTGGGCCCCGTCGTGGAAATTTTCGTCGTGGTAACCCGAGACACCTTCGTGACGTTTGATGAAGATCTGATCCGGAGCATTGATCATCACCTCCCATACATCGTCATCATCGAGGAGGGATTCGAGCGGGCCAGCACCGATGAGATTCCGCAACCCTCGCTCGACAACGTCGTCCCGGCTAGCCAATTCGTAAGGCCGGCGCCCCAACTCCGCCTGTTCGTCCCAGGTGACCGCTTCTTCGTGCAGCATGTCACGCAGGCGTTGGACGGCGCGCTCGTCTCCCGCGTCCAGATCCTCATCGCGTGCACGCGCCAGGACGGCTCGTTCAATCTCTGCCAGCGGAGACACACCATCCGCTGACGCCGGCACTTTGGACGATCGCCGGGCCCTAGCGTCAAGCGCGCCAGTCACCGGTCACCTCCCAAGCGGGCGTGGGCAAGTTCTCCGGGAACAACTGGTGTTGGAGCCCGGTCGATGTCGCCTCGCTCCGGCCGCCGTTGCGCCAATGACCCGCGCAGTGATCGGCCAATCGGGGCTACAAGCCTGGCGGGCAGCATCGTCCCATCCCGAAGACAAGTTTCGACGTTGACGCGCGGCAGCAGAACCGGTTTCCGTAGCTCCGCTAGCTCTGGCAAGGAGTTCGAGCACATCTGGACCAGCTGTCCGAACGCTCTGACCAATGACGCGCGGCGGTGCGGCTGCCGTGGGACCTGATTGATCATGGGGACGACCGCAGTGACCCTGATGCCAGTGGCAACGATGTCGGCGATTAGCCGCACGCCGGAGTACAGGCCTTTCATACTGGATTGCGCGACAACGACGATCGAGTCGGCCTGATCAACAATGGTCCGCGCGAGCACGTTTCTATTGGCGATGTCGTTCGAACCTGATGGCTGATCGCCTTCGAGGTCTGCTCCGACATCCGCGATGACGACCTCGAACGCACCCACGAGCGAGGTCATTGTGGCGCGCACCGCCCGCTCATGTAGCAATGCCCAGTGATGACGATGACGCAACCCGAGCAATAACCGGTAGCCCCGCTCACTGACGTCGAACGTCTGACCGACCACCTCCGAAGGGATTGGCGTGGCTGTCCGATGCGCCTCTACGACATCCTGGATCGTTGGCACAACTTCCGTGGTGTTGTGCAGCATCGCCAGCTCGCCACAGAGCTTGCCGTCGGCCAGGAGCACGCGGGGCGCATTCCCGTGCGCTCCACGTCCTGGTGTCGCAGCCGGAACCGAAGCCAGCCCCTGCGCGGCGGCGATCGCGCAGGTCGATGCGCCGGTTCCGCCGCTGCCGGTGACCGCGATCACTCGTCCTGCAGCAACCTGTGCCGGGTGCACGTCAGGTTCGGTGGCATCGTGCTCCCCACGGATCGCCTGGCCGTGCGCCTTGAGCAGCTCGACCAGATGCGTGCGCTCCAGCTCAGTATCGACCACTGCGGCCGCACCAATGTCGAGCCATGGCCGGCGGTCGCCGGCGTCGTCGACGATGATGACCGACGCGCCATATTTGCGGGCATGTGCAATGAAGTCCCGGTCGATTCCGCGCACACTCGCCGCCACGAGAACGCAGGATGTCGGAACGCCCGCTGCCAGACGGGCCCGAACCTCGTTGAGCGAGACGCAGCGCGTAAACTCTGCCGGAATGGCTGACGCGGACGCCCACGTTCCGATGGTCTGGAACCAGGATGCATCAAATCTCGCCAGCCCCAAGATGCGATAATGCTCATTCATCGCGTTCCCCTTCGAGCTGACTGCTGCCCACGACTCCACCCACACCCGGCAACGGCAGCCGAACAGCTGGATCTAGCTCGTCGGATAACGGCCTGCTGGTCTGCACATCATTGCCGTCGAAGGCGGTGCCGTGACGAGCGCTATCCGGCAGGACACCAAGTTGGTTTCCGTAGACGTCGTCGGGCCGAAACATCGCACCGACGCCCAGATCGGCCGACGTGTCGTGTGACGGTCTGCTCAGAAACACGTTCGCGACCGAAGCTGCATGACCCACGGCCTGGATATCCCCAGGATCGTTGGCAGCGACCGTCAACACCACGTCGCGCGCACCGAATCCCTCGCTGTCCACATCCTCAACCGCGATGAGTTCAACACGCTCGGCAACGAGGACGGTGTAGGCGTCGCCGGCGCGCGAATACGTCGCAAAGACGTTCACCTGCTCGCCCGCAGTGAGTCGGCCCGCGAGTGCGCGGCTCGGCGGCAACGCCAACGTCACGACATGTCGGTGCAACGCATCGACATCGACCGCCAAGGTCCGCGACAGCAGGTCGCCCGGCTCAAGCGGGCCAACGGTTGCAAACGGCAGCAGCGACCGTAGATCTTCGAGCTGCAGCGACCGCTCGGCGACGGGTCCTACGAGATCGACGGCGAGCTCACCGAAATAGGATCTGACTGCCGATTCGTCGGCGACCACCGTCCCTTGCGGGATGTGTTGTGCAGCAACGATGTAGTGCGTTTCCGGCGGCGCGTTCGCGTCAGAATGTGCGGCAAGCACACCAAGCACGGCGCCAGCGATGAGTAGCGCACCCACGACGGCGCGCCCGGTGGGCAATCGCAGGCTTCGGCGGCTCGATGCCGTTCGGATTGCCGTACGCCGGCTTCCTCGCGTTCGCTGATTCCCCCGCTCATCCACGTGTCAGCCCCCGTTGCTGATCATGTCAGTTGGTCATCGTCTAACATCGTTATTATTGAAAGGCAGTGAAATGATTCGTGAACCCACAGAGTGGCTGAGCACGAAAGAAGCGGCGCGTCGGCTCGGTATCACGCCTCGCACGCTGTACCGCCTCATCGATGATGGCCAGCTGACGGCATACAAGTTCGGCCGAGTGATTCGCCTCCAGGAATCGGATGTCGAGCAGTTCATCGACCAGTCTCGGATCCAGCCCGGCGAGCTCGGGCACCTATATGCAGACGCGCCGCGCACCGTCACCGAAGGTTGATTCCCGGATGTCACCGCGCCACCGCCTGGTGTGCGGCTGTGGCGTAACCGACCGTGACAACCTGAGCGATCGGGATCCACGTGCAGACCGCGCCACCGTCAATCGCAAGCACATCGCGTCCCGTCGATGCGACAACCCCCGAAATCGAACGTCCAGACGTCAACTCGAGGACGATTCGTTCATCGGCTTCGCGGTGACGGTCAATGACTTCGACAAGTTCGCGGTTACACGGCCGGATCGCTGGCGGATGCGCTTGAGAGATCTCGCTTTGCCGTGCCGTGGCGTGCGATGCGGCACAAGCAATCCCGTTGGCAGACACCGCGACATCGCCGCATTCCTCGCTGACCACGAGATAGTCCAGGCCAACTTCGGCGATCGTTCCCGTCATCACGCGGCCGGAAACCAATATCAGCTGCACGCGGCTTGCTACGGCGAGACGCCCAAGAACCTGCATCCAGTGCGTTTCGCCAGCGAACTGCTCATTGATTTGACGAAGTCCGGCGCGTTCGGCGGCGCACGCTTCCAGCGCAGCGCGGTCACCAAGGCTGATGTACGGATCGCCAACGGACGGCGCGGTATGTGGCGAGACGCGCTCACCAACGTTCATCATGTCCCCCCGGCCATGACTTAGGTTGCTAGCACGAAACCATAGCGGTCCCGTCAAGCCCGTCGACGCGCGGTGGGCTGTGCTTGTGGAAACAGCGGTGTGGGCCGGCGCCGACACCGCTGCCCGCTCACCGCTGAGGCCAGTGGCGGGCGGGCAGCATCTGCTATGGCCGAGCCGGCCGGTCAGTCGCCTGCGACAAAGAACCGCCACTGACCGTCAACCGAGAAACCGGCCCGGTAGTCGAGATAGCCGGACTCGCCCAACTGCGCCTCAATCTCTAGCGGCGTCAACCA
>JBBDVU010000017.1:0-10765 GCA_040903225.1 Nitriliruptoraceae bacterium | reverse complement strand
CGGTCCCGACGGTGTGTGTCGGGGATGTCGCGCTCGTCAACCCCTCGGCCCAGGAGGTCCTGCGCCTTGTGGCCGACGAGGCACCGGCGCAGTTGCCGGACGGGCACGTCCCACCTGCCGCAGGACGGTTCGTAGGGGCCATCTCAAGACGGCTCGGCGCCCGAGCACGTCGCGGAGCTGCTTACCCTCCAGACCATGATGGCGACGTCGTCCGGTAGTACCCGCGCATCGTTCGTCGCGGCGGCGCGTACCTCCGGGCGAAGCACGGGCGTGGCTGACGTCGCGGCGGCTCGCGTTGCGGCGTTCAGGTCGCAGGCCGCGACGTGCCGGGGAAGTTGGCTTGTGACTGCAGCGCGTCGTCGTGGCCCGACTGCGCTGCAGCGCTCATCGATGTTCCGGGTTAGGTGCGTCGAACCGGCAGCCGGCGTCCCAAAGTGCGCGCTGGTTGCCGTGAGCGGGGAAGCCCCCCGCGTCTTTGAGCCAGCGGGCAGTGTGGAGCAGGTTCCAGGTCATGAAGGTGGTGTTGCGATTGGTGAAGTCGTTTTCGGGGCCGCCGGAGCCATCATCTGCATAGGACGGACCAGGGCCGGCTTCACCGAGCCATGCGGCATCGGCTTGCGGCGGAATGACGTAGCCCAGGTGCTGCAGGGAGTACAAAAGGTTCATGGCGCAGTGCTTCGCGCCGTCCTCATTGCCCGTGACAATAACTCCTCCGGCGCGGCCGTAGTAGGCATACTGGCCGGTGCCGTTGAGCAGCCCGGAATTGCCATAGAGCCTTTCGACGACGCGGGTGGCGACGGACGACTTGTCACCGAGCCAGATCGGGGTCAGCAACACCAGGATGTCGGCGGCGAGCACACGTTCGAACAATTGTGGCCAGTCGTCCCGATCGGCGCCGTGCTCGGTCATGTCGGGGTAGACGCCTGGCGCCAGCTGGTGGTCAACGGCACGGATGACGTCGACCTCGACCCGGTTGGCGCGCATGATCGCGATAGATCGATCGGCGAGCGACTGCGTGTGGGATGGCTCGGGGGAGGGTTTGAGCGTGCAGTTGATGTACAGCGCCCGCAGGTCGGCATAGCTGGCTGGGGCTTCGTCGCAGAGGCGTTGATCGTGCTCGCTGAGTTGCGTCATGGCAGCAGGTTCCTCGGGATCTGTCTCGGCGTGTTCCACTGGCGCTCGTATGAGCTCAGACGCCAGACGGCGGCTCCGAGCCGTTCTGCGATATCGGGTCCAAGTTCAACGCGCAGTTGCTCAACGCGGTCAATGAGGCGACGGAGCGTCGCCGCTTCGAAGTTGCAGCGTCCGCACTGCTCGAGGTGCGACGCGATGAAGGCAACGTTGTGGGGTGCCGCCTCACCGTCAAGGAACGATTGAAGGCGTCGACGGACCCGCCAGCATCGCAGCGGCCGCATGATCACGGTTCGATCGTCACGCCGTGCCAGAACGCGAAATGGCCAGCGATCGCGTGCGCTTTCGCGCTGGGCTGCGGATAGAACCATCCCGCCGCCGGATTGATATCGTCGCCAACGACGACATCGACATACGACGCGGTTCCCTTCCATGCACAGACCGATGTCACGTCGCTTGGACGTACGTGCCGTTCGTCGACGCTATCGGCGGGAAAATAGTGATTTCCCTCGATGATGATTGTCTGTTCGGATTCGGCGATCACCACGCCGTTCCATGTCGCTGTTGGCATGTGTCGTCCTCGCTCGTGCTCACGGTTTGCTCGCTAGGCCTTCACCGGTGCGAACCCGCGACACCTGGCGGGAATTCCACCGGGTTGGACACCTCGACTCCTGTCGAGCGCGCCGAGCGGAAGTTCGTAGACGCCAGGAGTGTCTACGCTCCCAACGACGGTGAACAACATCGTCCGTGACGTCTCCCATCGTTGCGCCTTGCATCAACGCACTGGTGTCGGTAGCGACGCAGGTCAGAACTGGCGTCTGGCGTGCCTGACGGTGGGCTTGTTGGGATGTCGGCTCATGACGATGTCCGGGCGACCAGCCGATAACGTTTATTACCGTACGTAGGGATAACTTGCTACGCCTGTCGACCGGCGCGGACGCTGTGTCCGACCGATTGCGCAACCAGGTGACGACAAAGGACCGCTTGTGCTGGATGAAAAGATCGAGCCGCTGTATGACGAGGTCATTCGGCGCAATCCGGGGGAACTTGAGTACCACCAAGCTGTTCGTGAGGTGGTGCAATCGCTCGGTCCGGTCCTGGCGAAGTATCCGCGGTTCGCAGAGCGCAAGATCATCGAACGGATCTGTGAACCGGAGCGACAGATCATCTTTCGGGTGCCCTGGATTGATGATCAGGGCGAAGTGCAGATCAACCGTGGATATCGCGTTGAGGTCAACAGTGCGCTCGGCCCCTACAAAGGTGGTCTGCGATTCCACCCTTCCGTCAACCTGGGCATCATCAAGTTTCTCGGGTTCGAGCAGGTCTTCAAGAATGCACTGACCGGGATGCCAATCGGCGGCGGCAAAGGTGGTTCTGACTTCGATCCGAAAGGTCGCTCCGACGACGAGGTCATGCGGTTCTGTCAGAGCTTCATGACGGAGATGTACCGGCACCTGGGCGAGTACACCGACGTTCCTGCCGGAGATATCGGGGTTGGAACGCGCGAGGTCGGCTATCTGTTCGGCCAGTACAAACGCATCACCAATCGTTACGAGTCCGGTGTGCTCACCGGCAAAGGTCTCGACTGGGGCGGCTCGCAGGTCCGCACCGAAGCCACCGGGTACGGCACGGCCCTGTTCACGCGCGAAATGCTTGCGGTCCGCGACGACACACTCGATGGCAAGACGTGCGTCGTCTCAGGTTCAGGCAATGTTGCGATCTATGCGATCGAAAAGCTTGAACAGCTCGGCGCGGTGGTGATTGCCTGCTCGGATTCTGACGGCGTGGTGCAAGACCCCGACGGGATCGATGTTGCGCTGCTCAAACAGATCAAGGAAATCGATCGCGCACGGCTGACCCGCTATGCCGAACAACGCGAGCATGCGACACACCGCCAGGGCGCCAACATCTGGGAAATCCCGTGCGACATTGCGCTGCCGTGCGCGACACAGAACGAACTGACCGGCTCGGACGCTGTCACGCTGATCCGTAACGGCTGCATCGCAGTCGCCGAGGGCGCGAACATGCCGACCACCCCGGAAGGCATGCGTACGTTCCTGGAGGCGGGCATCGCGTTTGGTCCCGGCAAAGCCGCGAATGCCGGCGGGGTGGCGACATCGGCGCTGGAGATGCAGCAAAACGCCAGCCGGGACCGTTGGACCTTTGCTCACACTGAGGCGCGACTCGACGAAATCATGACGGACATCCACGCGCTCTGCTGGAAGACGGCTGACGAGTATGGGTCGCCCGGCAATTACGTTGCGGGCGCGAACGTTGCCGGCTTCCAGCGCGTCGCCAAAGCCATGGTGGCGCTGGGACTGGTGTGACTCGTGTCGCCAAGGCTGGGTCCAAGGCACCATCGGTGCCGTTTCACCGGGACATGCGAACCACCAAGTTGTCGAGCAATTCTGTTGTTGCCGAGGCGATGTCGTTCACGGCCCGGTCGTAGACCTGACGATTGGCGGCCGACGGTTGCCGGTAGCCGCTGACCTTGCGCACGAACTGCAGAGCTGCCTGGTAGATGTCGTCCTCGGTCGGTTTGGGTGTTGCTCCCCGTAGTTGGTGGATACTGCGGCACATGACGGCTCCTCGTGCACATATCAGTCTGTTGGATTGCCAAACTCCTCGGCGCGTGCCGGGGAGAAGGCGAAATCCAACCCCATCCATACGGTTTTTGACCAGCCGTACAGCACGAACGGCACGACGCCGTTGATGATCACACCGCCGATCAGTAGCCCTGTCCACGGCACGTCCGGCCAGGTCAGAAGCATTCCGCCGACGAAGAAGGCGCCGAACGTGACCAGAATGATCGCCATGATCACCGTCATTGCGCCGACCCAGTAGCCGTCTTCGCGGACAAATGACAGACCGCAGCCAGGACAGGATTCGACCAGATCGGCAATGCCGTCGAAGATGCCCCGGCTGCCGCAATGCGGACAACGGCCAGCCAAACCTCGGCTGAGCGAGGTGAGCCGGCGTTGTGGCTCCATGGGCGTGTACCTCGTGGCGTGCGACTCGGGCGCCGCATGTCGTCCCGCAGGCAGACAGATGCCAGCTCAGGGTATGTCGCGTGGCATAGCTCGTTGGTTGTCGTCGCCGTTTCGGAATTGGACCTTCGAATGGAATAGACGAGGACTGCGGCCGGCATCAGCGAACAGGTAATGTCGTTCGCCGACGATCGGGCCAGCATGACTACCGACACCACGACCTCGCCGGCGGCGCCCTATTGGCATGCCCACGAAGCGGT
Organism: Nitriliruptoraceae bacterium; assembly: GCA_040903225.1. Taxonomy (GTDB): domain Bacteria; phylum Actinomycetota; class Nitriliruptoria; order Nitriliruptorales; family Nitriliruptoraceae; genus JBBDVU01. The sequence goes on along the minus strand of JBBDVU010000017.1, from coordinate 6,387 downwards.
CGATGTCGTCTACCAACTCGATTCCGACATCGCGGTCGGCTTGTCCCAGGCCGAGGTTGAGCAGCGGCGCACCGTTCACGGAGCCAACGAGCTGCCGCTCGAAGAAGTGCGGACGGTCTGGCAACTGCTTGCTGCACAGTTCACCAGCCCGTTGATCGCCATTCTGCTCGTCGCGATGGTTGTGACCGCGCTGATCGGCGAATACACCGATTCGGTCGTGATTGCGGTTGTGCTCATCATCAATGCCTCGATCGGGTATTTCCAGGAGAGTCGTGCTGAACGGGCTGTTCACGCGTTGATGGAGTTGGCGTCGCCGCAGGCGATCGTCATCCGCGATAGCCGTGAACAAGTCGTTGCTGCACGTGACCTCGTGCCGGGCGACATTGTGCGATTGACGTCGGGTGATCGCGTGCCTGCAGACCTTCGGCTGGTGCGTACCACCACGCTCGACATCGACGAGTCGATGTTGACGGGCGAAAGCGAACCGATCCGCAAATCGACCGATCCAGTGGCCGAAAGCGCGATCGTTGCCGATCGGTTCGGGATGGCCTACTTCGGCGCAACGGTCGTCAGCGGTCGGGCAACCGGCATCGCGGTCGCCACGGGTCTGAACACGCAACTCGGCAAGATCGCCGACAGCATCCGAACGCAGGCCCGCCCGACGACCCCGCTGCAGCGACGCATGAAAGGATTCGCCAACAGAATCGCGGTTGTGGTCCTTGGCGCGACCGGGATCACCTTCGCTGCCGGCATCGCGTTGGGTGAATCGCCGTCGTCGATGTTCCTCATTGCTGTCGCTCTGGCTGTCGCGGTGGTCCCGGAAGGGCTGCCGGTTGCGTTGACGGTTGCGCTGGCACTTGGTGTACGTCGAATGTCGCAACGCAACGTGGTGATCCGCGCATTGCTAGCTGTCGAGACGTTGGGTAGTACCAACGTGATCGGCTCCGACAAGACGGGAACGCTGACTGAAAACCGCATGACGGCGGTCGAGCTGTGGACTGCGGACGGGACCTACACGCTGCGTGGTGACTGGTTTGATGTGCCGCCCAGTGACGTGGCGTTTATCGAAACGTTACGCAGCGCCGCTGCCAGCAGCGAAGCTGCCATCGAAGTGGTCGACGCAGAGATTGCGGGCCGCCGAGGTGAGGCAACAGATGTTGCCCTGTTGGAAGCGGCTTATCGCCATCAGATCGCATCGGCCGAACCTTCGCGTGACCCCGGCTTGCTTGCACTGGTGCCGTTTGAGTCGCAGCGACAGTATGCATATGCGATCGTCGACGAAGATGGCCCGGTGTTGCGGGCCAAGGGTGCGCCGGAACGCTTGGTCGGTATGGCATCAAGTTCGCATCGCGATGTGGTCCTGCAGGCCGCCGACGACATGGCGCGGCGCGGGTTGCGTGTATTGGCCATGGCACAACGCAAGCTGGACACCACCGCAGACGAGATTGATCCGGTGGCACCACCTGAACCATCGGGACTGACGGTAACCGGCCTCATCGGCTTGCAGGACCCGCCGCGAGACGGGGTGAAGGAATCCATTGACCGCTGCCGGGATGCCCAGTTGCGAGTCATCATGATCACGGGAGACCACGCGGCGACAGCTCAGGCGATAGCGGCAGAGCTTGGCATCGGCGCCGATGAACCGGTCGCTTGCAACGGCCGCGAGCTCGAAGAGATGTCCGACGAACAGCTGGAGTCGGTCGTCGGACAGATCGATGTGTTCGCTCGGGTGACGCCCGAACACAAGCTTCGGGTGGTGCGTGCGTTGCAAGCTCATGGATTGGTTGTCGCGGTGACCGGAGATGGCGTCAACGACGGTCCGGCGCTCAAAGCTGCCGACATTGGTGTGGCCATGGGGCGTTCCGGCACCGACGTGGCGCGAGAAGCAAGCGACATGGTGCTCACCGACGACAACTTCGTCTCCATCGCTGCTGCCGTCGAGGAAGGCCGCGTCGTCTTCGACAACGTCCGTAAAGTCACCTATTTCCTCCTGTCGACAGGTTTCGCGGCAATCGTTGCCATTGTGTCGGCTATGGCAGCGGGCCTACCGCTGCCGTATGTGCCTGCGGCGCTGCTGTGGCTCAACGTGGTGACCAACGGGGTCCAAGACGTTGCACTCGCATTCGACCCGGGTGAACCGGACGTGTTGCAGCGACCGCCGCGACATCGCGACGAACCGATCGTGCCGTGGCTGCTGTGGGAACGCGCGGCGCTGTGCGGTACGGCGATGGCCGTCGGGAGCCTGTGGATCTACACGTGGGCGATTGACGCGGGGTATTCGCAACCGGTCCAGCGCGGTGCGGCCCTCACCACCCTTGTTGTCGCGATGGCTGTGCACGCATACAACGCTCGATCCGAGCGCCGGTCGATTCTGCGCACGGGTATTGTCGGCAATCGGCTGTTGCTGGCATCAACCATCGCGGCGTTGCTGATCCACCTCACGGCGATGTCCTGGGGGCCGATGCAATTCGTTCTGCAAATCGCGCCGGTCCCGGCGCAGGCATGGACGCGCATCCTCGCGGTTGCGGCTGCCATCATCGTGGTTAGTGAGGCACACAAGCTGGTGCGCTCACGTGGATGGCGCTGAGGCGAGCAGGGTGTCGACCTCGTGCTGATCGAGAGCTTTGGCGAACAGAAAACCTTGACCGAGCCGACACCCTTCGCGCGTGAGTGCGTGGAGTTGGGTGGTCGTTTCGATCCCTTCCGCAACGGTTTCGAGTTGGAGCGTGCGGCCCAACTCGAGGAATCCGCGTACGAGCGCGGGAACGTCACGCGGAGAATCGATCGTGCCGATGTAGGAACGGTCGATCTTGAGGATGTCGGCCGGGAATTGGCGCAAATAATTCAGTGAGGAGAAACCGGCGCCGAAATCGTCGATCGCGAGCCGGATGCCGAGTTCCTTGGCTTCATGCAGTGTCGTCGCTGCAGCTTCCGGTTGCGATACCAGCGCGGTTTCGGTGAGTTCCAGGACCAGCCGCGTTGCGTCCAAACCGGTTGATTCGACGATCTGTGCGATATCCGGGATGAGTTCGGGCGAACGTAGTTGGCGAGGCGACAGGTTGATGCTCAGATTCAGCGCTTCGCCGTTGTCGCGCGTGGGCCATCTCGCGGCGGCGCGGCACGCTTGCTCGATCACCCAATGTCCGAGTTCGACGATCATGCCGGTTTGCTCGGCAAGCGGAATGAACCGCCACGGCAACAGGAGTCCGCGCGTCGTGTGGCGCCACCGGACGAGTGCTTCCATTCCGACAAGCTGTCCTGACGCGATTTCGTGGATCGGTTGGAAATGGAGCACGAACTCGCCGTCTTCGAGGGCGCGACGCAGGTCAGACGCCAACTCGACGCGACTGATCGACATCCGTTGCATCGAAGGCGAATAGCGCATCACATGGTCGCGCCCGGCGGCCTTGGCCGCATACATCGCTGTATCGGCATCACGCAACAGGTCATCGGCATTGATCCCGCCGTCCAGGCTGGCGATCGTGATACCGAGGCTGGCGGTGATGACTACGTCGAGCTCGCCAACGTGGATCGGTGCGGACAGCACCTCACGGACCCGCTCTGCCGTGCCGATTGCGTGGCGTTCGAGCTCGTCATATCCCTCCAGCAGGACGGCGAACTCGTCACCGCCGAGCCGAGCGACCGTGTCGTCAGGTCGGGTGACCGATGCGAGTAGTTTGGCGACTTCACGCAGAAGGTCGTCGCCGGCAGCGTGTCCCAGGCTGTCGTTGATGTGTTTGAAGCCGTCGAGGTCGCAGAAGATCACGGCGACATCGGTTCCGATGCGTTCGCGTCGCATTAAGCCGTGGGCAATACGGTCGCGCAACAACGCCCGATTCGCCAGGCCGGTGAGCGGATCGTGCAACGCCAGGTGCTCAAGCTCCAACTCGGCGTGCTTGCGAGCGGTGATGTTGTGGACATTGGCAACGACGCCGGCAACATCGGGTTCGTGCAACAGATTGGTCAGGCGCACTTCGGCCCACACGTAGGTGCCGTCGCCGCGCTCAAATCGCAACTCTTGCGCGGCGAACGCTGATGCAGCGTCGATGACGGTGTCAAGCAGTGAGATCCCGGCATTGCGGTCCGCTTCGGCGAGCAGCTGATCGAAGGGTTTGCCGATCAACGAGCTGACGGGCTGGTCGAGCATCGACGTGGCCGAGGCGGACGCGTCGATGACGCTGCCGCGATCGTTGATGACGATAAACACGTCGCTGGCGTGAAGCGCCAGCAGCCGGTAGTAGCGTTCCTGAGACACGAGTTCGCTGTGAGTACGTTCGAGTTCGCGGTGCAGCCGGACGAACCGCCACAGCACCAGAGGAACGATCGCCGCCCCGGCGACCAAGATGCTGGCCGCACTGGGTTGTAGATCGACCACAGCTGCAAGTACGAACATCATTGGAATCGCCGCGAGCGAACCGACTGCCACGTAGAGCTTTCCCGTGCCGAACGATGGTTGCTCCGGCAGCGACACCCCAAGCATTCGCATGCTCGGATGGACCGCCGCGGCGGCGATCAACGCGTACATCGCCAGCCAACCGGCGTCCAGCATGACGTGTTCCAGCTGGTCGTAAGCGCCCGCTTGCTGGATGAAGGCGTAGGCCGTGTCGCTCACGAGTCCGAAGACGATCGCCGCGGTCAGCAGCATTGCTGAAGTGTTCTGTCGGCCAGTTAGGACGACGCGCATCAGGAGGAACAACAGCAATGCGCTCAATGTGGGGTACAGCCCCGCGATGAGCCGGTCCGACATGGTCGCCCCGGGTAGCTGCAGGTGCGGTTCGATGACAAATAGCCACACGCCAACGAGGCTGGCGGTGGACACCATCGCCGCTTCGATCCGGTTGTCGGTATCGCGGCCGGCGTGCTGGGCGCGGAGCAGTTCGACTACCGCGAACGCGAACGCGGCGTAGCCGACGGTATAGAAGACATCTGACAGCGCCAGGGCGCCAAAGCGATCAACGTCGTAGACGGCGTCGCCCAGCACCCAGCTTGCAAGACCACCAGCTATGAAGGTCCACGAACGCTTGCGCTCCGGGGCCTGGCGGTGAATCGCGATGAGTGTGACCGCCACCGCGATGGCCGCGCTGGTCATGTAGGTCGCTGAGGCAGCGAAGTAGCTATTCAGATGGCTGGGCAGTGTTGCGTAGGCAGCGATCGGGACGCAGAGCACGGCATAGAGCCCGGCCCGATCTCGCATAGCGGTCCCTTGCCGGAAAACCGTGACTGACGCACCCGCGCACCGGCTTCGCTCACGATCGTAGTTGCGGCTAACCAACCCGCCAAGCCACCGCGTCGGCTCTCCTTGTCCAGCCACTGGCAGCATCATCAAACGACTCAATATATTTTGACTCAAATTATGTTGGTATAGTCGTTCCATTGCCATCAGACACGTGTCCCACGACCGCAACAAGGATCAGCGTGACCTCTCAAATCGCAGAAGCGTCAACTGCTGCCACAGGCGTCAGCCGGCCGACGGTGTTGTTTTTGTGTGTGCAGAACGCCGGGCGTTCGCAGATGGCCGCTGGCTGGTTGCGGCATCTCGCAGGCGACCGCGTACACGTTCTATCCGGGGGAACCTCACCGGCAGACGACATCCACCCGGTCGCGATCGAGGCGATGGCCGAATTAGGAATTGACATCACCCGAGCGCAGCCGCGCGCATGGACTGACGCGGATGTCGAAGTGGCTGACGTCATCGTCACGATGGGCTGCGGTGATACGTGTCCGGTCTATCCGGGCAAACGCTATCTCGACTGGGATCTGACAGACCCTGGTGGGCAGCCAATTGAGGTGGTCCGCTTGGTTCGGGACGAGATAGGCGAGCGCGTACGCAAACTCGTCACGGACCTCCTGGTGTGACTTAGGCGTCGGACGCGACCGGCAGCGTCACGGTGACGGTGGTTCCGCGATCAACTTCACTCTCGATACGGATCGTGCCACCGTGACTTTCCACCGCGTGGCGCACAATCGACAGGCCCAAGCCGGTACCGCCAGCGAGTCGACTTCTGGCCTTGTCAACGCGGTAGAACCGTTCGAAGACCCGATCGGTCGCATCACGTGGGATGCCGACGCCGGTGTCGCGCACCCACAGCGTGAGCGATTCCGGCGCGCGTGCCACCTCGACTGTGACGGTGCCGCCGGGCCGGTTGTACTGAACGGCGTTTTCGAGCAGGTTGACCACAATCTGGCGGACATCGGTGGGATTACCGACGACCGTGGCGACGTCAGGGACGTTGGCTGACAACGTGACCCCCATGTCGTCTGCGGGTCCTCGGAGACGTTCAAGTTGCGTCCGCACCATCTCGCCAATGTCGATGCGCTGGCGACGCGTAGTTGTCATCTCGTCGTCGTGTTCGATCCGTGCCAGATCGAGCAGATCTCGCACCAACT
>JBBDVU010000016.1:0-10770 GCA_040903225.1 Nitriliruptoraceae bacterium | reverse complement strand
CAGTCTTGATCTGGCCGGCGTTGACGGCTACGGCCAAGTCGGCGATCGTTGCATCTTCGGTTTCGCCGGAACGGTGCGAGATCATGGTGGTCCACTGCGCTCGCTGTGCCAACGCAACCGCGTCTAGCGCTTCGGTCAGCGTGCCGATCTGGTTGACCTTGACCAAAACACTATTGGCTGCTCCGAGGTCGATGGCACGGCGAACAAATTCGGGGTTGGTCACCAAAAGGTCGTCGCCGACGATCTGGACGTGTTCACCCAGCCGTTGTGTCAGCGCAACAAAGCCATCCCAGTCGGATTCATCGAGGCCATCTTCGATCGAAACGATCGGGTATGCGGCAACCAGTTCGGCCCACATGTCGACCATTTCGGCGGAGGTCAACACCCGGCCTTCGCCGTCAAGATGGTACGCCCCGTCGCGATAGAACTCGCTTGCTGCAGGATCCAACGCGATCGCGATGTCCTCACCCGGCGTGTACCCGGCGGCTTCGATTGCTTCGATAAGCAGGTCGAGCGCAGCAGCGTTTGAATCGAGGTTGGGAGCAAACCCGCCTTCATCGCCCAAACTCGTGGCCAGACCGCGACCATGCAACACCCCTTTGAGCTGGTGGTACGTCTCGGCGCCAACGCGGAGCGCGTCGCGGAATGACGCCGCACCGACCGGGACGATCATGAACTCTTGAAAGTCGACGTTGGAGTCAGCGTGGCTGCCACCGTTGAGCACGTTCATACAAGGTGCCGGGAGCACGTGCGCGTTGGGCCCACCGAGATAGCGATACAGCGGCAGACGGTGCACCTGCGCGGCAGCTTTGGCGCAAGCCAGTGACACGCCCAGGATGGCGTTGGCTCCCAGATTCGCTTTGTTGTCGGTGCCGTCAAGATCGCGCAGTCGCGCGTCGATGTTGCGTTGATCGGCGGGATCGAATCCAATCAGCGCCGGTTCGATGATCCCGGCAACATTGGCGACTGCCTTCGTCACGCCCTTGCCGAGATAGCGCGACTCGTCGCCATCACGCAGCTCCACGGCTTCGGCTGCACCAGTCGAGGCACCGGACGGAACCGCGGCACGCCCGACCGTGCCGTCGTCAAGCGTAACGTCGACTTCGACCGTGGGGTTTCCACGGCTGTCGAGTATCTCGAGCGCTTGCACGCGACGGATTACCGGCTGGTCCACGTTCGTTCCTCACACATCTTGAAGCGTCAGCGGTCCAGACGCCACATCTGGCGTGCTGCTGTGGCGGCAGCAGCACCGGCCAACAACCCGAGGATGCCGCCACGCAACCGTCGTCGTGAGACTGCGACACCCACGAGGGTGCCGGCGGCCGCAGCGCCGGCCAGCCAGGCCAGATCTTGTGGAAATGGGGGCCGATCGTCACGCCATCGCTCATCTGAACCGTCGGCGTCCCAACCTTGGAGCACATCGCGCGTGGGCGTTGCATCAGACTCTGAGTCGGGGCCCTGCGGGCCAGCGCCGGCCTTGTCGGTAGATGGGCCAGTCTCAGTCGTGGAATCTGGCGATTTGGTTGTCGTGTTGTCGTGATCAAACGCCGCTGCGGTCAACACATTGCCGCATCCGGGGCATGGCTGATCATCGTCGCTCAACGACGCGACGAACACGTTCTTCAGGAAGCGCCCGCAATCAGGGCATTGCTTCGGTGGCACCGGAACCTCCGCGACTTCGGCGCTGGCAGTGCAGCGTAGTAGGCAAAACGGAAAGTACTGGGATCCGCGACCGGTCGAGCGGCCGCAGTCGCCAGCGGTGGGATGCCAGCTATTGCCGGTCCGTGGTATCCAGCTGTTCCAAATCGCTGCGCAGATTGTTGGCTGCCTGTCGTGCCGCGCGTTCAGCGTCGATGCCGCGGGTGCGAGCAAGCGCAACGATCGCCTGCAAAGCCGCTCCAATGTCGTCAGCGGTCACGTCGAGGCTGTCGAGACGCGCAAGCGCCGCCGCATGGTCGCCAGAACCATTCGTGGGCTCCAATCCCGCCTTGTGCGCCTTATGCAGGATCTTGTCGAGCAGCAACAAACCTGGCATTGCTGCCGGCACACCATCAAATGGGCCGGTCCGGCCCTTTTCTTCCGCTTTGAGCGCTTCCCACCGGTCCTGCACGTCTTGTGCGGTCTTCGCATCCCCATCGCCGAACACATGAGGGTGGCGGTGAACGAGCTTGTCAGCGATACCGCGGGCGACATCATCGACCGTGAACGCGCCGCGGTCACTGGCAACCTGCGCGTGGAATACAACCTGCAAGAGCACGTCACCGAGTTCTTCGACCATGTCAGTGTCAACGTCACGTTCAATCGCGTCCACGAGTTCGTAGGTCTCTTCGAGCAGATAGCGAACCAGACTGTGGTGATCCTGCTCAAGGTCCCACGGACAGCCGCTCGCCGGATCCCGCAGTGCGGCCATCACTTCGACGATCCGGACAAGTTCGACGCCACGCGGTTGCGGCGCAAAAAACACCAGTTCGATTTCGACGTCGCGGTCGGCAGATAATCCGGCGAGTGCGGCTGCCAGGCCCGTATCGTCGGGTCCCAACAGGTACACCGGAGGCGCATCGGCGTCGGCGAATTCCAGGAGCCGTTTGGCGATGCGGCGATCATCCGCCGAACCGGGCCTGGACAGGTCGAGATCGGCCCGATCGAGCGTGGCCGGTTCAACCCGCCGCAAGTCGAGGCCGGCAGCGTGCAGATGCAGCGCGCTGGGATGGTCTGCAACATCACGGACAAGGATGTGCGATGCCGTGCCGAGCACGTCCCACGACTGGAACGGGAACAAGCCTGGAACGGCATCGGAGCTTTCGACCAGAACGACCCGTGCCGTCGCTGACAATGTCATGCCGAGAATCAGCCGACGCTATCAGCGCCGACGACCCCACCACGCTCCGGGTCCCACTCACCAAGGCCGTCGCCGATGGTGACATCCGCGTCCGCGTAGGCCGAACTCAACCACTCTGACAGCTCTGCGCCCACTGCCTGATCGGCTTGTTGACCGGTCAGTTCTACTGCAGGCGTGGTCTGTTCGTCAGTGACCTGGATGATGTGGAATCCGAAATCCGATTCGACCGGGCCGACGATGTCACCGATCGAGGACGCCCACACGGCGTCGTCGAACGGCGGGACATACGCACCTCGCGCAGCTGGTCCGAGATCGCCACCTTGGGCACCGCTACCAGGATCGATCGAGTTCTCGGCCGCGAGGTCGGCAAAATCGGCGCCATCTGTCAGCTGTTCAAACAGGTCGTCGGCCTCGGATTGCGTCTCCACGAGAATATGCCGGGCCGTGCGCTGCTCCAACGGTGCAGCATCAGCCAGCAACTGCGCGCGCAGACCTTCGAGCTGTTCCTGCGCCGGCAGGAGCACGTCGCGGAATAGCCCCAGCGTCAGGCCGGAGCTACGCAATGCTGCCGCAAACTCGTCTTCACCGCCGAGTGCTTCAACCTGCTCATCGAATTCGGTGTTGAGCGCATCACTGTCGACGTCGATGCTGTTGGCGTCGGCGACTTCAGCGATGATCTGCGCCTGGATCAGCAGACTCAGGATCTGCTGTTGGATGGGTGCTACCACCGACGCTCGAACCTCGGCATCAATCTCCTCAAGCGGCCCGTTCTCGGTTTCAACGAGTTCGCGAACAGCAGCATCGAGCTGGCTGCGGGGGATCTCGACACCGTTGACGGTGGCGGCAGCTCCAGTGGCCGCCGATTGCGAGCTACAACCCGCGACAGCGACGGCCAGCACTGCAACAAAAATGGTCATGCGTGATGCGAGGGTGCGCACAAAGGCTCCATGAATTTTTAGACAACGCCAGAACAGTGACGCCGGGCTTACGGTGCCCAACTGGCGCCGGCCGGAGGCCAACGAGTCTACCGCTGCCAGTGCAGGTCGGAGCACCTGCAGGGCATGACCAATCGGCGGGGTCAATCGTATTCCGAGAATGGCTCTATCCTGGCGCGCATGACGGACATCCACCTGATCGTTGATGATCAGCTCAAGCGCAGCCGCCAGCGGTACACGAGTGGCCGACGGCAACTCGTCGAATTGCTGGCGATTGCACAAGGCCCGGTGACGATCCCGGAGCTGCAGTCGTTGGGCGCGGCCCAGTCGCAGAGTTCGCTGTACCGCAACCTGGCGATCTTGGAACAGTGCGGCGCGGTCCATCGGATCGCTTCGACCGACGATGTTGCCCGCTATGAGCTGACTGAAGCATTGTCGGAACACCATCACCACCTGGTGTGCTCGCGTTGCGGCAAGCTCGAAGATCTCGTGCTACCGCCGTTCATCGAACAGGCCTTGCATCGCGCCGCCGAAGAAGCGCACACGCAGCGAGAATTCGTTGTCGATTCTCACCGGCTCGAATTGGTCGGCACCTGCGGCGCCTGCGTCTGACGGGACCGGCGCGGCCCGATCCGATGTCGGACCTGCCCAACAACAATCTTGGCGGCGAGCACCGCGAAAAAGCCGAGGACGGTCAGTCCGGCAATCGTCGGCGCGGTCGCCGTCGCCGCATGGAAACTCACCAACAGCCCGACGACCGTTCCGGTGGCACCGACGAGCACTGACACCAGCATCATGACGGGGACACGCCGCGCTACCAGCGCTGCGGTCGCTGGCGGCGCCACCATGAACGCAAACACCAGCATGGTTCCGACCGTGCGAAACGACGCCAGTACCACCATGGCAACCATGCCCAGCATGACGTAGTGCATCAAGCCTGGGCGCAGACCGAGCAGTTCGGCTTTGGGGCGGCTAAAGGTCAACACCAGGAACGGTCTATACAACACAACCGTGACGCTGACCGCCACAATCGCCGCAATGAGCGCAACACGCAGGTCGGCGCGCGTGACACCGATCGGGTCACCAAACAGGATGGCGGTCAGGTCGCCGGCGTAGGCACCTGCCTTCGAGATGATGGCGACACCGAGCGCAAGCATGCCCACGAACAGCAGCCCGATCGAGGTGTCTTCACCAAGCCGGCTACGCGCACTGGCAAGGCTGATGCCCACGATCATCACCGCTGCACTTATCGCACCACCAACGAGCAGGTTGCCCCCGAGCTGGAACGCGACCGCGATACCGGGCAGTACGCCGTGCGCCAGCGCATCCCCCATGAACGCCATCCCCCGCATGACGACCCAGGTGCCGATCAACGAACTGGCAACCACCGTCAGCAACCCTGCCATCAGCGCGTTGCGCATGAACGCATACGCGAACGGTTCCGTGACGAGCTCCATCACCGCAGGCAGCCTTTCGTGTGGCAGCACCGATACGGCATCCGAGACGCTACAGTCACCGACGTTGAATTGGAAAACATTATGGGGATCATTCCTAGATTCGCAACCCAGGAGCCGGCCGGACCAAGGTCCGACGTCGCCGTCGACGTGCATAACCTCACGGTGAGGTTTGATGACGTTACAGCGGTGGCGGGCGCAACCGTGGCACTGCCAACGGGAAGCTTGACCGCAATCATCGGGCCAAACGGCTCAGGTAAGTCGACGTTGCTGTCGGCTATTGCCGGGCTGGTCGCACCTTCGCGAGGGAGCGTCCGTGTCCACGGGCAGCCGCCCGCTGCAACTCACGCTCGTATCGCTTATGTGATGCAATCAACCGTCGACAATGCGGCCGTGCCGTTGACTGTGCGCGAGACCGTTCGCATGGGCTGCTACGCACGGACCGGCATGTTCGGACGTTTGCGGGCTGACGATCGTGCTGCAGTTGACGATGCGATCAGCCGAATGGATATCGCCGATATTTCGGAGCGGCAACTCCGCGAGCTGTCGGGAGGCCAGCGCCAACGTGCCTATGTTGCGCAAGGGCTGGCTCAACGGGCGGACGTCCTCCTTCTCGACGAGCCGATCACCGGTTTGGATTTCGTCACGCAACAGATCATCACTGACGTGATCGCGGCGGAACGTGAACGTGGCCACACCGTCGTGGTGACCACACATGACGTCGGGACCGCCCGAGCGGCGGATCTGGTGCTGCTTATGGCGACTGAGGTTGTTGCGTTTGGCGCGTCGGCCGACACGCTGACACCCGATCTACTCATGCGTGCCTACGGCGGCCACATCCACGTCCTCGACGACGGCACCGTCGTGCTCGACGATCCGCATCATCACGGCGTGCCAGAACAGCTCAACTAGCGACGTTCGCGCCACCTTCACTCGGCGTGGCGCGCGATCGTGACGATGACCGGCGCGTGGTCTGACGGTTTGTCACCCGCCTCGTTGTTGCGTCGAAATACGGTGTCGACGTCGACGGCATCGACACGCAGATTCTGCTGGACCAACGCCAGGTCGATGCGCATACCCATATCCCGGCGAAATGCTCCCATGCGATAGTCCCACCACGTGAAACATTGCTGGTGGGGCTCAACCTGCCGATACGCGTCCACGAACCCGGCGTCAAGCAACTGCTTGAGCCGGTCACGCTCGGGCTCAGTCACGTGTGTAGCGCCATCGAACGCCCGAATGTCCCAGACATCACGGTCGTCTGGCGCGATGTTGAAATCGCCAGCGACGACGGCGGACTCAGTTGCCAGGACCTCGAGCCGCTCACGCATGGCTGACAGGAACACCAGCTTCTCGGCATACATCGGATGGTGGGGTTCGCGCCCGTTGGGAACGTAGACGCTGGCGACGCGGACGCCATCGACGGTGGCTTCGAGCCAGCGCGCTTCCTGCGGGTTGGGTTCGCCATCGAGTCCACGCTGCACGTTCGCTATAGCAACCGACGCCGGAGCGACGATGGCGACCCCGTTCCACCTGCCTTCGCCGTGGATCGCCGCTCGATAGCCGGCTGCTGCAAGCTCGTCTGCTGGGAATCCGGCGTCGTCAACTTTGGTTTCTTGCAGACACAACACGTCGGGCTGGTGCGCGGCCAGAAGCTCCAGGACGCGAGGGAGGCGTGCACGGATCGAATTGACGTTCCACGTCACCAGTTTCATGCCGCGGACCCTATCGCAGACGCCAGCACGGATACCGTGCCCACTTCGTCGGTGCCGTAGGAGGCCAGGTGGAACGGTTGCGGAGGCATCGGCCTGCCTGGCTGACGCTTCCGGTCCTGACGGTTTCGGTCCTATCGGTTGCCGCTGGGATCGCCCAATTCAGCGTCACCGCAGTGATCGGCGATGTTGCTCAAGCCTTCGGTGAGGTTTCCGACGGCGATGACCTCGCTTCCCAGATCGGGTTGCCCACAACGACCGTGGGAATTGCGCTGTCACTGATCCGGTTGGCGTCACTGGCCAGCATGCCGGCGGCATCACTGGCCGACCGGTACGGGCGACGCAACGTCTTGCTGTGGCTTGCAGCGCTGGGCCTGACCGTCACCAGCTTGGCCGCAGCCGCGCCAGCGTTCTGGTGGTATGTGGCGCTAGCTGCGCTGGCACGACCCGCAATGTCCACCGTCAACGCCCTGGCGGGGGTCGTCGCCGCCGAAGAATCGCGGGCCACTGACCGTTCGGCGGCTATCGCGCTCATCGCCGTCGCGTACGGGCTCGGATCAGGACTGATCGCGTTCGTTCGTGGCGTTCTGCCGGGCGAGCCGTCATTCCGGGTTGTGACCGCATTCGCTGTGATTCCGCTGCTCCTGCTTCCCCTGCTGGCCGCCAAGATTCGGGAGCCAGCGATCGCGCGTGAACATCAGGTCGCCCGACTCATACCGGGCGCAATTCCACGGCTGTATGTCGGCCGGGTGATCACGCTCGGGGTATTGACCGGAACCGCCGCGCTAGCCACCGGACCTGGGTTCACCTTTCTGTTCGTCTATGGCGAACGAATCATTGGTGTCACACCCTTGTATCTGTCCACGCTGGTGTTGCTGGCGGGCCCGGCAGGTCTTGTCGGCATATTGCTCGGCCGTGCCGGCGCGGATCGGCTGGGGCGCCGTATCACCGCCGCAGTGGCGATGACGACCACCGGCATCGCCGTCGCCGTCGGCTATGCGGGATCGGCATCGGGTCTTACCATCGGCTACCTGGTAGCGATCGCCGGCAGCAGCGGGTTCGCAGCGCCGATGGGCGCCTTGGCAGCTGAACTGGTCCCCACCGAGATCCGCGCGACCGTCGCCGGATGGATGACCTTCGCCGCGGTCATCGGCGCGGTTGGCGGCCTCATCGGCGTTGGCGTGCTCGGCGACATCACCGGCACGTTCGGCACGCCGACCGTGGTGATCAGTATTGTCGTCGCGATCACCTCGTTGGCGTTCGCGATGCTGCCCGAGACGCGTGGCTGGGAACTGGATGACACGCACCTCGGTAGCCGCTGACCACGGATGAGCGCGCCGCGCGTTACTTCACCGGCGTGAACAGGTCGCGCAGCGTGGCAGCTACCCACTTGAGAACGTCTGGAGGATGCGGGCGCGGAAGCGGGATCGTCAAGACCTGTTGTGCTGGCCGGTACCGGGCGCCGCTCAGCTGGCGTTCGATCCGCACCAATTGCCATTCGGCAAGTTGCACCCGCGCGACCCGGATTTTGCCGCGGCCAGCCATGGCAACCTCGTCGATGTGCCACCGCCGCAATGCTGCCTTGAGCGCAGCGAGCGCCAGCAGGCGTTCTGCGGGTGGCGGTAGCGGGCCGAAGCGATCCACCAGTTCGCCACGCACATCGTTGATCGAGGTCGCATCGCGTGTGGCGGCAATCCGCTTATACAACTCGAGGCGCTGATTGGCGTCGGCGATGTAGTCCTCGGGCAACCGCGCGTCGATCGGCAGGTCGACGCGGATGTCGTGCTCCTCTTCGACCGGTTTGCCCGACAGATCAGCGATCTGCTCTTTGAGCAACTCCGCATACATGTCAAACCCGACCGCGGCCAGGTGACCCGACTGTTCCGCACCAATCACGTTGCCAGCACCGCGGATCTCGAGGTCTCGTGAGGCAATTGACAGCCCCGATCCGAGACGTGTGTGGTCCGCAATCGTCTTGAGTCGCTCGTATGCAGGCTCGGTCAACGACGCGCCTTCGGGATAGAACAAGTAGGCATAGCCACGCGCAGACGAGCGTCCGACCCGTCCGCGCAGTTGGTGCAGTTGCGCGAGCCCGAGCAAGTCTGCACGTTCGATGACCAAGGTGTTCGCGTTCGCAATATCGAGACCGGACTCGATGATGGTGGTTGACACGAGCACATCGAACTCGCGTTCCCAAAACCGCACCATGACCCGTTCGAGGTCCCGTTCGTCCATCTGGCCGTGGGCAACTTCAACGCGGATATCGCCGATGAGGTCGATCAGGTGGGCTGCCGCGCGATGAATCGTGTCGACCTGGTTGTGGACGTAGAACACCTGGCCGTCACGCAACAGTTCACGCCGAATCGCGAGCGCAATCTGTGCGTCGTCATACGGTGCAACGACCGTATGCACCGGCTGGCGATCCTCCGGTGGTGTTTCAATTACCGACAAATCGCGAATCCCCGACACGGCCATTTCGAGCGTTCGCGGAATCGGTGTCGCCGACATGGACAGGACATCAACATCGGTC
This sequence comes from Nitriliruptoraceae bacterium, assembly GCA_040903225.1. Lineage (GTDB taxonomy): Bacteria > Actinomycetota > Nitriliruptoria > Nitriliruptorales > Nitriliruptoraceae > JBBDVU01. Next base: position 1,300 of record JBBDVU010000016.1, on the reverse strand, counting down.
CGCAGTTGTTTGAGTCGTTCCTTCTGGCTCACACCAAACCGCTGTTCTTCATCAACAATGACGAGTCCTAGCGCCTTCCAGACCACGCTCTTGGCGAGCAACGCGTGGGTTCCAACGACGATGTCGACGGTTCCAGCTGCGACGCCATCGAGAACGCGCCGACGGTCGCGGTCGGAGACAAATCGGCTGAGTTCCTCGACAACAACGGGGAATCCAGAAAAACGCTCGCAAAACGTTTCAACATGCTGCTGCGCGAGGATGGTCGTCGGTACCAGCACGGCGACCTGACGGCCGTCGAACACCGCTTTTGCGGCGGCACGGACCGCAACTTCGGTCTTGCCGAAACCGACGTCGCCGGCGAGCAGCCGATCCATGGGCAACGGCGCTTCCATGTCACGCTTGATTTCATCGATCACCGTCAGCTGATCAACCGTCTCCACATGCACGAACGCGTCTTCAAGCTCAGCCTGCATTGGCCCATCATGACCAAACGGATGTCCTGGCGAATGCATGCGAGCGGCATACAGGCGGATCAGCTCGGCAGCGATGTCGCGGACCGCGGCACGGACCCGATTTTTTGCGCGCTCCCATTGCGCTCCACCGAGGCTCATCACACTCGGGGTTTCGCCGCCTTGGTAGCGCGCCAGGGCGTCCACCTGGTCGGCCGGGACGTACAACATGTCCCCGTCGGCATACTCGACCACCACATAGTCGCGGGTTGTCGCATGCCCATCGAGGTCAGTCAGCTGGCGCGATTCCATCTTGACGAAGCGACCGACACCGTGGGTCCGATGGACGACCGCGTCACCCTTGGCTAGTTGCAAGACCGCGTCCGCCGCGGTCGAGCGGGAACCCAGTCTGCGCGACGCTCGACGTCGGCGCGGTCCGAACAGGTCCACGTTGCCAATGATCGCCACACCGAGATCGTCTGAAACGAACCCGCTTCGCAATGGGCTGACGGTCACTTCCACTCGGCTGCCGCGACGTGCCGGGGGCAGCACCGGCACGACATCAGTTGCAACGGCATGTTCGCCAAGCACATCGGCCACGCGACGTGCCGGCCCTTCAGCATCAGCGGACACCACGACACGCATCCCCGCGGCAAGCAGCTGCGACGCCCGCTCCGAAAACGTCGGAATGTCGCCGCGAAACGAGCTCCACGGCTGCGCATCGATCGTCCGCCGTCCTCCCAGCGCAAACGGTGAAATGCGCCATATGGGCCCGGGGGTGCGTGCCAGCAGATCGTCGGGCCGCGCAAACCCGTCGCCCGCCATTGCCGTCGCGTCCTCGCGGTCGCTTG
>JBBDVU010000015.1:0-1856 GCA_040903225.1 Nitriliruptoraceae bacterium | reverse complement strand
GCGCCTCGTTGATTGGGGGCACGTTCGGCGTCATCAACGGGCTCGCGATTGCGCAAGGATTTTCGGTTCCATCGTCGTTCTTAGCGGCGCATCCGGGGACAATGACCGTCGGCTTCATCATGCCGGTTGCGATGGGGCTCGCAGAATGGGGATTGCGGCACACGCATCCTGACGAACCCATCACACGTTCCGGAAAGGTCCAGGTGGGCCTGATGGCATTCGCCTTCCTCTGGGTCCTCGGCGCCACGCCGCGGCTGGTGCCATCTTCCTCGGTGTCACGATCGTTTATATCTTCGGTGCGATTCAGATGGCTGGCGGCAATTTCATGGCAATTCCCAGATACCAATTGATCTCGTTTGCGCATCTTGAGGCGGTCGCCGCATCCACCAACGCCATGCTCGCCTTCGTGATATTCCTGTCCCGACGCGCGACACCTGCTGGCGTCGTCGACGACGTCGTGTTCTACGGCCTGAACGTCGGCGTGATCGGCTTCGTTGTAGCGCTCACAGCGCAGCTACCTGGGCTGTACGTGCTTTTTGTCCCGATCATGGGCATCGCGCTGTTGATTGCTGTGGCAACCCATGTTGTTGCGCTCGGCAAGGCGCCGGGCTGACACGACAAGCGTCTGCCTGATCCCGGTTACGCCCGTACCATGAATTCCGCGTCGATTACCGGGAAGGTGCGATGCAATTCGTTGATCGTCACCACGCCGGCCGCCTTCTTGCTGCCGAACTGCTGACGCACACCTACGAACAACCTGTCGTGCTGGCGCTACCGCGCGGAGGCGTACCGGTGGCCTACGAGGTCGCTGACGCGCTGGGTGCAGTGCTCGATGTGTTGGTCGTTCGCAAGCTCGGGTGCCCTTGGCAACCTGAATTGGGCCTTGGTGCGATAACCGAAGGTGGAATTCGCCTGCTCAACCATGATTTGATTCGCAGCAGCGGGGTATCAGCGTCCGAGGTGGAATCGGTTGCGCGAATCGAAGCGGCCGAACTGGCACGACGGGTTGCCAGCTATCGCGGATCGCGATCGCCCACACCTGTTGCCGGCCGCACCGCGATTATCGTCGACGATGGATTCGCTACCGGCTTCACGGCCCGTGCCGCAGCCCAGGCTGTACGCCAGCTCGGTGCGCGGAGCGTGGTCCTCGCGGCCCCAGTCGCACCTGCCACCACCGTCAACGAGTTGGCCAACGTCGCCGACAACGTCGTCTGCCTGCATGCACCCGCTAGATTTTCTGCGATTGGAGCGTTCTACCACGATTTCACTCAGGTTTCCGATGACGACGTGCGAAGCCTGTTGGCCACGTCAGGTGCACGCCGTCCCGGTCACAACGATGGGTAGACCATGACTGACGTCGCGTGCGACATTGCGCATGGTGAGGTATCGGCCGAACTGTCGGATCGCCGGCTCGTCGTGGTCTATGCCAATCCGCTGGCACAGTTTTTGTTGCACTGGGGTGCGGAACTGGGATTTTCTACGACACTGCTTGAACCGGATGGCGACCGGCGCGACCAGGCCATCGGACGCCTTGCCGACGCCATCGCGACTACGCCAGTTGAAGTTGCTGTCGACCAACACACGGATGTGGTATTCAGCGATCATCACCGCGACGACCTGGGGCCGTTGATGTCGGAAATGCTCAAGGCGCAGCCGCGGTGGATCGGCATCATCGGATCGCCACGCCATGACGGGCCGCATGTCGCCGCACTGCAGGCTGAAGGTGTCGCCGAGGAGCAGATTCGCACCGTCCAGCGGCCGATCGGTGTCGATATCGGTTCGAAGACTCCGCCAGAGATTGCGTTGTCGATTTTGGCGGGATTGCTTGCTGACCGCCATGGCCGGCCGGCTGGATT
>JBBDVU010000014.1:0-11604 GCA_040903225.1 Nitriliruptoraceae bacterium | reverse complement strand
CGCATTTGCCCGGCTGAACGGTCGTGATCCGAAGAATCCGCGGTGGGCGGACAGCGGGCTGGGATGCGCAGATTCAATCCGTGGGATGTCGCCGAGCCGTGGTGCCAGGTTGCGCGCATCGCGCCCCCACAGGATCGCGACGAACGGCTGGTCGCGAGCGACCAGCGCGTCGATCGCCGCGTCGGTGACGTCTTCCCAGCCGATGCCACGGTGCGACGCCGGGGTGCCTTCGCGCACGGTCAGGCACCGGTTGAGCAGCAGCACCCCATTTGCCGCCCAAGGCGACAGGTCACCGGTCGACGGGGTCGGGAGCCCGAGATCGTCGCCATACTCGCGAAAGATGTTCACCAGGCTCGGCGGCAACGGTGCGACGTCAGGCGCGACAGAAAAGCTCAGACCGACTGCATGCCCGCGTGTCGGATACGGATCCTGGCCCACCAGCAGCACACGGACGTCCTCGAGGGGTGTCGAGAACGCCGCGAAAATCCGGTCTGATGGCGGCAGAAACCTCCGGCCTTGCACCTGCTCGTCGCGCAGCACATCACCGATACGGCGGATCGTGGGTTCGACGCTGGCAAGCGCCGGTGCCCAGCTGGCGCCGACGAGCTGTTCGAGCGTCAGCCGCATGCGCCAGTCACCCTGCCCGGTCCAGCGCGTATTCGGCCAGTCGCTGCAGCGCTTTGGTCACCGGACGGTCGCCGAACGGTGCCAAGTGCCCTATGGCGTTGTCGACATAGGTCGCTGCGGCAGCGCGGGCCCGGTCGAGGACATCACCTGCGCGCAGCAGGTGCAGCGCCGCAGCAATATCGTCATCGGTCGGCGGCCCGTCCAGATGGCGCGCGAGCTCACCGTCAGGTTCGTCTTCGAGCGCGATGAGCACCGGCAGCGTGCGCACACCTTCCCGCAGGTCAGTGCCCGGAGTCTTGCCCGACTGTTCGTGGTCTGCGGCGATGTCGATGATGTCGTCGGACAGTTGGAAGGCCATGCCGACGTTGAATCCGTATGCGGCGGCATGTTCGACCCCGTCGTCATCGACGCCGCTGAGCAGCGCCCCATATCGGCAGGACGTTTCAATCAGCGACGCGGTCTTGCCGGCGATGACGTTGAGATAGTGGTCACGCGTCGCTGGGATCTGCGGCACGTCAGGCGGCAGCGCGCCCAGAGAAGACTGCACCTCGGCGATCTGGCCTTCGCACAGCCGCGCGAGCGTGCGCGCCATGATGCGGGTCACGTCGACGCCAAGGTCGGCGGACAGGTCGGATGCACGTGCGAACAGGTAGTCGCCGGTGAGGATCGCAACGGTGTTGTCCCAGCGCGAATTGGCGGACGGTGTTCCGCGGCGCGCGGTTGCTTCGTCGATGACGTCGTCGTGGTACAGCGTCGCCAGATGCACCAGCTCGACGATCACGCCGGCGTCGACAAGCTCGGCTCGGCTGGCGTCTCCCAGATGGCCGGTGAGCGCGACCAGCAGCGGCCGGAACCGTTTGCCGCCCGCGTCGATGAGATAACGGGCAGCTTCGTCAACAAACGCGTGAGACGATGCGACCTGTGCGGCCAACTTGGCTTCGACCGCGTCGAGCACGCCGGCGACCGGCAACCCGTGCGCTTCGAGCTGTTCCAGCACAGGAGTGGGGATCGCCAGGCGGGCAGACCTGCCGTGCTCGAACGCGGCCGGGGTTGTCACCGAACCAGCGATGCGGCGGAGTTCGCCAGATCGAGGAAGATGTCCGGCTGGATACCCAGGTACAGCACCAATGCCGCACTGACCGACACCCCGAGCGACACGCCGGTGGTCACGACCGGGAACCCACGCGCCAGATCAGGCTGTTCGAGGAACATCGTGCCGGCAATCCGCAGATAGAAGTATGCGGCAACGGCGCTGCTGAGCACCCCGATGATCACCAGCCAGGTGAACCCTGCGGCAATGCCGGCCTGGAACACCATCAACTTGCCGACGAACCCGGCGGTGATCGGGATGCCGGCCAGCGACAGCAGGCACAGTCCAAGTATTGCTGCCAGCGCAGGTGAGGTACGCCCAAGTCCGCGCAGGTCCAGCAGGGTGACTTCGCCTTGGCGCCGACGCTCGATGGCGATGACGCACCCGAACGCGCCGATCGTGCCGACCGCATAGGTCAGCACGTACCACAGCGCTGCCGATAGCCCAGCGTTGGAGTTGGCGACCACACCGATGGTGGCGTACCCGGCGTGGGTGACTGACGAGTACGCCAGAATGCGCTTGACGTCCGACTGCACCAGCGCAGCGAACGCGCCGTACAACATCGTGATCGCCGCCATCGTCGCCAGCACCGGGATCCATACGTTGGCCAGCGACGGGAACGCAACCAGGTACAGGCGGAACAGCGCAGCGAACGCTGCGGCTTTGGTGGCAGCCGCCATGAACGCGGTGATGCTGGTGGGAGCGCCTTGGTAGACGTCGGCGACCCACAGGTGGAACGGCGCAAGCGCAACCTTGAATCCGATGCCGACGGTGACCAGTGCCAGTGCGACCAACGCGACGACGCGCGGCGTGGTCACCAGGCCGATGTTCGCACCGATCTGCGGCAGCGACACGGTCCCAACGGCGACGTAGGTCAGGGCCATGCCGTACAGCAGGATCGCCGAGGCGACAGCGCCCATGACGAAATATTTCAGCGACGATTCTTGCGAGCGTCGGTCACGGCGAGCAAGGCCGGCGAGCACATACAGCGCCAGCGATAGCACTTCAAGCGCCACGAACATGGTGATCAGGTCGTTTGCGGTCGCCAGCGCGACCATGCCGACCGAGGCCAGCAGAATCAGCGACTCGACTTCGGCCCGGTTGATGCGACGGTCGTTGAGATAGCCGTACCCGAGCGGGATGATGATCAACGCGGCCAGATAGACCGTGAGCCGGGTGAACAACGCGATGCCGTCGTTGGCGACAGCTCCGGCAAACCCGGCCTGCGCCGCCAGCGGCGCCCCTTCACCGACCGCCAGGTACGTCGTGTACTGCCAAACGGTGAGAACCAGCGCTGCTGCGACCGATAGCGCTGCACCCCAGGCCTGCACGAGCGTGGGACGGTCCGGGAAGGCAACAACCAGCGCTGGCAACGCCAGCCCGAGCACCGCAGCGACTGCGCCTGCGGTGGTATGGCCCGCGTCGATGAGGAGCACCCCGACACCGACGCCGATGAGCGCGACCGGAGCCGCGACCAGCAGCATGCGACGCCGGGCGATAGCGATCAGCAGCAGCACGAGCGCGGCGACCGTCGGCGGAAGTTCGGGTGCGATGCTCGACCATTCGATGGCCGGCACAGCCAGTTGTGCAAGCATCATCGTGCGTCCTCAATTTCGACGAGCACCCGATCGATCGACGGGTTCACCAGGTCGTAGAGCGGCTTGGGGTACAGCCCGATGATCACGATCAACGCGACGAGCGGGACCATCACGCCGATTTCGCGGAGTTTCAGATCGGTGGTGTTCTGGTTGTCTGCGCCTTCCAGTGGCCCGTGGAACATGCGCTGATACGGCCACAACAGGTACAGGGCAGCGAGCACGGCGCCAAACGCCGCTAGCACCGCCGCCGTTGGGCTCACCTGGAAGGTGCCGAGCAGGATCGGGAATTCGCCGACGAACCCGTTGAGTCCGGGTAACGCCAGCGACGACAAGGCCACGACCAGCCACAGGCCAGCCATGACGGGCACCTGTTTGGCCAGCCCACCGAAGGCGGCGATCTGACGGGTGTGCCGCCGTTCGTACAAAAACCCGATGAGCAGAAACAGCGCACCGGTCGACAACCCGTGGTTGACCATCTGGACGACCGACGCCGACGTGGCGGTCGCGTTGAGCGCGAACGTGCCGAGTACCACGAATCCCATGTGGCTCACCGACGAGTAGGCGATGAGCCGTTTGATATCGGACTGCATCAACGCGACGATCGCGCCATAGAGGATGCCGACCACCGAGATCGCGATCAGCCACGGGGCCGCTTCAACAGTGGCGTCGGGGAAGATCGGCAGGGCGTAGCGGATCAACCCGAACGTGCCCATTTTCAGCAGCACACCGGCCAGGAACACCGAGCCGCCGGTCGGCGCTTCAGTGTGCGCGTCCGGCAGCCAGGTGTGCACCGGGAACAGCGGCACCTTCACCGCGAACGCGACCACGAACGCGGCGAACAGCCAGCGCTGCTCGGTAGCGCCCAGCGACAGTTGACGAATTGTCTCGTAGTCGAACGTGCCTGCCTGTGCGTACAGGTACAGGATCGCCACCAGCATCACGAGTCCGCCGGCCAGCGTGTACAGGAAGAACTTGATCGCGGCGTAGCGGCGCTGCGCTCCACCCCAGATGCCGATGATCAGATACATCGGAACGAGGCTGAACTCGAAGAACACGTAGAACAGCAGCAGGTCGGTGGCGGCGAACACGCCCAGCACCGCGGCTTCGAGGGTGAGGAACGCGATCAGGTAACCCTTGACCCGGTCGCCGACGGTGTCCCAGGACGCCAGCAGGATCAGTGGTGTCAGGAACGTGGTGAGCAGGATCAGAGCGAGACTGACCCCGTCGACCGCCAGCGAGATGCTGGCCCCGATCGCCGGGATCCAGGCCATCTGCTCGACCAGTTGCAGTGAGCCATCAGCCAGGTTGAAACTGGCCAGAAGTGCGAGCGAGGCCGCAAATGTCAACAGCGACGTTGCCAGCGCGATGATCTTCGAACCAATCTCGCCGTAGCGCGAGACCGACAGCAGCAGCGCACCGGCGAGCGGCAGCACGATTGTGAGCGTTATCAGGCCCATCGGTCACACCACCCGAGCCAGGACGACGGCAAGCACGACCAGTGCGCCGGCAACGACAACTGCGACATAGTTTCTGACCAATCCCGTTTGGGCGCGACGGCTGACACGGCCGGTGCTGATGGCGACCGCGCCGACACCGTCAACGATCCCGTCGATCACCCGGGTGTCGAACCACGCGGCAGTACGTGCCAGACGACCACCGAAGGTGACAAAGATCGCCTCGTACAACTCGTCGACAAAGAACTTGCGTTCGAGCAGTTCGGCGCCACGCCCGCGCAGCGGCTCGGACAACCGACCGATGCTGATGTCACGCCGCAGATAAGCGAAATACGCCAGGCCGATGCCGACCGCTGCCGCAAGGATCGCGATGGCAATCAACATGGGCTCGGACATTGGCCCGGCTGGTGTGAGCCCCAGCGCTGCCGTGTCACCGACCGCCGGGCCCAAGAAGTTGTACAGCGGTCCGTGATGCACCGGGTTGAGCGCCAGGCCGCCGAACACCGACAGCACGCCCAGGATGACCAGCGGCACGGTCATCGACCTCGGCGACTCGTGCGGATGCGCATCGGCCGGGTGGCGCGCCTCACCGAGGAACACGAGGAAGAACCAGCGGGACATGTAGAAAGCGGTCAGTACGGCCGCGAACAGGCCGATGGCCCAGATCGCACCGAATCCGTGCATGTAGGCCTCGGTGAGGATCTGATCTTTGGAGAAAAAGCCGGCAAACGGTGGCACGCCGGCGATCGCCAGCCAGCCAACCATCGACGTATAGAACGTGATGGGCATCAGTTTGCGCAGGCCGCCCATCTGCCAGATGTCGGTGCGGTTGGCCATCGCATGCATGACCGAGCCGGCCGCCAAGAACAGCAGACCTTTGAAGAAGGCGTGGGTGACCAGATGGAAGATGCCTTCACGGAACGCGCCGACGCCGACACCGATGAACATGAACCCGAGCTGGGAAACGGTCGAGTACGCCAGGATCTTTTTGATGTCGTCCTGGCGTACGGCGATGAGTGCGGCCATCAGCGCCGTCAGCGCCCCGATCCAGGCGATCAGCGTCATCGCGTCGAGCGAGCCGACGACCACCGGCGACATCCGGACCATCAGGTACACGCCAGCGGTCACCATCGTGGCGGCGTGAATCAGCGCAGACACCGGGGTCGGTCCGGCCATGGCGTCCGGCAGCCAGACGTACAACGGGATCTGGGCCGACTTGGCGACCGCACCACCGAGCAGCAGCGCGGTGAGAATGAACGCGGCCGACGAGGACAGGTTTGCGGCGCCGTCGAGGATGCCGAGCATGTCGAGCGTGCCGAACGTCGCGAACGCGAAGAACATTGCGACCATGAACGACACGTCGCCGACACGGTTGGTGATGAACGCCTTTTTGGCCGCGGTTGCGTACTCGGTCTTTTCGAACCAGAACCCGATCAGCAGATAGCTCGACAGCCCGACAAGTTCCCAACCGAGGAACAAGGTCAGCAGGTTGGAACCCAGCACGAGGATCAGCATCGAGGCCAGAAACAGGTTCAGGTAGGCAAAGAACCGGGCATACCGATCGTCGCCGTGCATGTAGCCGACCGAGTAGATGTGCACGAGCAGGCCGACGCCAGTGACGATCAGCAGCATGACCGCGGTCAGCTGGTCGATCAGCAGCGTGAACGTCACCTCAAACTCGCCAGCGTTGATCCAGACGGGCAGTGCGCGCAGATAGCTCGCAGGGTCGCTGATGACCTGCCAGGCGACGGCGGCAGCCAGCACGAATGTGGCAGCCGCGGCGGCGATGGCGATCACGGCGGAACGTTCCCGCAGCATTCGGCTGGTCAGCAGCACGAGCACAAACCCGATGACCGGGATGACGGGGATGAGCCAGGCAGCATTGGTGGCGCCGGCGGTGGCCCGCACCACCTCGTTGACAGCCGCAGCCTCGGCGGCAAGCAGAACGGTCGTCACGTCAGTACCTCAACAACTGGGGAACGTCGACGTCGAGAGTTCCACGCCGGAAGAACAGGTTGACGATCAGCGCAAGTCCGACCACGACTTCTGCTGCGGCAACGACGATGACAAAGAACACGAACACCTGCCCGTCAGGCCCGCCCCACATGCGCGCGGCCGCGGCGAGCGTCAGGTTGACCGCGTTGAGCATCAGTTCGACACACATGAACAGCACAATCGCATTGCGCCGGACCAGCACGCCGACAAGGCCAACGACGAACAGCAGTGCGGACAGGATGAAGTAGTAGCCGATCGCCATCGTTTAGCGCTCCTGCTCGTCACGGCCGCTGCGTTCAGGGCCGTCAGAGTCCGGGCCGTCAGAGTCCGGGCCTTCCGGGTCGAGATCTTCGGGTTCCAGGTCACGCCGCCTGGCGAGGATGACCGCGCCGATGGTCGCCACGGTCAACAGCAACGCCGACAGCTCGAATGGGAACGTGTACCGGGTGAACAGCTGCCGGCCGAGGAACGCCACACCGGAGGTGTCGTCACCCAGGCGCTCGGCCAGCCCGATGCAGCGAACAGTGCCGTCGCCGGCCACCGTTTCGGTCGCATCGGGGCCGCAGATCGAGTCTGACGTGGTGTAGGGACCCACGAACGCGAGCAGCAGGGCGCCCGACAGCGCCACGCCAGCGACGATCGCGAGCACTCTCGTTCGCAAGCTGCGAGCAATCAACAGGTCGTCCCGGTTGACCCCCAGCAGCATGATGACAAACAGGAACAGCACCATGATGGCGCCGGCGTAGACCAGCACCTGGATGATCGACAAGAACGACGATTCGAGCGTGAGGTACAGACCCGCGATTGCCAGCAGATTGATGACCAGCATCAGCGCGCCATGGACGATGTTTCGCATCGTCACCACAGCCAGCGCCGACCCGAGCGCCAGCACCGCGAAGACCCAGAACAGCACCACTTCGGCCGTCAGCTGATCGCCACCGCCCAACAGCGCGTTGGCCACGACAGTCAACCCCATCTACTCCGCTCCCTCGTCGTCCTGCCGGAAGCTGATCTCCGGGATGAGTTGGCCGGCAAACACGAACGGTGCCGCCGTCGCCGCCGTTGCGCGGCCGCCGTGGACAGTAGGAGGTGTGACCGCCAGCCCACCGTAGTAGTTGGTGCCACGCGCGCGCACTTCAGCGTCAGTGTGCGGGGTCTCCAAGCTGCCTTCGGGCAGCGGTTCGAGCAGACGGTCTTTGGTGTAGATCAAGTCATCGCGGCGATCTTCAGAGATCTCGTAGTCCGCGGTCATCGTCAGCGCACGTGTCGGGCACGCCTCGATGCACAATCCGCACAGAATGCACCGGTTGTAGTTGATCTGGTAGTCCTCGGCGTAACGCTCACCCGGCGAAAAGCGCTCGGCAAGCGTGTTGTCAGCCCCTTGCACGTAGATCGCATCGGCGGGACATGCCCAGGCGCACAGTTCACAGCCGATGCATTTTTCCAGGCCGTCGTCGTACCGGTTCAGCTGGTGCCGCCCATGAAAGCGCGGCGTCACTGGGCGAGGCTCTTCGGGATACTGGGCCGTTTCAGGCTTGCGGAACATCGTCTTGAGCGGCACCGAGAACCCACGGCCGAGCACGGTGCGGGTGAGCAGCACCCACATGAGCACGGCCAGGAAGACGAACGTCAACAGGGTCACAACGGCGGACGGGAGGCCGATGTCAATCATCGGACCACCTCCTCAGGGGTAGCAGAGTCGTCGGAGGTGGCAGAATCGTCGGAAGTGGCAGCACTGCCGGCGTGGACATCACCGGCCGACGCTTCACTGGTCTGGGTCGCCGGCGTGTCGCTGGCCTGGGTCGCCGACAGAACGATCAGCACCACAACCATCAGGCCGGCGACCGAGAGCAGGCCGAGGCGCGCGGAAGTCGGCAGGCCGCCCTGTTCGTTGATGAGCACAAACGCGGCTGTCACCAGTGTCCACACCAGTGCGACCGGGATGAGGACCTTCCAACCCAGATCCATGAGACGGTGGTACCGGGATCGTGGCAGCGCACCGCGCAGCAAGATGAAGAAGAAGATGAACGCCGACATCTTGAGCGTGAACCAAACGGTCGGCATGAGCGCCGCGATCGGTTCAGGCAAGCCGAACGTCGGTCCGCTCGGTCCGCCAAGGAACAGCGTGACAACGATGGCTGACATCGTCACCACCGACATGAATTCGGCGAGCATGAACATGCCGAATCGCATACCCGAATATTCGGTGTGGAACCCGGCGACCAGCTCGCCTTCGGCTTCAGCCAGGTCGAACGGGGGACGGCCGGCTTCAGCGACCATGCCGATCACAAAGACCAGGAACGCAGGCAGCAACGGGATCGCATACCAGCCGGGCATGCCTGCGATCAGCCCGTCACCCGACTGGGCGGCGACGATGTCGGAAACTCGAAGCGAACCGGTGTAGATGAACACGCTGGCCACGGCCAGACCTTGGGCGATCTCGTAGGAGACCATCTGCGCGCTTGAGCGGATGCCACCGAGCAGCGGGTACGGCGATGTGGAAGACCAGCCAGCCAGGAACACGCTGTAGACGTGGATTGAACCCATCGCCAGCACCCAGAGCACCCCGATGTGCAGGTCGGCGACCACCAGCGTGAACGTCTCACCGAACAAGGTGATGTCGCCACCAATCGGAATGACCGCAATCGAAAGAAAACCGGCGACCACACCGATCAGCGGAGCGATCGTGAAGATCGGCTGCTTGACCATGCTGGGGGTGACGTCTTCTTTGAAGAACATCTTGACGCCGTCGACCAGCGTCTGGAGAACGCCGAACGGTCCGACCCGGTTCGGGCCCAAGCGAGACTGCATCCGGGCAACGACACGGCGTTCGGCCCAGATGAGCAGTGCTGTGACCAGCAGGAAGTAGGTGAACACCACCACAGTGGTGAGCACCGAAACCCACAGAGGTGTTTCCATCAGGCCACCTCCTCGTCGCGGGCTGTCAGCGCTTCGACCGTGACAGCCAACTGGCCATCTTCGCCGACCAGCCCAATAATCGCAGGCGCCGTCGAGTTGGCTGGAAGTGCCAAGAATCCGGGCGCAACTGCACGCGTCACTTCGGCGACGAGTTCGACTGAGCCGTTGCCCGAACCGCTCGCGACATTGACCTTGAGTTGTTGGCCGTCGCTGATCCCCAGTTCGGCAGCATCTTCTGGAGCGATCTGTGCCGCCGCAACCCGAGCAGTCGCGAGCAGGTCGGCGGCGCCGGTGAGCATGGTCCCATTGTCGAGCAACAGCGGCCGCACGACCGCCGCAAACACCCCATCGGCATCGGCCGCTGCGGCAGCGGTGGCTGCGCTGTCCGATTCCGCATCGGTGGCTGCGCCTGCTTCGTCACCCGTGGCTGTGCTGTCCGATTGTTCGACCGACGATTGTTCGACCGATTCGTGGTGTGCGTGCGGTTCAGGACGACGGCCAAGCCGGTCCATCTCGGCGCGGATGCCCGCAAGGTCATCAAACCCGAGGTCTTTGCCGAGCACCGCAGACAGCTGCCGGATGATCTCCCAGTCGTCGAGCGCGAGCCCAGCTGCGTCGACGGCACGCTGGAAGGCCTGGGCACGGCCTTCGAAGTTGGTCGCGGTGCCGGCACGTTCCTGGCGGGCGGTCGCTGGCAGCACGACGTCGGCCAGCTGTGCGGTGTCGGTCAGCGCCAGATCTTGGACGATGACGGTGCCCGCCTTTTCGAGGGCTTTGCGACCCAGTGCGCTGGCGGCGACGTCACGCGAGATGTCGACCCCGATGAGATGCAGGACGTCGATCTTGCCTGCGGCGGCGTCGGCGAGAATGGCGTGCAGATCCCGGCCCGGCGTCGACGGCAGGTCGCCCCAGACGGCTGCTACGTCGCCACGGTCGGATTCGTCGGTCAGCAGCCGGCCACCGGGCAACAACCCGCTGACCAGACCCGCATCGATCGCACCACGCGCACCCGAACGCCGTGCCACATACGCAAACACCGGATCGTTGTCACCCGCTGCGTTGGATGCCAGCTGACGGCCCGCAGTGATACTGCCGGCACCGGCACGTTCACCCACCACCACCGCGACCTGCTGCGCTGCAGCGAGTGCATCAGCGGCGTCGGCGCCGGCGCCGTCGCCGGCGCCGAGTAGTCCGGCCAGGGTGGCAGCTTCATCGGCGACGCCAGTCGGCACATGCCGCCAAGCGATGTCGGCAAGCGTGCCTTGATGTGGCCCGACCACGACGATGCGTGCCCGATGGTTGCGCCATGCCTTGCGCAGTCGCAGATACAGGATCGGGACTTCTTCTTCCGGGTCGATACCCGCAACCACGATGACGTCGCTGGCTTCGATATCTGCGTACGTCGCCGTCGGGCTGCCGGCGACCGCGGCAAGTTCGTTCGTCTCGGAAGCGGCGGCGAACCGGGTCCGGAAATCGACATCGTCGGTGCCCAACACGCTCCGCGCGTACTTGCTGACGGCATATGCGTCTTCGTCGGCCAGCCGCCCGCCAGTGAGAACAGCGACACGACCAGGCCCCTCGGCGTTGGCTGCGGCGATAGCGGCGCTTGCTTTCTTGAGCGCCTGGATCCAGGAGGCTTCGACCAGCTCACCGTTGTCCCGCATCAGCGGGGAGGTCACGCGTGTGGCGGCGGTGAGGTGACGGAACCCAAACCGGCCTTTGTCACAGTTCCATGCTTCGTTGACAGCCATGTTGGTGCGGGCCAGCTGGCGTTGGATTTCGCCGCGGCGCGACTGAACGGTCAGCGTGCAGCCAGCCGAACAGTGGTCACACACACTCGGTGTGGTCACCACGTCGAACGGCCGTGCCTTGAAGCGGTAGGCCGTCGAGGTCAACGCACCAACCGGACAGATCTGGATGA
>JBBDVU010000013.1:0-11805 GCA_040903225.1 Nitriliruptoraceae bacterium | reverse complement strand
GAGGGCGAACCGGCGCTTGCGCTCCCACACCCAAGCCCGTTGGACAGCGGCGTGCGCCGCCCGCATCCAGCATCCCGGAAGCCGGCGGCGCACCACCTGCGCTTTCAGGCCCGCAGCGGGCCTGAAAGTACGTTATGCAGCGGCTTGGGCCGCGTCGAGCCACTCATCAACCAGAGGGCGGTTGCCGTCGATCCACTCCTGTGCGTGGCGGGCAACATCGGCCAGCGAGTCTTCGCCGTCCTGCATCCGCAGGTTCTGATCCGCCGAGTCGGCCAGCGGGATTTCGACTGCTTCGAACAGCGCTGCCGCAGCAGGGTTTGCTGCGAGGAAGTCCGCATTGGCGACAACCTGAATGTCGTCGGCATTCCAGCCGGTGTGACATGGGTCAAGGTCACCAGCACAACCAACGACACCGTCGATCGGCTCGTTGCCGTGCGGGTGTGACGGCGCTTCGAGCCAGACAACGTCTTCGCCGGGAACCAACGCACCAACGGTCCAATTCGGTGTCCAGGTGTAGAAGAACACCGACTCGCCACGCTCGTAACGTGCCAACAGATCAGTCATCAAGACCGAGTACTGGGCGCTGAGGTGGTTGACGGTTTCGTCGTAACTGGTGTCAGCGAGGTGCTGTTCAATCGCTTCGAAGCAACCCCAACCTGCGTCACAACCCACGAGGTCTGCGCGACCGTCACCGTCGAAATCGAACAGCGCGTTGAGTTCAGGGTTTTCGGCGATCTGTTCGAATGACGTGATGTCGTATTCGTCAGCGGTCGCCTTGTCGATCAAGTAGCCGTTGAACCCACCGGCCGGGATCATCGTCCCTACTTTGACGGCATTGGTGGTTTCTTCGAAGAATGGGTCGTGCAGTGGGAACCAACCGTTGGCCCACAAGTCGAGATCACCCTGATCCAGTGCCTGGTAGAACAGTTCGGCACCCAGCTCGTTGTTCTCGGGGTGCGTGACGTCGTAGCCCAATTCAGTGAGCAACTGGTAGTAAATCTCCGCAAGGAAGTATTCGGTGTCCCAGGTTGCACGGGCCATCTCGACGTCGCCGCTGATCTCAACGGCGGCGGTTTCGTCAGCCGGTTCTTCAGCAGCAGGTTCTTCGACGTCAGGTTCGTCAGCGGGTTCATCCACCGGCGCATCGTCGCCGCCGCAGGCCGCCAACACCAGCGCTAACGCGAACATGAGTGGGATGAACGACCAACGTGTTGCTCGTCTTTTCAAACGCAAAAGCAAATCTCCTAGTTGTAATCACGGAATGACCCCAACCTACGGATTCGCTAGTAGGAGTCAAACTGAGACCTGAGTGCTTCCGACTGAGGTCTGCGCCAGAATCAACCGCTGACAGCGGTCAACGCCGCGAGACACCTTCGCGAAGTTCGTTCACCAATGTGGCGACACGCTCGGGCGCACCGGCAGCAGAGCCATCGCCGATGGCTTGCACGATGGCCGATCCGACGATCACCCCGTCGGCGTAACGCGCGACCTGACCAGCAGAATCGCGATCTTTGACCCCGATGCCAACCGCAATCGGCAGGCTGGTGTGTTCTCGAACCCGCGCAACCAGCGCTTCGGTTTCGTCACTGGCGACGGACTTGACGCCAGTGACGCCGAGTAGCCCGGTCGCGTACACCCAGCCGGTCGACGCCTGTCCGATTGCCGCCAGGCGTGCGTCCGTTGAAACCGAAGAAGCCAAGAAAATTGTGGCCAGTTGATGGTCGCGAGCAGCCCGCCGCCACGCGTCGGCTTCTGCCACCGGCAAGTCGGGAAGGATCACCCCGGAAACCTGCGCATCAGCACATTCTCGGGCGAACCGTTGGTACCCACGTGTGTCAGCTATGGTCACGTAGGTCATGACCACCTTGGGGACGTCAAGGTGCCCCAGGTCGCCAATCAACGCGAGTTGCTGACCAACGCCGATGCCGGCATCAAGCACATGCTGATTGGCGGCTTGGATGATCGGACCGTCCATCATCGGATCAGAGAACGGAATACCGACTTCGATTAGGTCGGCTCCTGCGGCGACCGCCGCTTCAAAACAGGCGCGTGACGTGTTCAAGTCCGGATAGCCCGCCGTGAGATACGTAATCAGCGCTGCCCGATTCTCGTCTCGAGCGTTCGCAAACGCCGCCGCGATCCGCCCGGCTCCAGTGGTCATGTTGGCGACCGTTCCGTCGCCGCGAACGCGCGGTCGACACCGACATCCCAACCCGCGACTTCGACAACTTCGTCGACATCCTTGTCGCCGCGGCCGGACATCGTGACGACGACGCGGGCATCCGGACCGAACGTTTCGTTGCCGTGGGCAAGGAGCCAACCGACGGCGTGGGCCGGTTCCAGTGCCGGGATGATGCCTTCGAGTTCACAGGTGCGACGGAATCCGTGCAGCGCCATCTCATCGGTGGCCGCTACGTACGTGGCGCGACCGGTCGAAGCCAGCCAGGCGTGTTCGGGACCTACGCCCGGATAGTCGAGGCCCGCTGAGATCGAATGGGCCGGGCGTACCTGGCCGTCGTCATCTACCAACACGATCGAACGCGACCCGTGCAGCACAGCTTCGCGACCTTCGCTAATCGTGGCAGCCGAACGGCCTGAACCAACACCTTCACCGGCGGCCTCGACCCCGACAAGCTGCACCCCGTCAACATCGATCCAGTCGGCAAACGAGCCGATCGCGTTGGAACCACCTCCGACGCAGGCGATGACCGCATCGGGAATGCCTGACGCCTGATCCGCAAACTGCTGTTTAGTCTCAATCGAGATGATTTTCTGCAGTTCGCGCACAATCGTCGGAAAGGGATGGGGACCCATCGCCGAGCCAATGAGGTAATGCGTGGTGTGAACGTTGGTGACCCAGTCACGCATCGCCTCGTTGATGGCGTCTTTGAGCGTTTGTGTGCCACTGGTTACTGGGACGACTTCAGCGCCGAGCAGTTGCATCCTGACAACGTTGAGGCGCTGGCGGCGGCAGTCTTCAGCACCCATGTACACGGTGCATTCCAATCCGAACAATGCCGCGGCAGTAGCTGTCGCGACACCGTGCTGACCCGCGCCAGTCTCTGCGATCACCCGCGGCTTGCCCATCCGCTGAGCAAGCAATGCCTGTCCCACGACATTGTTGAGTTTGTGCGAGCCGGTGTGCGCAAGGTCTTCTCGCTTGAGCCAAACCTCCATCCCCGCTTCCGCAGACAACCGGGTTGCGTGATAGAGCGGGGTGGGCCGGCCGCCGTAGTGACGCCGCAGCCCATCAAGCTCCGTGCTGAACGTCACGTCATGCTGGGCCTCGTTCCAAGCTTCGATCAGTTGCGCCAGCGCCCCAGAGAGCGCTTCAGGTACATACTGGCCACCGAACTCACCGAAATAGCCTTCCCGGGTCGCTGTGGTGGTCTTGTCGGACGTCACGATGGTGCTCCTCACTGCTCGCGTCGGGCAGTTCGACCGGCGTCAACCAAAGCGCGCAGGGCCGTAGCGGGATCGCCGGCGGTCACCAGCGACTCGCCAACTAGCACCGCGTCCGCCCCTTGGTCCGCGTACCCGACGATGTCATCCGGTATACGCACGCCAGACTCGGCTACAGCGACGACACCCGCTCCGAGAAACGGTCGAATCCGGCCGAATGCCTGAGGGTCAATCTCAAAGGTACGCAGGTCGCGGGCGTTGACGCCGATGACCTCAGCTCCCATCCCGCTAGCCACCTGCGCTTCGGCGAGGTCATGCACTTCGACGAGTGGCGTCATGCCTGCAGCAAGGATCTCGTCGTAGAGTTGGGCCAGAAGTGCCGTATCGAGCGCGGCCACGATGAGCAGCACCGCCGAAGCTCCGGCTGCACGCGCCTCCCAGATCTGATAGCGGTCGAGGATGAAGTCTTTGCGCAAGGTCGGCACGCCGTGTCCGGCGACGGTCTCAAGATCGCCGAGCGAACCCAAGAACTGGTCCGGTTCGGTCAGAACCGAAATCGCGGCGGCCCCGGCGCTGACATACTCCGACGCGAGGTCATCGACGTCGAGATCCGGCGCCAATAACCCTTTAGACGGCGATGCGCGTTTGATTTCGGCGATCACGCTGACACCCGGCTGCGTCAGCGCATCTCGCAGGGACGGTGCGGCAGAAATCTCGGCAGCGCGCTCCCGCAGTTGCTCGAGCGGTTCACGTTGGCGGGCTGTCGCAACACGTCGGTGTGCTCCATCGAGCAGGCGGTCGAGATAGTTCGTCATGCGCGTAGCTGCTCAGCAGCGCGAATAGCCGCGATGACCGCATCCGCCTTGCTGCGGGTCTCTTGTTCCTCCGCATCGGGCTGCGAGTCGGCCACGATGCCAGCACCGGCCTGCACATAGGCGGTGTTGCGGTGTAACACGACGGTCCTAATGGTGATGCAGGTGTCAAGATTTCCGGCGAAGTCAACATAGCCAACGGCACCGGCGTACGGTCCTCGGCGGGTTGGTTCAAGCTCGTCGATGATCTCCATCGCACGCACCTTCGGTGCACCCGAGACTGTGCCGGCCGGAAACACGGCACGCAACACGTCGACGGGACCGAGCCCGTCACGCAGCACGCCACTTACCGCGCTGGTCAAATGCATGACGTGACTGAACCGTTCAACCTTCATCATCTCGTCAACCCGGACGGAACCGGTCTCGCAGACCCGTCCCAGGTCGTTGCGCGCCAGGTCCACCAGCATGACATGCTCGGCCCGTTCTTTGGCGTCGGCAACGAGCTCTGCTTCCAGATCTCGATCTTCTTGCGGTGTCTCACCGCGGCGCCGGGTACCGGCGATCGGCCACGTTTCAACATGGCGTCCGGTCACCTGCACCAAAGCTTCTGGTGACGAACCGATGATCTGCGCATCCCCAAGATCCAACAGGTAGAGGTACGGAGACGGGTTGATCACGCGCAACACCCGGTAGATGTCGAATGCTGATGCTTGTGTCGGCAGCGCGAACCGTTGGCTCACGACTGTCTGGAACGTATCGCCGGCACGGATGTAGTCCTTGACTGCCGCCACCATGCGCTGATACTCACCGGGATCGAGATTTGACGGTGCGGGGTCACCGGAGCCTCGGCTAGGTGGGCTCACCGGACGAACATCGTCGAGTGAGGTGCCGAGCCGTTGCACAACAGCGTTGGTGGCGTCCACGGCGTCGTCGTACAGATCCCCGTAGGTTGCTGGATCCTGGTCGCGCGTCACGACGTTGGTGACGACGGTGATCACCTGGCGGAGATGATCGAACGCGACGACATGCCGAGGAAACATCATCGTCACGTCGTCGATGCCGAGGTCGTCCCGTCCGGTGGCGGGAATACGCTCGATCTCACGAACCGCGTCGTAGCCGATATAGCCGACCGCGCCGCCGTGCAGTGGGAGGTCGTCGAGTGCGGCGGCGGACAATGCCGACATGGCCCGAGCGAGCGCATCCAGCGGACCGGTTGCACCTTTTGTGCTCTCGGGCGGCGAACCTTGCCAGCTGATGGCACCGTCACGTCCGCGCAACACCAGGAACGGGTCGAACCCGACGAACGAGAATCGTCCCCACCGTTCGCCGTGCTCAGCGGATTCGAGCAGAAACTTCGGACCCTCGCCAGCCAGCTTGGCGTACACCGACAACGGCGTTTCCAAGTCGGCCAGCACTTCACGACGAACCGGCACAACACCGGACGTCGCCGCCAGGCGTTCAAATTCCTGGCGTGTTGGCTGCAACGACATGGTCACCTCGCGTGTCACTCGTCCCGGCTTGCGGCGACCGCCAGATCGCGATGGAAACAGGACCGTTCGCCGGTGTGGCACGCACCGGCACCGAGCTGCTCGACCTCGATCAACAGGGCATCGCCGTCGCAATCAACATGGATTGCGACAACTCGTTGGATGTTGCCTGACGTTGCACCCTTATGCCAAAGCTGTTGGCGAGAACGGCTATAAAACACGGTCTCACCGATCGCTAGCGTTTGAGCCAGCGACGTTTCGTTCATCCACGCCAGCATCAGGACGTCGCGACGAACATGGTCGATCACGATTGCCGCGATGAGCCCGTTCGCATCAAATCGCAACTGCTGCCGCAGCTGAGCATCGAACGGTTCAGGCATGTTCACCACCGAGACGGTTTCCGATTCGCAGCGTACTAGCGCCTGCGGCTCGCCCTGGCACGCTCGGTCAACTACGGTTATCCCCAGTGCAACGCACACCGATGACACACGCAGCAGCCAGGTCAAGGAGCAGGTTCGTGAGTACACCAGCAGCATGGCACCCCGACCCGACCGGGCGGCACGAGTACCGCTACTGGGATGGCCAACAGTGGACTGAGCACGTTGCGAACGGCGGCGTCGCCGCGATCGATCCGCTCCCGGGCACACCTGCAGATGCCCAACAACAGGCTGCTGCAGCATCCCAGCAAGGACAATCGCCAGCGACGAGTTCCGCCGCGGCCGAATCGGGGGCTGATGCAAACGAAGCCGCCGCTCAACAGCAGCCCGACACCGGCCAGGCAACCCCGAGTTCCACCGCAACCGGCGATGGCAGTACATCTGCGGGCGAAAGCGAAGTAGCTGCCGGCTCGGCACCGGTCGATGCGGGTGATGCTGATGCGGGTGGTACCGGCCAGCAACCCAGCGACACGCAATCAGGTGACAGTCCATCACCGGACCAGACTGCCGCAACGGACCAGACTGGCGGCGATCAATCAGCTGTGGGTCTGCCATCGGACACTGATATGGCCGGCGCACGCGACGCCTCCGCCACCACCAGCACATCGGGCAAAAGCGGACTGCTGCAGGACATATCTCGCCAGCCCGCCTACGCGGCAGATGCCGGCCCTAACGGTAGTCCGCCGGCCGAAGCGGCCAGCACAGAGCGGTCAGGCAGCAACGCGTCCGCCGTCATCGCACTGGTCGTTGGAGTTTTGTCGATGCTGCTCGCCGTTGTGCCGTTCATCGGCCTGATCGGTGTGCTCGGCGGCATCGTGGCATTGGTACTTGGGATCGTTGGGCGTAAGAAAGCCAAAGAACTGCTCGTCGGCAAGTCTGCGGCGATGGCGGGGATTATCACTGGTGCGCTTGCGATCGTGTTTGGCATCGCTTCAACTGCGTTCGTGGTGCTGTTCCTCATGCCAACCGCAGATTTTGCCGCTATGGCCGAGTGTGTGCGGCAGTCCGGTGATCCACAAGCGTGTGCCGACCTGTTCGAAGCACGCATCATGCAGCGATTCGGCCTGGGGTAGCGACGGCAGGACCTCAGCTCGCTCCATCACACCGTGCGTACCGGCAGCCCTTCCGCTTCCATGGCGGCTTTGACGTCACGAATCCGCAATTGCCCAAAATGGAAGATGGTCGCTGCGAGCACAGCCGAGGCGTGACCATCACGCGCAGCGGCCACCATGTGTTCTGTTGTTCCCGCTCCACCCGATGCGATAACCGGTACACCGACGGCACCTGTCACCGCCTGAAGCAGTTCGATATCAAACCCGTCGCCGGTCCCATCTCGATCCATTGAGGTGAGCAGGATCTCGCCTGCACCGCGCCGTGTCGCTTCGGCACACCAGGACACCACGTCGATGCCTGTGTCAGTACGGCCACCGTTAATGGTCAACTCCCAGCCGTCTTCCGGTTGATCGGCTGTCCTCCGTCGAGCATCTACGGCGATCACCACTGACTGCGCACCAACCGCATCGGCCGTCTGCGACAGCACATTCGGATCGCGAACCGCAGCGGTGTTGAAGGCGATCTTGTCGGCGCCGGCATGCAGCATGCGGCGGGCATCGTCGGGCGAACGCAGACCACCACCAACCGCAAACGGGATCGACACTTCGTCGGCGACACGCTCGACGACGTCAATCATGGTCTCGCGCCCGTCACTGGAGGCCGTGATGTCGAGAAAGACCAGTTCGTCGGCGCCCTCCTCGTCGTACGTGCGGGCAAGCTCGACCGGATCGCCGGCATCTCGAAGGCCGACGAAATTGATCCCTTTGACGACCCGACCCTCGGTCACATCCAGGCAGGGAATGACCCGAACTGCCAGTCCGCTTTGCGTTGATGGCTGCATTGCGCTTCAGCTCCAAGCTTCAGTCACGTGCCGTCGCGGCCATCGCCAGTGCATCGGCGAGCTCGACGGCACCGCTGTAGATCGCTTTCCCAACGATCGCGGCATCAACTCGTTCGTGGCAGGTCGCGAGTGCGGCGAGGTCGTTGAGGCTGCTGACCCCGCCGGAAGCGGTCACCGAGGCGCTCGTGACGTCGGCGACACGGCACAACATCTCGATGTTGGGTCCCTGAAGCATGCCGTCGCGCGCAACGTCGGTGTACACGAATCGCGGTACGCCCATATCCGTGAAGACCCGCAACGCCTCAAACAGATCGCCGGCTTCTTCGGTCCACCCGCGCGCCTGCAGTGTCGTACCGCGCGCGTCAAGGCCGACCGCGATCACGGGACCAAAGCGATCAAGCACGTCGCTGACAAACGACGGGTCGGTGAGCGCCATCGTGCCGATGACCACCCGTTCGGCGCCGTACGACAATGATGCATCGACGTCGTCGATAGTTCGCACACCGCCTGAAGCCTGCACTTTGCAACCCGTAGCAACGACGATCTGTTCGATCAGATGGCGATTCTTCGGGTCACCGGTGAATGCCGCGTCCAGGTCGACGACATGCAGCCACTGTGCACCAGCGTCAGCGAACCGCTGTGCAGCGGCGACCGGATCGACGTCGTAGACGGTCTCTTCGTCAGCTCGACCTTGGGTCAGACGGACCGCGTGGCCGTCCTTGATGTCGACGGCGGGATACAACGTGAACACAGCAGGCCTTTGGAGCGTTCTAGTTTCCGTGGCAACAGGCAACAATCCAGCGTTTAGGCGACGCTGGTCGTCGCTGCGGACCGCAGCCAGTTCGTCAGAAGACGCTGGCCGATCGCACCTGATTTCTCGGGATGAAACTGCGTGCCGACAACGCTGCCCTCACGAACCACGCATGGAAAGTTCGTGCCACCATAGCGACAGGTTGCCAGCACATGGGATTCGTCTGCAGGAACCGAATAGTACGAATGCGTGAAATACAGGCGTTCCCCGTCCAGACCTTCGACGAGTGCGCCATCGTGCGAGGGCAAGTCGTCACAGACCTGGATCGTGTCCCAGCCGAGATGTGGGACGATTGCATTGGACGGAAAACGCACAACGGCTCCGGGCAACAGTGCCAACCCCGGCTCATCGCCTTCTTCAGATCCCGCATAGAGGAGTTGCATCCCCACACAGATGCCAAACACCGGACGCTGTTCAACGATGAACGCCTGCAACACCTCGTGCAGACCTGAAATTCGCAGATTCGCCAGGCACGACGAGAAATGACCGACGCCTGGCACAACAAGCGCGTCAGCCTGGCGAGCTTTCCGGGGGTCAGCGACAACTTCGGCAACCGCGCCTGCCGCATCAAAACCGCGACGTGCCGAACGCACGTTGCCAGCACCGTAGTCAAGTACGGCAATGCGCAGCGTCACTGCAGGGTGCCCTTCGTAGACGGGACGCCAGACCCGGTGACCGCTATGGCACGGCGGAGTGCGACCGCGACCGCTTTGAACA
Source organism: Nitriliruptoraceae bacterium (assembly GCA_040903225.1). Classification (GTDB taxonomy): domain Bacteria; phylum Actinomycetota; class Nitriliruptoria; order Nitriliruptorales; family Nitriliruptoraceae; genus JBBDVU01. The sequence continues at coordinate 2,245 of JBBDVU010000013.1, read as the reverse complement.
CTGACTCGAAAATGTGGTGCGTGTTGTCGCCGCTGATGTTCTCGACGTGCAAGGTGATTCGGGCGTTGGCTATCAGGGCTTCGAAGAAATGCTTGACGAGTGTCGTTTCGAACGTGCCAACCACCTCAACCGGGGTGTCAACGTGATAGACCAGATACGGCCTACCGGACAGATCGATTGCGACACGTGTCAACGCTTCGTCGATCGGTACGGTCGCATCGCCGAAACGCTCGACGCCACCCCGGTCACCCCACGCTTGAGCCAGCGCCTGACCGAGCGCGATACCGGTGTCCTCGACGGTGTGATGCGCATCGATTTCAAGGTCCCCGTCGGTTTTGACCGTCAAGTCGATCCGCCCGTGCCGGCCGAGTTGTTCGAGCATGTGGTCAAAGAACGGCACACCGGTGGCGATCGAACAGTTGCCGATCCCATCGAGATCGACCGTGACCTCGACGTTGGTTTCTTTTGTCTTGCGTTCCACGGACGCGGTGCGTTGTGCCACGATGAAAGTCCTTGACTGGCTGCCGCTAAGGATAGGTCCAACGCAACGCCGTACGTGACACCCGTGCGCTGGCAAACCTCGGGAGTCAATCGGTCGCTTCGACGATGACGTCACGCACAGCGGTCAAGAACGCTTCGTTCTCGTCGGGTGTACCGATTGTCACGCGGATGCAACCTTGGAGCCGACGTGTAGTCGAGAAGTCGCGAACCAGCACACCACGAGCCAACAGTCGATCGAAAAGCTCGTCGACCGTTGATCGAATCAAGACGAAATTGGCGGCAGACGGATATACCTCAACCTGCGGCAACTCGGCGAGCGCGGCGACCATCCGGTGACGTTCAGCCACGATCATCGCACGATGCGCGAGAAACTCCGGTTCGCGTTCAAGTGCGACGACACCGGCAATCTGTTTCAGCGAATCAAGGTGGTACGGCAGACGCACTTTCTGGACGTCGGCGACCACCCATGGTGCCGCCACCAGATAGCCGAGTCGCAGGCCCGCAAGACGGAACGCCTTCGACAGGGTCCGCACCACAACCAGGCGCGGCAACTTCGCTACCAACGGCACCACGCTGCAATCACCATCGGCAAACTCTACGTATGCCTCATCGGCAATGATCAGCGCATCGGTTTGGTCGTGGAGCCGCACGAAATGGCCCTGGTCGATCACGTTGCCCACCGGATTGTTGGGCGAGGCGAGCAGGATCACATCAGCGCCAGTGGCGGCAAGAGCTGCGGCTGTCGCAGCGGTGAACTCGAAGGTGTCCGGAAGATCGACCTCGACAAAGCCGGTCTGTGTCGTCCGGCAAAACTCGGGATACATCGAGTAGCTGGGGCTGACGCTGGCGACCGTGCGGTCCACACCCCCGTACACCTGCAGCAGCTGCATGATGACTTCATTGGAGCCGTTGGCGGCCCACACCTGTTCCACCGCGACGTCGTGACGGGCGGCGATGGAGCGCCGCAGTTCGACATGGTCACGATCCGGATAGCGGTTCAGCGACGTTGTGCCGATCCGGTCGACATAGGCCGACAGAAATGCGTCGGGAGGTGGCTCCGGAGTCTCGTTGGTATTCAGTCGCACCGGAACGTCGAGTTGGGGCGCGCCATATGGCTCGACGTCACGCAAGCTTTCTCGAACCGGTACGCGCTCGGCGGTCACGTTGCACGCTCCAAGCGCACTTCGACGGCCCGATAGTGAGCCGGCAAATCCTCCGCGCGGGCAAGTTGTTCAACCGTGCTCGCTAGTTCCGCAAGCGCGGTTGCGTCATAGGTGACGTGGTTGACGGCAACCATGTACGACGCCGTGGTAAGCCCCGACGCAAACCGGGCGGTCCCCAAGACCGGCAGCGTGTGGTTCGGGCCGGCGGCATAGTCCCCCAGCGACACCGGCGTCGACGGGCCAATGAACGTCGTGCCGGCATAACGGATCCGTTGGGCAACGTTGTCGGCGTCAGCCGTGTGAATCTCCAGGTGCTCTGCGGCGTAGGCCTCGGCAACGGCGATGGCATGATCGAGGTCGTCGACGAGCGCGACGGTGCCTTGACCAGCAAGCGCTGCCTCGACGCGTTCGCGATGGCGGGTCGCGGAAACCTCGGTTTCCAGCGCAGCTTCGACCGGCTCAATCAGCTCGGCAACAGGGGTGATCAACAAGACGCCTGCGAGTTCGTCGTGCTCGGCTTGGGCAACCAGGTCTGCGGCGATAATGGCCGCGTCAGCCGTCTCATCAGCGACAATCGCAAT
>JBBDVU010000012.1:0-1975 GCA_040903225.1 Nitriliruptoraceae bacterium | reverse complement strand
ACACACGGCCCTCAACCGTGCGCGTCTGCCAATTCCGCCACTCGCGCGTGGTGTCTTGCGGGATGCGATCGGGGATCGTAGCCGGTGCGAACATTTGCTGCGAACGGGCCTATGCGCGCACTATTGCGCACCGCCAAGTCTCGCTTCGGTCAGGTCGGCTGCACCGACCGGCGGCCATCGAACGCCTTCGACCTGGGGTGTGATCACCACACTGTGTCGGTAGTACAGCAGGGGCATGACCGCCATATCGTCCACGATGAGCTGCTCAGCTTCCTGTAACCGCCGCAGCCACGTGCCTAGTTCTGGTACCGCTTGCGCCTGGTCAAGGATCTCGTCGACGTCGGCGCGGTCGTAGCGACTCAAATTGTCGCCGCCGATATTGCTGCTGTGAAACAGTGGTCGAAGGTATGCATCTGGCGTCGGACGGGTGGGCCTCCAGCCAAGTCGAAACACGGAAACGTTTCCGGCAGCGATTGACTGCGCAAACGGTGCCAGGTCCATACCGCGCAGATTCACGTTGATTCCCAACGCCCGTTCGATGTCCGCCGCAACCTGTTCAGCAATCGCCGCATGGGTAGCGCCGCGGCTGTAAGTCAAGGTCATCGACGTCAGGTCAACTCCTGTTGAGTTGAACAATTCGATCGCGCGAACTGGATCATGGGTGCAGTACGCACAAACCCCTGGCTGACTACCTGGGACCGGCGGTGGAACGATCGACGTTGCCGCAACACGCGAACCTTGCATTACTGCGTCAGCCAGGTAGTTGCGGTCAATCGTCATCGAAATGGCGCGACGGACTGTCGGGTCGTCAAACGGTGGCTCGTCGACGTTGAAGGCATACAGGTACACCGTCGAGGTGATGCCGTCGATGACACCAGGACCGGTGTAGCCATCAACCGAACTACCGAAATGTTCACGGGCTTCGTCGAGATGGCCTGGCGCGATGTGCCCGACGTGCAGCACACCATTTCGTAAGTCATCCAGTTGCCGCTGCCTGGTGGTGTCGTCAGCGTAGATGGTCAATAACACCTCATCGACCAGCGGGGCACGGTGATGCGCCGGATTGCGAACTAGACGCACGAACGCACCTGGCTGTCGAGGTTCGAGCATCTGAAACGGCCCGTTGCCTATCGGCCGTTCAGTGAACGCGTCGGGATCTTCATCTGCGACAGACGGCACGGGTGCAAGGCCGGGATGGGCCAGCGCGTACAGGAATCCAGGATCCGGCTGCCGCAGTTGTATGACCAACACCTCATCGCTCTCGGCAAATACCCCGGATAGAGCACCTCCCCGACTCGCCTGTGACCAGCCAGCAACCGGCTCCAAAAGATGCCCCAACGGCGACAACGGTCGTGCCGTCTCATCAGCGATGCGCTGAAATGCTCGCGCGAAATCCTCCGCGGTCACTGGCGTGCCGTCGTGAAACGTTGCATCTCGCAAGGCGAAACGCCAGGTCATTCGGTCAGAACTAATGTCGAATGACTCAGCGGCGGCCGGCATCACGCGCAACCGGTCATCCAAACGAACCAATGGCTCGAACAAGGCGCCAACGATGAGCTCCCCGCCGTCATCAACAACAAAACGGGGATCGATCGACAACGGATCAGCAGGCAGTCCGATGCGTAGCGTTCCACGCGCTCCCGGCGCTACCGATTCACCGCTGCCAGCGTCGCTGGGCACCGGTGGAATCGGAGGTGGCGCGGGAAGTTGCTGCTCTGGTGTCGTGCAGCCGACCACGAACGCGACGAGCCCAACTGTCGCGAAAAACAACCGCAAGCGACGATTGCAGTAGATGCGCATTCCGCACCGGCCAACGGGGGCCATGGCACGATCAGAGGAAGACAACCAGGAGGCAATTGGTCAGACCGAATGCGATCGCCGCAAACACGGTGATCCGGTCAAGATTGCGTTCGACGACAGCCGAACCTTGGAGCGCTCCCCCAGCACCCCCACCAAACATGTCCGAGAGACCGCC
>JBBDVU010000011.1:0-12179 GCA_040903225.1 Nitriliruptoraceae bacterium | reverse complement strand
ACCGCGGACCCCATCCTTACCATGGATGTGCTCTGCCGACTGAGCTACCAGGGCACGTTCGGGGCGCAGCGTAGCCAGCACCCCGGACAGCGTCGAACGCTGCGCCGGTGACCGGTGGGTCTGTGGCGCCGACGTATCGCGAACTGTCCAGGGTGTGAGCCGGCCTCGAATTGTGGAGGGAGCAGGATTCGAACCTGCGAAGGCAAAGCCGCCTAGTTTACAGCCAGGTCCCTTTGGCCACTCGGGCATCCCTCCGAATCCCGGAACTACCGGGTACGTCCGGCCAACCGGGCGCGCGCAGATGGTAGGCAGTCCGGGGCACAGCGGCAAACCGCACGTGAAACGGTCACGCCATCGATCAACCGCCAACAGCCATCAATGGCCGACTACCCTGGTGGCCGAGCTGGCGTTGGCTACTCCCAAGCAACAGCGTCAAGGAGCTGTTCATGGCGGATTCGAGTTTCGACATCGAAGCGGGTGTTGACTCCCAGGAAGTCGACAACGCGATCAATCAGGCGGCCAGAGAGGTTGCCACACGGTTCGATTTCAAAGACACCGACACGATCATCGCCTGGTCGGGCGACGACGGCATCCAGGTCGAGTCGGCAAGCGACGACCGGGTCAAAGCTGCGCTCGAAGTTCTCAAAGACAAGTGCGTCAAGCGCAAGGTGTCACTCAAAGCGCTCGACATCGGCGAGCCGCGCGAGGTCAGTGGTGGCCGCGGCCGGATCGACATCAAGCTGGTGACAACCTTGCCGGCAGACTTGGCCAAAACCATCGTCAAAGACATCAAAGCCACCAAACTCAAGGTGACGCCGACCAATATGGGTGATCGCATTCGGGTGACCGGCAAGAAACGCGACGATCTGCAAGAGATCCAGGCGATGGCCCGATCCAAGGACTACGACGCACCGCTGCGGTTCACCAACTACAAGTAGCTGACTGGCACGCAGTCTCGTGTACTTGCACACCTACGATGCTGCGAGATGACGACGGCTCGATGGACGGATGGCGATGCCCGAAGGTCACACGATTCATCGGCTCGCCAGAGACCACCAGAAGTGGTTCGCCAAGATGCCGGTTGCCGTAGCGTCACCTCAAGGCACGTTCGCTGACGCGGCAGCGCGCCTTGATGGTCTCGAGTTCGCACGCGCCGAGGCTTACGGCAAACATCTGTTCCACCGCTATGCCGACGGGAGCATCGTTCACATCCATCTCGGGTTGTTCGGCAAGGTGTTCCATCACGATCTCGCCGATTCAGCGGTGCCTGTGCCCCGTGACACCGTCCGTTATCGCGTGGTCAACCGTCTTCACGGGATTGATCTGATCGGCGCGACACAGTGTGAACTGATCACGCCGTCCGAACGTGATGCCATCGTCGAACGGCTCGGTCCTGATCCGTTGCGGCCACGAACAGACCACTGGCGCGGCTATGCAGCTTTGCGGCGGCGAACAGTCGCGGTCGGACAGTCACTGATGGACCAGCGCGTCATCGCCGGTGTCGGCAACGTCTATCGTGCCGAGCTGCTGTTCGTCCACGGCATCCACCCCGAGGTGCCGTCACGAACGATTACCGAACAACAGTGGGAATCGATGTGGTCGCAGCTACAGACCTGGATGCGGCACGGGGTACGCACCAACCGGATCGTCACCGTCGATGTGCGCCAGTTGGGCTGGTCACGCAAGCAGCTTGCTGCCGAACGTGCCACCTACGTCTACCGCCAGGAACACTGCCGCAAATGCGGCACGCTCGTGCGGCGTTGGGACATGGCCGGCCGGTGGGCGTACGCCTGCGAGACGTGCCAGCCCCCACCGTGATCCGTCTCGCCCGCATGGCGGCACGATGACCGGCGAGGTGGCGCAAACCTGCGAGCCGCCAGCTTGACCCTCTGACGCTCGTCACGATTCGTCTCGCGCTGGCGCTGATAGCTGTGCGCCGTGGGGCCTACAACTGGCCCATCTGACGTGCCTGCGCTTTGAGCGCTTCGATCCGTTCGGGGATCGGCGGATGTGTCGAAAACAGCTTCATTGCCGCGCGTCCGCCAAACGGGGCGGCGATGAACAGGTGCTGCATCGCCCCGTTCGTCTCGGCCGGAGTACCACCAGCGCGCAGCCGCCGTGGGTCGTTCGCGCCTGCTTCCAGCTTCGCTAACGCCGAAGCGAGTGCCAGTGGCTTGCCGGTCAATTCTGCACCGGTCTTGTCTGCGAGCGACTCGCGCGAACGGGTGATCGACGCCTGAATAATCATTGCCGCGATCGGCGCGACGATCGACGCGACGATGGCCACGATCGGGTTGGGCCCGCGGTCGTCAGCCGAGCCAAAAAACGGAATCCAACGCAGGAACAGCGCCAGGTAGGTGATCGCCGTCGCAATGGCGGCCGCCACCGAGCCGACGAGGATGTCCCGGTTGAACACGTGCTGCAGTTCGTGACCGATCACACCTTCAAGCTCGTCGTGGTTGAGCGTTTCGTACAACCCTTGGTTGATACACACCGCCGCGTTGCTCGGATTGCGTCCGGTCGCGAACGCGTTGAGCTGTGGTGATGGGGAAACAAACAGCTTCGGCATCGGCTGCTGCGCTTGCGTGCACAACTGCCGCACCATCGCGTAGACGTCCGGATACTGACGCTCATCCATCGGCTTGGCGCGTGCCATCTTGATGGCAAGTTTGTCTGAGAACCAGTACGAAAAGGCGTTCATCGCCAGTGCGACGAACAGCATGGTCGTCAGCCACGACGACGAACCCGTGCCGCCGTCGAGCATTGCTCCAATGCCGAGCAACAATCCCGACAAGGCGGCCAACAGAACGAAGGTCTTCACACTTCGAAACATTGCGCCACCTCTTTCAAATCAAACAGTGCTTCTGGATGCATGTCCGCAGTTCACGCCTGTGGCCGGACGGCCGATCGCACAGATGGCTGTACTCACCAATCGTGTGGCGATGATCTGCGGATCGATGATCGTACCGAGCACGATGACGGCGAAAATGGACATTCAGTCAGATCGACGCAACGAACTTGCACAGACTTGCCGCATCCAAGCTAGTCCATACAATTCGATGGGTGGTCGTTTGTATGACCATTATTCAGGTCAGGAGGATCATCGTGGGCTCGATCATCTATCAAGCAACCGATCTGAAAGATCGTCGAACTGAGCTGCTCAGCGCGGCGGCTGCGGGAGGAGCGCTCGTGCGTGCGGTCGACGGCACCGCGCTGGTCTTCACGCGGCTTGACCATGTCGAAACCGACCGGTTCGTAGCCGGATGGTCTCTCGCATTGCACCAAGCAGGCGAGGGCCGGTCCGATGTGCGATTGGGTTGGTTGCAATCCTTTGACGCTGATGATCGTGCGGAATGTCTGCGCGACCTGTGGGAAGCCATTGAAGCCGTCGCTGGTGGTACGGAAACCAACGATGCGTTCGATTCCGTGCTTGCCGAATGGCGTGCAACCGCCCGGGCATTGCGCGATTCCGACCACCGCGATGTGCTGCTTGGCGACGTGAGCACGAACGATTTCGTGCCGGCAGAACGTCCCCAGTGACGGGTTCGTACTCGCCCTACCAACCAGCGTCCCGGACGATTCATTACGAAATCAGCGGTGCTGGCCGAATCAACTACCAGTTCGCGAATGATTTCACCGGCGGCGAGCACAGCGACCCGCATCCAGTGGTATTCATCCTCACAATCGACCTTGGGAGCCACTGATATCACAAGCTGCAACCGGACGGGACTTAGCCCAATCACGACAGATGCGACGTGTGCGGGTCAGCCGGAGGTGAGCACGCTCGCTAGTGACGTCGCTGACGACAGCAGACCTGGTAGAACGCCAAGCACAACCGTGCCGGCCATGAGCAGGCCCACGAAAATCGACAGGTTGAATCCCGGCTGCAACGCTGGCGCGCCATCGCGGGCAGGATCCATCCACATGATCTTGACGACCTTGAGGTAATAGAAGAACGCGATGACCGAGTTGATGGTCAAAAAGACCATCAACACGATCGCGAACGGAGTCACATCCGTCAACGCGGCTTGCACGATCGCAAACTTCGCCCACAGCCCGACGGTTGGTGGCGCACCACCAAGACTGAGCAGGAACACCGTCATGGCCATCGCCATCAGCGGGCTGCGACCTGACAAGCCGGCGTAGTCGCTGATCGACCGCAAACCCGTCCTGCGGTTGATCGCGATCGCGACGCCGAATGCCCCGATGTTCATGACTGCATAGGCGATCAGATAGAACAGGATCGCCTGCACGGCTGCGTCGTTGACGACCGCACCTTCGAGACCCGAACGCGCCAGTCCGAACGGGATCATCATGTAGCCGGCTTGCGCAACTGACGAATACGCAAGCAGCCGGATCAAGTCGCGCTGCTGCAGCGCCACGAGGTTGCCGAGCGTCATCGTCACGATCGCCAGCACACCCATGATCGGCGCCCAGACGTGCGCAACCGGCTCGAACGCGATGAACGTGACGGCGATGAGGCCGGCGAAACCGGCGGCTTTCGAGGCGACCGCCAGCATCGCGGCGACCGGCATCGGCGAACCAGCGTAGGTATCAGGGGCCCAGAAGTGGAACGGAACCGCCGAGATCTTAAAACCGAACCCGACAATCACCAGCATCACCGAACCGAGCAACAACGGTGACGCTTCGCCTGCGACCCGGATGGATTCGGCGATGTTGACCAGGTCGGTCGTTCCTGTCAGCCCGTACACCATCGACATGCCGAACAGCATCAGTGCGACCGAGAGCACCCCGATGATGAAGAACTTCAGCGCCGCTTCGGACGAGTACAGGTCGCGCTTGCGCAGTCCGGCCATGATGAATGCGGGGATGGAAACCGTTTCTATCGCGACGAATAGCAGGATCAAGTCGCGAGCTGACGGCATGATCGACATGCCGATGAACGCGGTGACCAGCAGGAAGTAGTACTCCCCCTGGAAATACCGGCCTTCGGCGAAGAACCGCCAGCTGATCCCGAGGATGGCAAGCAGACTGCCGAGGAACAGCAGCTTGAACACCACGGCATAGTTGTCGATCACGAAACTGGTGCCGAAGGTGGTGCGCTGCTGGCCCCACAAGTTCACGGTGAAACCGATGGCGATCAACGTCCCCAGTGCTGCCACAGGGTTGACGATCTGCTTGGCGTTGTCGCGCAGCATGAGGTCAACGGCCAGCACGACCAGAGCCGTGATCGCCAACGCGATCTCCGGCGCAATTGCGACGAAATCAATCGTCATCGTGGTTCCGTCCTTCCGCTATGCCGCGCACTGCTGGTGTCACTGCCACCTCAGCCGCCCAGGTAGCTCATCAGGTTGGTCACTGCGGCGTCCTGCACGCCAAACACCAGCACCGGGAAGATGCCCAACGCCAGGATCAGGACCAGCAGTGGGGTCCATGACACCCATTCGATTCGCATCACGTCATCAAGGGGTTCAGCGGCCCAGCGTTCTGACGGGTTGCCAAGATTGACCCGCTGCAGCAGCCACAGGAAGTAGCCGGCGGTAAGCACCGTGCCGATCGCAGCAAAAATGACCAGCGCCAGATACAGACCGCTGTAGCTGTCAGCTAAGCCCATACCCGGGCTGATCGCCGCCCACATGGCGGTGAACTCGCCCCAGAACCCTGCCAAGCCCGGCAGTCCCAGCGAAGCGACGGCCACAAAGGTCAACAGCACGCCATAGCGCGGAATCTTCTTGAGCATCCCGCCACCGATGACCGCGATCTCGCGGGTGTGGTAGCGCTCGTGCAGGCTGCCCGCCAGGAAGAACAGCATGCCGGTGATCACACCGTGCGCGATGTTGCCGAACAGTGCCGCCTGGATGCCGGCCTCGTTCATCGCGGCGATACCCAGCATCACGAAACCCATGTGACCGACCGACGAGAACGCGATCAGGCGTTTGACGTCAGTCTGCGCCAGGCAGCACAGCGAACCGTAGATGATGCCGATGACCGCGAGTACGCCGATGAGCGGCGCAAACCGCACAGCACCGTCGGGCAGGATCGGAAGGGCGATACGGATAAATCCGTAGGTACCCATCTTCAGCAGCACACCGGCCAGCAGAACCGAACCGACCGTGGGAGCTTCGGTGTGTGCGTCTGGCAGCCAGGTGTGGAACGGCCACATCGGCACCTTGATCGCGAACCCGAGGAAAATCCCGAGGAACGCCCACGTCTGGAATGTCAGCCCGCCGGGCGCCATCGCCGAGAGTTCCTGGATCGACCAGGTCGTCGCGCCGGCCTGGAAGTAGATGGCCAAAAACGCAACCAGCATGAAGATCGACCCGAACAGCGTGTACAGGAAGAACTTGACGCTGGCATAGTCACGACGCGGTCCACCCCACATCCCGATCATGAAGAACATCGGGACGAGCACCAGCTCCCAGAAGACGAAGAACAGCACCAGGTCGAACGCCACAAACGTGCCGGCCATCCCGGTCTGCAGCAGCATCATCAGGGCCAGGAACGCTTTGGGCTTGCCTGGCTCGGGAAGATGTTTGGTGGTGTAGATCGCGCACAGAAACGTCAGCAGATACGTCAGGAAAAACAGCGGCAGCGATATCCCATCGATACCGAGTTCAAACCTGGCATTGATCGCGGGGATCCACATCGCGTCCGAGGTGAACTGCAGTTCGCCGCTGCGGGTGTAGTCGAAACTGGCGGTCAACCAGGCGACCAACGCGAACGCGATCCCGGTGATGACCACGGCGGTGCGCCGGATGACTTGATCCATCGCCGACGGCATCACCGACAGGACGGCCGCTCCTGCCAATGGCATGAACAGCGCGACCACGAGGGCCCACGAGGCGGTATTGGGGTCCATCAACGTTTCTCCTCTAACTCGCCGCAGCGAATGCCAGCACCAACACAATCACGCCCGCAACGAGCGCTCCTGCATACCGCTGCACATCACCGGACTGGATCCGCTTCAACCGTTCACTCCACCAGGCTGCACTGAAAGCTGCACCGTTGACGCTGCCGTCAATCACGCGCTGGTCGAGGGTTCGGTAGGTGGCCATCGCTACCTGCTTGGTTGCCTTGCCGGCGCCAGCCACGATCCGATCGAGTACCTCGTTACTGCTCCATGTCGCCCATCGGGCCATGGTGTCTCGCACCGGCACCACGATGTAGCGGTAGCCGAAGTCGTCAAACCCGTACTTGTTTTGCAACACGACCGACAGCCGCCCCATGTTCAGTGTCGGGTCCTGCTCCGGCAGGCCTCTGCCGTAGAACTTCACCGCCAGCGCAACTGCAGCAGCAAAGACGATCAGCACGATGATCAGCAGGTCGAGATGCCACGACGGCGGGCCATGCAGAATGGAGCCGTCGGACGCAGCCGCGGCCAGGTACGCCGCGCTGCTGCCGGTCGACTCGGCAGATGCGGATGCGACTGTCGCCGCCGAACCGGCCGTGGCCGCCGCACCGGAGGTTGAGGCCGCTGACGCTGCAGAACCGGCGGCCATCACACCGCTGCCGGCGTCGATGGCGTGGCTGCCTGCGGTGACAAACGGATAGGTCGTTTCCTCCAGCAGCGGTGTCGCCGTCCAACTTTCGAAGTTCGGTTCGCTCTGCCAGAACGGCGAACCGATGTAGCCGGAACCGATCGACAGCACCGCGAGAACCATCAGCGGCACGACCATCTGTTTGCCGGATTCGTGTGGCGGATGGTGGCTGCGGTTCTCGCCGGTAAAGATCAGCAGACACGCACGCGCCATATAGAAGGTCGTCACGAACGCGGCGGCCAGACCGATCCAGTAGACGAGGCTGCCGGTAAAGAAGCCGGTCGCGGCCCAGGTGCTTCCCGAGACCAGGATCTCGTCTTTGGAGAAGAAGCCGGCGGTCAGCGGGAAACCGGCGAGCGCGAGCGAACCAACGATGAACGTCCAGAAGGTGTGCGGCATCGCTTTTCGCATGCCGCCCATGTCGGACATGTTGTTCGAGTGCACTGCATGGATCAGCGAGCCGGAACCGAGGAACAGCAGCGCCTTGAAGAACCCGTGCGTGAACAGGTGGAAGATCGCTGCGGTGTAGCCGCCGACACCGAGTGCGGCGATCATGTAGCCCAGCTGCGACACCGTCGAGTACGCCAGCACCTTCTTGATGTCGTCTTGGACCAGCGCGAGTAGACCACCGAAGAACAGCGTGATGACGCCCACGATCGCAACCACCGCCATCACGGTGGCCGACTGCGCCATGACGGGGAACAAGCGGGCCAGCAGGAAGATCCCGGCGGTGACCATCGTTGCGGCGTGGATCAGCGCCGACACCGGTGTCGGGCCGGCCATCGCGTCCGGCAACCACACGTGCAGCGGCATCTGGCCCGACTTGGCGACACAGCCAAGGAAGATCAGCAGCATGCCGAGCACGATCGTGCCCTGGGCGATCTGGCCGGAGGCGGCTGCTTCGTTGAGTTGCAGGATGTTGAACGGCGTGTCGGTGTCCAACCCGAACATCGCCGCCGACAAGACGATGACACCGACGACGAGCCCGACGTCACCGAACTTGGTGGCCAAGAACGCTTTGTTCGCCGCATCCTGGTTGGGCTTGTCTTCCCAGTAGAAGCCGATCAACAGGTACGAACACAGACCGACGAGTTCCCAGCCGATGATGGCCTGCAGGGTGTTGTTGGCGATGACCAGCAGCAGCATCGAGAAGGTGAACAGGCTAAGCATCGCGAAGAAGTAGGTGAACCGCGGCTCACCTTTCATGTATTCGCGCGAGTAGATGTGCACCATCAGCGACACGAGCGTCACCAGCAGGAACATCATCGCCGTGAGGCCGTCGACGAGCATGCCAAGTTCGAACACGAATCCGCCGCCCAGCGGTGACCAGTTCAACGCGCGTTCGAACGGTTCCATCGGCGAGTTCACGAACGTCTGCCAGGCGATCGCAGCGGCGAGCACGAAGCTGATCGCCAGCGACACCACCCCGATTTCGCTGCCCTTGCCGGGAAGTTGTTTGCCGAATGCGGCGATCAGCACTGCCGACAGCAACGGCAGTACCGGCACCAGCCAGGCGTACTCGATCACCGACACAAACAACCCTCCATCAACGGCCCGCTCACCAGCGCATCAAGTCTGCGTCGTTGACGTCCACCGACGCGCGATTACGGAACATGTTGAACACGATCGCCAGGCCAACACCGACCTCAGCAGCCGCCACCCCAATGATGAACAGCGCGAACAGGTGCCCGCTTATCGCGACTTCGGCGGGGAACAGCAGGTTCTGGAACGCCACCAGATTGATGTTCACCGCGTTGAGCATCAGTTCGACGCTCATCAGCACCAGCACGGCGTTGCGACGGGCGATCACCCCGTAAACCCCAACACAAAACAGGAAGGTCGCCAGCAGCAGAGGACCGAGAGGGCTCATCGAGAACCTCCGGTCGATGGCTGCTCCAGTTCTGCCTTGCCTTCCAGCAGCTCACGGTCCGTCTTGGGCGGATCGGCCAATTCGATCGGCGCGAGCGGGCCTTCTTCACCCGATTCGCCGGCTTCGCGGCGTGCCAGCACAATCGCGCCGATCAGTGCCGCCAGCAGCAGCATCGACAGCAACTCGAACGGCAGGATCCAGTACGCGAAGATCGCCACACCAATTTCGGCCATCGACGGCCCGGACAACTCGACCCGAGGCGCTCCAGCGAACTCCTGGAGGACCAACCCAGCGATGACCAGGAACAGCACGGACGCCACCGCGACCCCGAGGCCCCGGTTCTGACTGTCGAGCGCTTCACGTCCGATCGGCGCCCGGGTGAGCATCAAACCGAACAGGAACAGCACCGCGACCGCGCCGACGTAGACGATCAGCTGCACTAGCGCGAGAAAATCGGCGTGGAGCACTAGGAACACACCGGCAATTCCCGCCAGTGTGGTTGCCAGATACAGCGCGGCATGCACCAGGTTGCGCGACGTCACGGTGAGCACGGCAGCTGCACCGGTGATCACGGCCACCACGACGAAGACGATCTCGTGACCGGTCATGCGTCACCCCCTTCGTCGAGAATCCGTTGCCGCTCCTTGCGCACCCAGGCCGATTTGGCTTTGGCGCGAGCCATCCGCTCAGACTTGCCCTCAGCGATCAGCTTGTCGTAGGTCTCCTGATCAATTTCGCCCGCTTCAACGTGGATGTCGGCGGCCTTTTTCGCAGCGGCCGGCTTCTCGTCGGCGTCATCGCCGTTGGCATCCTCTGAGGCGTCGCTTGCGGCACCGGCTTCTGCCGCGTCGCCCGCAGCACCAGCGTCGGAGCCAGCGTCGCCGTCGCCAGCTGCTTGTTGCTCCTCGAGGATGCGCTGCTTCTCTTTGCGCACCCACGCGGATTTGGCTTTGGCGCGGGCCATCCGCTCAGACTTGCCCTCAGCGATCAGCTTGTCGTAGGTCTCCTGATCGATCTGGCCTGCTTCGACTTCAATGTCGGCTTTCTTCGGTGCCGCTGACCCAGCCGACGTCGCCTTCTTGACAGGAGCCTCGGCGGTCTCTTCTGCCTGTTCGGCGGTTTGCAGCGCCTTGGCGTGCTCCTGCTCGGCTTTGTCGATCGCGTCTACGACTTCGGCTGGCGGGATGGCGCCGTCTTCAAGCGGCGGCGGTGGCGGAACGGTATCCATCCATTCGCGCAGCTTGTCCATCTCATGCAGCAACCCGTCGACGGAATATTCTGCGTACTCGAATTCAGGTGACCACCACAGTGCGTCGAACGGGCACACTTCGACACAGATGCCGCAATACATACACAGCGCGAAATCGATCGCGAACCGGTCAAGCACGTTGCGGGTGCGTGCCCGGCCGCCTTCCTTGGCCGGCGGAACCGTTTCTTTGTGCGAGTCGATGTAGATACACCAGTCGGGGCATTCACGCGCGCACAGCATGCACACGGTGCAGTTTTCGTCCATTAGGGCGATCACACCACGCGTACGTGGCGGCAGATCGGGACGCTCCTTGGGGTACATCTGGGTTGCTGGACGCCGGGCGAGATGTTTGATCGTCACACCCAGGCCCTTGAGGAGCCCTACTCCCGGAGGTGAAGTCGTAGCCATCAGAACACCACCTTCGCGACCGTGATGACCGCAAGGTTCGCCAGCGCCAGCGGCACCAGGAACATCCACGAGAACCGCTGCAGTTGGTCTTCGCGCAACCGTGGGTAGGCGACACGCAGCCACACCATCACGAACACCAGCGCCATGATCTTGCCGAGCATCACACCGACACCGAGCAACGTGCCGCCAAGTGTGCAGTCGGTCAGTCCACCGGCGCCTTCACAGCCTGGCAGTGGCACACCGGGAAGTGGCTGCCAGCCACCGAGGTACAGCACCGTGATGAGCGCGGCCATGGCAATCATGCCGGCGTATTCGGTCAGCAGGTACATCGCGAACTTCATACCGGTGTATTCGGTCATGTACCCGAAGACCAGCTCAGAGTCGGCGATCGGCATGTCGAACGGCGGCCGCGACAGCTCCGCCATCGCCGCGACAAAGAAGATGCCGAAACCGATGAACTGCGGGAAGATGTACCACAGGTTGATGTCGGTGCCCGGGATCATGAATTCGGCTTGCGCCTGGACGATCCCTGGCAGCGACAGCGTGCCGGCCTGCACCGCGACCGTGATGGCGGCCAGGATCAGCGGCAGCTCGTAGGCGATGAGCTGGCCACCGGCACGCAGACCACCGATCAACGAAAACTTGTTGGCGCTGGCCCAGCCACCCATCATGATGCCAAGCACCGAGATCGAACCGATCGCCAGCGCGTAGAACAGCCCCAGCTCCAGGTCGAGCGCGAAGACGCCCGGTCCCATCGGGATGACGACAAAGATCAGCAGTGTCGGCACCAGCGCAAGTCCCGGCGCGAGTGCGAACACCCACTTGTCCGCCGCGGCCGGAATGATGTCTTCTTTTTGCATGAACTTGATGCCGTCGGCGACCAGCTGCAGGGAACCGAACGGTCCTGCTTCGACCGGACCGCGACGAGCCTGCATGCGGCCCATCGCCTTGTGTTCGAGGTAGCCGCCGACCAGCGGCACAACCAGGAACATGCCCAGAACCAGCGCAACTTTCAGCAGCACGGATACAACGAAGCTGTCCTGGGTCAGCAGCGACGGCGCTTGCGCGGCGTATGCGGTCGCCGCGGCGGTGAGAATCGCGGTCATCGGTCAATGTCCCCCACGACGAAGAACACGCTTCCAAGCACGGCAAT
>JBBDVU010000010.1:0-1996 GCA_040903225.1 Nitriliruptoraceae bacterium | reverse complement strand
GACGCGACGGTGCCTTCAAGGATCTTGAGTAGTGCCTGCTGGACACCTTCGCCCGACACGTCGCGGGTGATGGACGGGTTATCGGACTTGCGGGCGATCTTGTCGACCTCATCGATGTAGATGATGCCGGTTTCGGCCTTCTTGACGTCAAAGTCGGCGGCCTGAATCAGTTTGAGGAGAATGTTTTCGACGTCTTCGCCGACATAGCCGGCTTCGGTCAACGCGGTGGCGTCCGCGATCGCGAATGGGACGTTGAGCAGCCGTGCCAAGGTCTGTGCCAACAGGGTCTTGCCGGATCCGGTCGGTCCGAGCAGCAAAATGTTGGACTTTTGCAGTTCGACTTCTTCGGATGAGGTTGCGGCAGACACGCCCACTTGGATGCGCTTGTAGTGGTTGTAGACGGCAACCGACAGCGCTTTTTTGGCGGCGTCTTGCCCGACGACATAGTCGTTTAAGAACCCGTAGATGTCTTTGGGCTTGGGCAGCTCATCAAGTTGCAGATCGACCGGTTCGGCAAGTTCTTCTTCGATGATTTCGTTGCACAGGTCGATGCACTCATCGCAGATGTAGACGTTGGGGCCCGCGATGAGCTTCTTGACTTGCTTCTGCGATTTGCCGCAGAAGCTGCACTTCAAGAGGGCATCTGCCTCACCGAACTTGGCCATCACCGCCTCGATCGTTGCGTAGCACCCGCGCGCCGGCTCATCCCTGAATTGCCCGGATCGCGGGGAGAACTGCAGGCGGCAGGATGGTAACCGGCATTAGACACCGGTGCTGTCAGGCGCAGCGTCGGCCGTGGATCAGACCGCTTTGCGTGACGAAATGATCTCGTCAATGATCCCGTAGTCCTTGGCACCCTGCGCATCCAAGATGAAGTCACGATCGGTGTCTTTTTCGATCTGCGCTTCGGTTTGGCCGGTCTTTTCAGCCAAGATCTGGGTGAGCATGGCACCCATACGCATGATCTCTTTGGCCTGAATTTCAATGTCGACCGACTGGCCTTCGGCGCCACCGGACGGCTGGTGCAACAGGATCCGCGAATGTGGCAGCGCAAAGCGCTTACCGGGGGTTCCGGCCGCAAGCAGCACCGCCGCGGCAGAGGCGGCCTGGCCCATGCAGGTCGTCTGGATGTCGCACTTGATGTATTCCATCGTGTCGTAGATGGCGAACAACGCGGTGATCGACCCGCCTGGCGAGTTGATGTAGAGCGCAATGTCTTTTTCGGGATCTTCGGATTCGAGGTGCAGCAGCTGTGCCATGACGACGTTGGCGATCTCGTCGTTGACCGGTGTGGCCAAGAACACGATGCGTTGCTGCAGCAGCCGCGAGTAGATGTCGAATGCGCGCTCGCCACGGTTGGTCTGTTCGATGACCGTCGGCACGAGATAGTTGTTCGGTGACGCCGGTGCGAGCAGGTCACCCACGGTCGACGTCACGTGTCGGGTCGTGTCCACGAAGCGCTCCATTCACAAAGTGCAGACCATAAGAAGGTCATGCGTCACGCAGCGTACCGACACGACTGCGACGAGCAGTGGGCTTGCGCCCCACCGCCGCAACCGTGGCTGTCAGCGTTAGTCGCGTCCCGGAACGATCAGTTCGGTGTCACTGTCACCAGTGTCTGCCCCAGGCACGATCAGCCCGCTGTCGTCGGCCTCGGATGCCTCGGATGCCTCCTCAGCTTCGGCAGCGTTGGGGTCTTCGCGCAGACCAAGTTCGATCAGCGTGTCATCGTCTGGTGCGTTTTCGACGTCGGCAGACTCCACGATCGCGTCGATTGCATGCCGCCGCATGACGTCGCCGATCAACGCGGGCAGGCTGCCCTGCTCTTGGATGACCTTGGCGATCTCGTTGGGCTGCATGTTGTTGGTCTGGGCGTGACGCACAATCTCGCGTTCGATATCTGCCGGTGCAACCTTGACCTCGAGGGTCTCGGCAAGCCGGTCGAGCACCAGACGTGCTTTGACCGACGAAGTGGCCTGCTCACGGGCCTGTTCGG
>JBBDVU010000009.1:0-2045 GCA_040903225.1 Nitriliruptoraceae bacterium | reverse complement strand
GCTGCCCGCAGGAGCGCGTGCACGGCGGTCGGGTTGGCCATCATCGAAAAAATCAAGATGAATACGAGTCGAATCGCGGCGCCAAAGTCGACGTCCGGATGGAAGAACATCCCGGTAAGCACGAGCAGCAACGCAAATGTCTCGGATTTCGCGACCGCATGCGCGCGGGTGTACAACCCCGGCAGTGTGATCAGACCGAGCGCACTGACCGCCATGAAGAACAAGCCGGAACTGATCATCACGATGGCGATGATGCTCACGACGTGCCTCCGGAATCGTGTGGCTGGCCTTGTTGAACTCGACGCCGCCGGTGGCGTTCACGTTGTTCTTCGTCGTCGGTGCGATGTTCGAAGTAGCGCCCGAGTGCGATCGGCAGCAGGAACGCCAGCAACGAATATGCGAGCGCAATGTCGAGAAAAAACGAAGCCCGGTCAAATACGAACCCCATGATGACGATGATCGCGACGCCGTTGACCGAGACCAGCGCCACAGCGACCAGTCGGTCGAATACGGTCGGTCCGATCCACACGCGGTGCAGACCTACGGCGATGAGCAGCGCAATGATGACCAGCGAGGTGATGAGGAATCCGCTCATGCCGATCCTCCCTGGTCGGCAACGAACCCCTCGCGGGCCTCGGGATCGGTGTCGGCGGGTGCTTCCTCGCCGAGTTCCCAGATCAAGTCCGGGATCGGCTGGTCGGGTTCACGGAACACCGCTGCGATGCGGTTTTGCATGTTCGCATCGGCAAGGTCGTCAACAGCATTCGGGGTGAACGAATGGACCGTCAGCAGGTCGCCTTCCACGTCGAGGGTGATCGTGCCGGGGACCAGCGTGATCGAGTTGGCGAGCATGGTTCGGGCGGCGGGGCTCGAGAGCTGCGTGCGGAACTGCAAGATTCCTGGCTGCGGTGGCTTTTTCGGATTCAACACGATGTGCGCGACCTGCACGGCGCCGACCGCCATACGGCCAAGCAGCCAGCCGCAGTAGATGAACAACCAGAACAGGTGGATCCGGGGGTGCCGTTCGGCACCACCGACGGTCGATTCCAGCAGCCGTGACGCGAACCACGTGCACACGGCAGCTGAGACGACACCCATCGCCCCGAAGAGCACCGAGTAGTGGCCGGATAGTGCAATCCAAAAACCCAGCAACAACACAAAGGCAAACGTACTTCGAACCAGCTTCACGGCAGCCTCAACGTCAAGATCAGCAGCACTACCATCACCGCAAGCAAAACGGCGCCGAGCGCCCACGTTGGATACACCGGCGGGTTGTCCCCGCGTTTGGCGGGCAACCGATCCATGAGTACTCCAAACATTCTGGCCACGGTCGCGCGCGACTGGCGCCGCGGAGCGGCAGTGGCGACACGTACCAGCTCAGTCGCACTCGGGCCACCGACGAAGCCACGTCCCAGCAGCGCTGTCCAGCGCCGGTACACCACGTCGGTATCGACGCTGATGGTTCGGTCTGCATGCAATTTGTTGAGCAACAGCCAGAATGCTAACGCGGTGAAGATCAGAATCTGGCTCTTGTCGACAACCTTGGACAGCGTGTACGCGTCATAGTCCATGGCATAGGGAAGTAGATCGAATAGCAGGCGCGGATAGACGCCGATAGCAACATTCAGTGCGGCGCTGATTGCCATCGCCACATACATCGAGCGCGGTACCGGTCCGACGTCGATGCGATGATTTCCGTTGGCGGTCGGTCCTGGACCGTCATGCCCAAACCACGTGCCAAACGGCAGCTTGAGGCCGGTATGGAGGAACGTACCGACAGACGCAACCTTGAGAAGCAGCACCACCAGGGTGCGCTCGTCGAGTGCAGCGGCGTATACCGCGACCTCCTTCGACACAAAGCCGCTGAACAACGGAACACTGGAAATAGACACAGCTCCGATCATGTACAGCGCCAGGACACCGCGCATGCGATTGGCGATGCCGCCGAGTTCGGTCATCTTGGCCCGGCCAGTCGCGTGGATGACGGCACCTGCGCCCATCAGCAGCAGGCCTTTGTACAAGATGTGCGCGAAGGCGTGCGCGGT
>JBBDVU010000008.1:0-12713 GCA_040903225.1 Nitriliruptoraceae bacterium | reverse complement strand
CAACCAGACGAGTTGAACGAAGGCAGACCAATTCCTTCGGCTGATGTATCCCAAGCAGCAAATCTGACCCACTCGATCGATGATCCGGATCGGTTGATTGCCACCGTGTTGCGGCTGATCCGCAAGCGGTTCGGCCTTGATGTGTCGTTCGTCTCTCAGGTGCACGACGGCAAACGGACATTTCGGTTCGTGGATACCCATGACGGCGACGCCGTTGTCCGTGCCGGCGAGTCAGACCCGGTCGAAGACAGCTACTGCGGCTACGTCCTCGACGGTTCGTTGCCGCAGTTCCTGCCTGATCCTGCCCAACACCCGGTCTCAGCGGCCATGCCTGCAACTCACGGGATTCCGGTGGGGACGCATCTGAGCGTGCCAATCACCTTCAGTGACGGTGCGGTCTACGGAACGTTGTGCTCGTTCGGCTACGACGTCCACGACGATCTGGACGAACGAGACATCGACGTCCTTCATGTCCTCGCAGGCATGATCGCCGGCTACGTAGAAGACGCTGAAGCGCGGCGGCAAGCTGAAGCCGCACGAGCGAGCAAACTGCAGAGTTTGCAGGTTGGCCACGACATGTTGCTGGTGTTCCAACCCATCGTGGAGCTTGCCACCCGTCACGTCGTTGGCATTGAGGCGCTGTCGAGATTCCCAACGCTGCAGTCTGGACCAGCCAGCGTCTTTGACGACGCCTGGCGGCTCGGCCTAGGATTAGACCTCGAATTGCGCGCCGCTGAGGCCGCGCTGCGCTGCTTGAACAATCTCCCTAAGGATCGGTACCTCGCGATCAACCTGGCGCCTGCCACACTCGCGTCGGACCAATTTCTCAAGCTCGCGCAGACTTGCAGGCCGCAGGATCGTGAGCGGATCGTGGTCGAGATCACTGAGCATGCCGTCGTCGAGGACTACCACGAGCTCACGCAAGCCAACCGAAAACTGCGGGACTTTGGGATCCGATTCGCGGTCGACGACGTCGGCACCGGCTACTCGGGACTGGACCACATGCTGCGCGTCGAACCCGACATCCTCAAGCTCGACGGCGCGCTCATTGCCGGCATCGATGGGAGCCCCAGCAAACAGGCGATGGTCGCAGCCTTACAAACGTATGCAGCGCGGATCGGCACCAAGATGATCGCCGAACGCGTGGAAACGCCAGCAGAACACGACACGCTGAGCATCCTCGGCATCGGGCATGGGCAGGGCTACCTGTACGCGAAACCCGCACCCTTCGCCGACCTCAAGCAACTCGCCACGTAGGTCGGATTCAGCTCCCGACCGATCGCGCGAACGAGACGGCCGTCGCCTTCCAGCACGCACCCTCGCCCCGTCCACATCCAGGATGCGATGTGCCGGGCAGTCCGTGCTCCTTGACCTATCTCGCAGCAACGTCACCAGGGCGGATGAAATCGATCGGGATCTCTTGTCCGGTCGAGCCATCCACGAGCACTCGGTCACCGACCGGCAGCTCAAGGACGATCGGTACCGACGCGTGCTGTGCGTCATCCGGGCAGGCGATGTCGTCGCCGCGCATATTGCCTTCATATAGCGTGACCGTGATGGCATCTGCTGTTTCCACGACTTCAACGTCACCGAGCGCATAGCAGGGTTCACGTCCCGCCCAGAACAGCACATGGAAACTGTCGTCTGTTTCGTCGTGGAGCGCTGATTCGAACGATCGTGGCTGCAGGTTTTCCACATTGTCATGCACCGCGCGAGCGGGTGGGAGCGCCAACATCGCCCCGCCAACGGGATCGTCGCCTGCCGGCTGTTCGTGAGCCGGTAGTTCGCCAGTCGACACCGGTGTGTCCGGACTGACGCACGCTGCCGCAAGAAGTAGTACCGCACCGGCAGCAAGCATGGACCTTTGCATTCTCGTTCCTTATCTGCACCCGATTGGGTCATTCGCTTCGGAGATACCGCTGTGGAGTTGGACGACGCACAGGCAGTGGTGGTTGCATCGAGCCCGTTCGAGGCGCGCCTGGTGCGTGAGCAAGACCGCGCATCACGGATAGATGCGGTGCGACAGACCCTACGAACAAAACCCCAAGTCGCACAAAGACCCCGCTCAGCTGAGCGGGGTCTTGCGGTAACAGTCGCCGATGCGTCAAAAAATTCGTGCGATGCTGCGACGACAGAACCAGCATCTGCTGCCCTTGGTGGCAACAGGACTGGCATTCCGTCGCGACGGGCACCCCTTTGGCAGGTGAACCGCCGCTGCAGACCATCACACGGGCTTGAGAAACTTAGCCGAGCGCTTATTACTCGGATGCTCGGGCGTGGAGCTGCCGGGAGTCGAACCCGGGTCCCGCGGTCCCGATGCTCGGGGCTCTACGTGCGTAGGTTCCGGATCGTCTCGGACACGGTGCTCCGGAGCCAGACAGCCTCCGTGTCCATATCACCGAAAATGTTCCCCGCCCGCTGGTGATCCGGCGGGCGAAGTGGAGCCTCGTTATGTCGATTCGAC
The DNA here is from genome assembly GCA_040903225.1 of Nitriliruptoraceae bacterium. GTDB lineage: Bacteria > Actinomycetota > Nitriliruptoria > Nitriliruptorales > Nitriliruptoraceae > JBBDVU01. The sequence continues at coordinate 10,249 of JBBDVU010000008.1, read as the reverse complement.
CCTCTTACGAGGCGTCAGAGGCGAATCGTCGCAGGTGTTTAGGCTGCGAGGGCCAGGTCATTGTCCTTGGCATATATAGTTTCCCACGCGTTTTGACGAGGTCGCGTGAGCACCCTCGGCACGCTCCCTTGGCAACGACTCGACCACGATCGAAACCGTGTCAGCCCCAAGTGGCGCATCGACGCTGTGCAGTTGTCAAGTACCTGCGTAAGTGTATCAGTCCATACGGATCCACGGCCTGCCGAATGGCCCGAGTTTCCGGTCGGGTCGGCGGGCGTCACCGTCGCGATTTGAGTGCACGTTCGATGTCGCGTTGGGCATCGCGGGCTCGAGCCGTCTGACGCTTGTCAGCCACGTTCTTGCCGCGACCGACCGCGAATTCCAGTTTGGCGCGTCCGTCACGGAAATACAGCCGCGTGGGGACAAGGGTCACCCCTTTGGCCGCTACTTGATGATGGAGTTGATCAATCTGCCGGCGGTGCAGCAGGAGTTTGCGTGGCCGCACCGGGTCGTGGTTGTTGCGATTACCAAACTCGTATTCGGGAATGTGTGCCTGCATCAGCCACGCTTCGCCACTGGTGTCGATTTTGACCCACGCCTCAGCAAGCGAACCCTTGCCGCCACGCAGCGACTTGACTTCTGTGCCTTGCAAGACCAGGCCAGCTTCGAATCGATCGTCGAGGTGATAGTTATGACGAGCACGCCGGTTACTGACGATGAGTTTGGTCCCATCGCCAGTCTGCTGTGAGCTTTTCTTTGCGGCCATCCGGCCAGACTATCGATCGCCGTAGTCAAGCGATGACGTCAGCAGGCGATGTAGTTGCACGGGTTGCGGCGCGTGCCGTTGTCGTACAACTCGAAGTGCAGATGAGAACCGTACGAGTTGCCCGAGTTGCCGACGTCACCGATGGCTTGGCCGGCGCCAACCTGCTGGCCCGTTGTCACACCGACCTTGAACATGTGCGCGTACACGGTGGCGAAACCACCGCCATGATCGATCACGACGTAGTTGCCGAAACCGCCACCACAGCTCCATGAACTCGATGGGTTGCAGCCCGTGACCCGCCACACGACCGTGCCCGATTGCGCCGCCCGGATCGGCGTACCCATCGCGTTCGCTAGGTCAACACCGTTGTGCATGCGGCCCCACCGCGGCCCGTAGGGCGACGACAGACGTCCCGACACCGGTCGGATCCATCCACCTGCAGGGCCTTCAAGCTTGGGCGGTGCTGGCGTGGAAGATGACGGTTTCTCGCCGCAGTCCTTGGGCGCAGGCTCCTGTGGGCGCTCTGTGCCGTCGCCATTGGCGTCGCCGTCGCCGTCACCGTCACCCGCACCGTCGCCGTCACCGTCACCCGCACCGTCGCCGTCACCGTCACCGTCGCCAGAATTGTTGGCTTCCCATTCCGCCAGGGCTGCCGCGTAATCAGCCACCGCCGCTGCATTGTCCGCCTGACACTGTTCGTAGGCGGCAACGGCGCGCTCCCATTCCTCGACGGCACGCCGGTGTGCGGCTTCGGCTTCACGCCGCGCAATCTCGGCGATCTGCGCTTCGATGCGGCGAGACTCTGCTTCGAGGCCGGCCAGGTGCCCTTCGATCGCTGCACGATCGGTGCGCAACGCTTCGAGCGCTGCGGCATGTTCGCGGCGACGTTGGCGAACCTGCTGGGCCATCCGTTGCTGTTCGGCCGTGGCAAGTTCAATCTGGGCAGCGGTTGCCTCAGCGTCGGCTTCCTCGCGCTCGGCTTCTTCGCGAAACTGACGCGCCAACTCACGTTGATGCGCCACCCGTTCCAACGACGCCTCGACGGCTTGCATCAGGTCACGGTCACCTGACAGGACATGCGAGACATACTGGGTCGAATTCAGGAAATCGGCCATACTGCGAACGCCGGCGAACGCTTCAGCAAACGAGACCGGGCCGTACTTGTACGAGGCGCGAACGCGCAGCTCAAGGCGTTGTTTGACTTCGTTGAATTCAGCCTCGGCCTCGACCAGGTCAGCGGACACCGAAGCGAGGCGTTCACGCGCAATCAGCGCGCGTTCTTCTGCAGCTGCGAGGAACGCTCGTGCAGATTCAAGTTCGGTTTGCAGTGCCGCCAACGCGGCTTCTTCACGGGCCAGCTCGGTCTCGGCGGCAGCAAGTCGCGTCCGCGCGTCACCTTCCTGCTGACGTGTCTCCTGAAGTGCGGCTTGTGCCTGTTCGCGGTCACGCTGGGCTTCTTCGAGCAGCCGCTGCAATTCGGTCGTGTCCGCAACGGCGACCGATGGCAGCATGGCCAGAATGATGACGGCGACAATCAGTCGGCTGAAGCGACGCACGAGCCGCACCTCGTCATCCGACCTCCGGCCAAATCCACCGGAAGCCACACACCTTCGGGACGCATTGTCACGGATATGAGAATGCCATCTACGAAATTACACCATCGTGGCGCTGATTACACGCGGTCACGAACGGTCATTGGTACAACCGTGCCAAGCCACGTGCCGGTGCGCAGGAGGTCGAAGCGCCGCGTGACCGGAATGATCGACGGCAACGCCGCGATGTACTGCCGTTAGATGTCCAGGAACCGGCGCAGCGCGACGACCGATGAAAACGCGGCAATCCCCACACCTGCGCCGATGAGCCACGGTCCAAGTAACAGGACCTCGTAGGCGCCGATGAACGGCATCAGCTCGACTTCGCGCGACAGATTATCGGCGACCCGAGGCACCGTTCCATAGAGCAGGCCCCACGACACCAGCGCACCCAGGAGGCCGGCAAAGACCCCTTCGAGGACGAATGGCAACCGGATGTACCAGTTTCCGGCGCCGACCAGCTTCATGATGGAAGTTTGCTCGCGCCGGGCAAACGCGGCCAGCCGGATCGTGTTGGCAATCAACACGCCGGCCGCGATCAGCTGGATGATGGCCACAATCAGCGCACCATTACGCACAACATCGGTGAAATTGAGGAACTGGTCGAGGACCTGACGTTGGTCCACAATTTCCTCGACACCGGGGTACGCCTCGAACTGTTCGGCGATGACGGCGAACAACGTCGGGTCCTGCAATCGCACGCGGAACGACGCAGGCAGAATGTCAGGGTCAACAGACTCGATCAGATTTGGCTGGTCCTTGAACAATTCAACGAAGCGTTCATACGCCTCGTCTTTCGATTCGTAGAACACCTCGGCCACGACCGGCTCTTCCTCCAGTTCGCGGCGCAGCTGGTCCTGTTGCTCTTCGGTGATCGCCGGACAAGTACTGCCATCACACAAAAAGATGGACACTTCAACCTTGCCGACCCAGTCGTCTGTCGCCAAGTCGACCTGGCTCGACAGCAGCAAACTGGCACCCAGCAGGGTGAGCGAAACCGTCACGGACAGCACGACAGCGATCGTCATCATCAAGTTCCGGCGAAGGCCGCTGAAGGCCTCCGCCAGGATGTATCGCCATCGTGCGGACATGTAGTTACTCCTTGGCGCGCACCGGTGCGCCGCACACCTGTTGGTTGACGTCAGCCGGTGTAGCCGTACACCCCGCGTGATTGGTCACGGACGATGGCCCCGTCTTCAAGTTCGACGACTCGACGACGCATGGAGTCGACGATCTGTTGATCGTGGGTCGCCATCACCACGGTCGCACCCGTTCGATTGATCCGGTCGAGGAGCTTCATGATGCCCACCGACGTTGTCGGATCAAGGTTTCCGGTCGGCTCGTCGCACAGCAGAATGCGCGGGTTGTTCACAAACGCCCGCGCGATCGATACCCGCTGTTGCTGGCCGCCGGACAACTCGTGTGGCCGGGCGTTTTCTTTTCCGTCCAAACCGACGAGATCGAGCACTTCGGGAACCCGCCGTTCGATCTCTCGCCGTGACTTGCCGAGCACCTCGAGCGCGAACGCCACATTTTCGGTCACCGTCTTGTTCCCCAGGAGCTTGAAGTCCTGGTAGACATAGCCGATCTCGCGGCGCAGCGCCGGAATCTTCCACGAGCGCAGCGTCCCCAAGTTCCTGCCGGCAACCCAGATTTCGCCTTGGTCGGGCATCTGCTCGCGTGTCAGCAGCTTCATGAACGTCGACTTGCCCGATCCTGACGGTCCGACGATGAACACGAACTCGCCCTTGCCGACCTCTAGCGAGATGTCCTGAAGGGCATGGACGTACTCGCGTGACTTGCTCTTGTAGGTTTTGGTGACGTTCTGGAGCCTGATCACGAGGTCACTCACCACTTCTGTGCGTCGAGTCGACGTTTGGATATCGTCGCTGCTGTCGGCCGTCCTGCTGCCGCGTGGACTGCGGCCGGAGCATACCTGAGCGCAATCTGTGATCCGGCGAACCGCAACGTGGCCGTACGGACACGATTGGTGACGAGATCGTGGTCCACCTCAACAAACCCGTGTACCAGACTGGCTACACGCCCGCCTGGGCGGCGTCCCGGACTCGCTGGCGTAATTGCGCTTCGATAATGGCATCGAGGTCACCGTCGATCACGGCCTGGACGTTGCCGGTTTCATAGTCGGAGCGCAGATCTTTGACCATCTGATACGGGTGCAGCACATAACTGCGGATCTGAGAACCAAACCCGACGTTTTGGACACCGCCGCGCAACTCATCGAGTTCGGATGCCCGGCGTTGGCGCTCGAGTTCTGCGAGCTTGGCTTTGAGGACACGCAGCGCCACCGCCTTGTTCTGATGCTGCGATTTTTCGTTCTGGCAGCTCACCACAATGCCGGTGGCCAGGTGGGTGATTCGCACAGCAGAGTCGGTGGTGTTCACACTCTGGCCGCCGGGGCCCGACGAGCGATACACGTCAACCCGAATGTCTTCGTCTGCGACTTCGACCTCGGCGTCGACTTCGGGTAGGACCGGAACCACGTCGACCAGCGCGAACGACGTCTGGCGGCGGGCCGCCGAGTCGAACGGGCTGATCCGCACCAGGCGGTGCACGCCATGTTCAACCGAAAGCCACCCGTAAGCGTCGGTACCGCGCACCTCAAAGGTCGTCGATTTCAATCCGGCTTCTTCGCCGTAGGACTGATCGAAGATCTCCGTGTCATAACCGCGCGTATCAGCCCACCGCAAGTACATCCGCTGGAGCATCTGGGCCCAGTCCATCGCATCGACGCCGCCCTCGCCAGCGTGGATTGACACGATGGCGTCGGACCGGTCGTAGTCTCCCGACAGCAACGTTGCGACATCAAGCCGTTCAAGTTCGCCCCGGATCGTCTCTAATCCCGTCAACACTTCACGTTCGGAGGCGGCATCGCCCTCCTCGACCGCCAACTGGTCGAGGATTCCCAGGTCGTCGAGACGGCCTTCCAGTGACTGCACCCGGTTGACCTCACCTTCAAGGCGAGAAAGCTCCGTTGTCACCTGACGGGCCAGATCCGGATCATCCCATAGCCCAGGTTCGGATGCCCGAGCCCGCAGTTCCTCGAGACGTTGGCGACTGGTCGCAATATCCAAGTCCAGTGCCAGTTGACTGAGACGCTCGCGCAGGGTCGCAATCTCGTCTGCGTGGCTGTCGGCCATGACATCTCCTCTCACGGCCACAGCGTGCCCGCCAAACTTCGAGTCGTGACTCAACATGCTACCGACGCGTCATCTCCTTCCAACCACGGACTACAGTCCGCAGCGGTCCGGTGATCGAGTGGATCTGACCGAACACGATCCATGCGCACCGATGTTGGATGCCCGACGATGTGGTCCGAGGTGTGACGTGCAGGTCCGACCAGCTGACAGTCACGACCCGGCGCCCGATGTTGGGGCACGGGCCGCCGGCGACGACATCGCATCGATGCCGAAAATCGAACTCCACGTCCACCTCGAAGGCACGATCAGCGCAGCCGTCGCCCGCCAGCTTGCACAGCGTCACGGACACGATCCCGCCGCCGAACTCGTCCTCGAAAATGGCCGGTATCCGCAGCGCTACCAGGACTTCATGCACTTCGTCGACACGTTCCTGGCGACCAGCCGTCAGATTCGCACGCCCGACGATCTCGAAACCGTGGCGGCCGCGTTTGCCGCCGAGCAGGCACGCCAAAACATCGTCTACTCAGAAGTGACCTTTACTGCGCTCACGCACGTCGCCAACGGGATGCCGGAGCGTGACATGTGGCGCGCACTGGACTCTGGCCTGTCCGCCGAGGGCGGCATCACCATCGGCGTCATCGTTGACGCGGTCCGCGAACTGGGCCCTGAGGCGGCCGACCGAACGATCACGATGATCGAGGACGCATCTGCCAACATCGTCGGGCTGGGTCTGACCGGTGTCGAAGGCTCCGTCCACGAGTCTGCGTTCGTCGCACTGCGCACCGCAGCCAACCGCCTCGGATTGGGGTTGACCGTGCATGCTGGCGAGACGGGCGCGCCCGCCAACGTCGCCGCTGCGCTCGACGAACTCGACACGGACCGAATCGGCCACGGCGTGGCAAGCATCGACGATCCCGAACTCGTCGTGCGACTGGCACGTGAACAGGTCGTGTTGGAAGTGTGCCCGACTTCGAACGTCACACTTGGCCTGTACCCGTCGCTCGACGCGCATCCGCTGCCCCAACTGGTGTCGGCCGGCGTGGCCGTTACGATCAACAGCGACGACCCGCCATTTTTCGGCACAACCTTGACCGATGAGTTGCGGATCGCAGCCAACGTGCTCGGGCTTGACCGAGCCGGGTTGGCTCAACTGCAAACACGCGCGATCGACGCGTCGTTCGCACCCGCAGGCATCAAACGCGCTGTCCGCCGCCAGATCGAGACGTGGGAACGGAATGTCTAGACGATTCACCGCCGAGGACAAGGCCGTCTACCGCGACAAGTTCATGGCGCTGGAATTTGCCGATCGCCGCACGATCATCCGCGCCGTCAATCGCGGTCAGCAGGTCGACCAACGCCGCCATGCCGAGCTGGCCATTGTCGTCGCCAAACGGCAGATCGCATTTTGGCGCTGGGCGTGGCTGATCGGGCCGCTGCTTGGCATCGCGCAGCTGTTCTTTGCGCCGCCAGAAGTGGCGTTGGCCAACGGCCTGTTTGGCGGGTTCGTGCTGGCAACGCTGGCATGGTGGTGGATTCGGCGCGCTCAACGCGCCATCGAGATCAACCACGCACTGGCCAAAGGTCGACCTGGGCTGCCGACTCGTTCGTCACGCCAAGCTGCACCGCCGGATGACCACGGTTCGTCGACTGACGATGAGCATCTGCCGGGACGACCGGCGCCACGTCCACCGGCGCCACGTGGGAAAAAGCGCCGCGGGCGCAAGTAGCAACTGGGCACACCCCTTACCGCTTGGCCCGATCGAACGCGTCGCGCGCCACCGCTACGACGTGTTGGGTCGTGAACCCGAACTGCGAGAACAGCTCCCCGGCCGGCGCTGAAGCGCCGAACCGGTCCAGACCGACAACGGCACCGGCGTCACCGACCCACCGACACCAGCCGAACGTCGCTGCTGCTTCGATTGCGACCCGAACTTGCGCCTGCGGCGGCAGCACGTGGTCGCGGTAGTCGTCGTCCTGTTCGGCGAACAGCTCCCATGAAGGCATCGATACGGCCCGTGCCGCGATGCCGTCCGCGGCGAGTTGCTGTGCCGCCGCGACGGCCAACTGCACTTCTGAGCCGGTTCCGATGAGCACCACATCAGGACCGCCTTGCGCCAGATCTCGGTCGTCGGTAACGATGTAGGCGCCGCGGTGGGGGTTGGTGAGTCCGGTGTGGTGTATCACCGGCACCGACTGGCGGGTGAGCGCGATAACGGTAGGGCCATCTCGGGTTATAGCTGCCTGCCACGCTGCAGCCGTTTCGGCACCATCAGCCGGGCGAACGACGGTCAAACCGGGGATGGCGCGCAGCGCCGCAAGGTGCTCCACCGGCTGGTGGGTCGGACCATCTTCGCCGAGTCCAATCGAGTCATGGGTCATCACATACACGACTCGCTGGCGCATCAGCGCCGACAACCGGATCGCTGGCCGGCAGTAGTCGGTGAACACCAGAAACGATGCGACATACGGAATGCATCCGCCATGCAACGCCATGCCGTTGGCGATCGACGCCATCGCATGCTCGCGTACCCCGAACCGAAGGTTGCGGCCAAGCCGGTCGTTCGCACTGAAATCACTGGCGCCATCGATATCGGTGTTGTTCGATCCGGCCAGGTCGGCCGACCCGCCGATCAACTCGGGTAACACCGGCGCAAGCGCGTTGATCACGGCTCCCGAATGCTGGCGGGTCGCCGCCGGGCTGTCGAATTTCGGAAGATGGTTCTGCCAATCGGCTGGCAGTTCGTTGCGGATGACCCGCCGTTCGAACTCGGCGGCGAGCGTGGGTTGGTCGTGGCGATAGCGCGCGAAGGTGTCGTCCCAGTCACGGTGCAATTGTCGGCCATGTTCACGGCGGTCACAGTGGTCGAGGATCTCGGCAGCGACAGCGAACCGCTCCTCGTTGTCCCAGCCGAGCTGCGCACGCGCAGCGGCGATCTCGTCGTCGCCTAGCGGCGATCCGTGTGACGCCGCAGTACCTGATTTGTTCGGGGACCCGTAGCCGATGACGGTGCGCACCGCGATCAGCGACGGACGCTCGTCAGCGTCAGCTACCTCGATCGCCGACCTCAGCGCTGGCAGGTCATTGGCGTCGTCGACGCGCTGGGTGTGCCAGCCATAGGCGTCGAATCGTGCCAGCACGTCTTCGGTGAAGGCCAGATCGGTCGAGCCATCGATCGTGATGCGATTGTCGTCGTACAAGTAGGTGATTCGGCCGAGCTTGAGGCCTCCGGCCAGCGATGCTGCTTCGGCTGATACGCCCTCCATCAGGTCGCCGTCAGAGACAATCCCATAGATGCGATGGTTAACGATGTCGTGGCCATCGCGGTTGAACTCGGCCGCAAGGCGCTCAGCCGCCAGCGCCATACCGACGCCATTCGCAAAACCTTGCCCGAGTGGTCCGGTGGTCGTCTCGGCCCCGTCGAGTTCGAAGCTTTCTGGATGTCCGGCCGTCGGCGATCCCCATTGCCGGAACGCGCGGATGTCGTCGAGTGTCGGCTTGGCATAACCGGACAGGTACAGGGAGGCATAGAGCAGCATGGATCCGTGACCCGCCGAGAGCACAAACCGGTCGCGGTCAACCCAGCCGGGATCGTTGGGGTCGTGGCGCAGCACTTCGCGATAGAGCAGGTACGCCAGCGGCGCGCAACCCATCGGCATGCCTGGGTGGCCAGAATTTGCCTGCTGGACCGCATCCATAGCGAGGATGCGAATGGCGTTGATCGAGCGCTGTTCGAGATCTGACATGGCGGTCTCCGACAGGAATTCAGGCGTGGACAAGGACACGCGGTCACGACGACTCACGTCGTGTCACGCTGTCGCAGCGCATCGCGTATTTCGCGTAAGAGGATGAGTTCTTCGGGGTCCGGTGCTGGTTCATCGACCGCTGGTTCTTCTTCGCGCTTGAAACGGTTGTACGCGCGCACGATGAAGAACAGGACCGCTGCGATCAGAACGAAGTTGACCAGCGCCGTCAGCACGGCGCCGACCGAGCCGATGGGTACGCCATCTTCGCCGACGGCTGCACCGAAGGTGAGCAGACGATCGAAATTGGCGTCACCAAGCATCATGCCGACGGTGGGCATGATCAGCCGTCCGACCAGGGTCTGTACGACCGAAGTCACCGCAGCACCCATGACGAATCCCACGGCCAAGTCGACGAAACTGCCGCGGTTGATGAACTCTCGGAACTCGCCGAGCATGCTGCGCCTTATCGCCGCCGAACCTGGTGGACCGCAACGTTACTTGGCGCTCCGGTGCTGCGCGGTCAGACGAGGGTTGTCAACCAGTGGCCGATTGCCGGGGCCATGCCCGCGATCACCTGCTCCTCGGAGGATGCGACACCGTCGGGATGGTGTTTGGCGGCGATCCGCAACGAGTGGTCACCGCCGACCACAACATGCAATTCTGCCGGTCCGGCGAGCAGCGGCAACTGCTGCGACAACACGTCGGCTGCGCCGAACGGATCACGCGAACCGTGTAGGAACAGACTTGGGACCGAAACGCTCGACCAATGATCGACGCGCAGACGTTCAGGCTTGCCGGGCGGATGTAACGGATAGCCGTAGAGCAGCAGACCACGCGCAGCCGCACCAGCAGCGACCGCAAGCGTCGCAACACGTCCACCGTACGACTTGCCGCCAACGACCCATTCGGACATCTGCAGAACCACGGACCACCGTTGCGCAACCAACGCGTTGGCTGCTTGCCACACGGCGATGAAGTCGTCGACGGCT
>JBBDVU010000007.1:0-12809 GCA_040903225.1 Nitriliruptoraceae bacterium | reverse complement strand
TCCACCTCGACATGTCCGAATACATGGAGAAGCACACGGTCAGCCGCCTCATCGGTTCGCCGCCTGGCTATGTCGGCTACGACGAGGGTGGCCAGCTCACCGAGCAGGTGCGGCGCAAGCCGTTCTCGGTGGTGCTATTCGACGAGGTCGAGAAAGCCCACCCTGACGTGTTCAACACCCTGCTGCAGATCCTCGAAGACGGCCGGTTGACGGACGCGCAAGGGCGGACGGTCGACTTCAAGAACACGATTTTGATCATGACGTCCAACCTGGGAACGAAGAATCTGACGGCGCCAAGTGTCGGGTTCGTCCAGGACGAAGATACGTCGATGTATGAGCGGATGCAGCGGCAGGTTGATGACGAACTCAAACGGCATTTCCGGCCGGAGTTCCTCAACCGCATCGACGACACGATCGTGTTCCATCCGCTCACACGCGACGAAGTCAAGTCGATCGTTGATCTGATGATCGCCCGGGTGAAGTCGCAGTTGATGACCAAGGGTCTTGACCTTGAATTGACGGATGTGCTCAAGTCCTGGCTGGCAGATAAGGGCTACGACCCGCAGTTGGGTGCCCGGCCGTTGCGTCGCACCATTCAGCGCGAGCTCGAAGACAAACTGTCCGAGCGGATCCTGCTCGGTGAATTCCCCGATGGTGCGCTGATCGTTGCCGACGTCGACACCGATGCCGACAGTGTCGCCTTCCGAGCGGTGGAATCTCCGGCTGCGCCAGACACCCCGCCGGTTGAACTTGCTGGTGGTGGCGACGACCGCATCGAACGCGACGACTGACTAGACGCGCGATCGGTCGGCAACGTCAGTCGATCAACAGTTCGGCAAGCGGTGATGCTTTACCCAATGCCAGGTCGGCTGCTGCGCGGCCCAGCATAGGTGCGAGCACGTTTCCGACGCCGTTGTAGCCGCCAACGACCACGGTGGAGCTGCCGAGGCGCACGATCCGCGGGAGCCGGTCGGCCGTCGTCGATGTCAAACCGGCCCAACGATGGGTGATGGCCGGGTCGCGGGCATTGATGCGATTGCGTAGCGTCGACTCGAGGTGCTGCTGGACCGTTTCGGTCGGTTCGAAGCTGTTGGCCCACTGTTCGTCGCCTGCGATGTCTTGAGCTCCGCCGACAATCACCCGGCCGTCGGCGAGTTGGTGCCAGTATTCGGTTCCCCACCGGGCGAGCACCGGCCGGAGGACGCGCACCTGGCGCGTCGGCGCCGTAGCCAGCTGTTGTACCCGGGCGGTGCGCACCGTGGTGGCAAGTGCTGGTACGAGCTGTTCCAGCGCTCCATCGACCGCGACGATGACCGCGCGGCAGCGAACTTCGCCGGTGTGACCGGAGACGTCGCGTTCTCCGACATGTTGGGCTTGGGTGAAACTGTGCAGGCGTGCGCCGGCTTCACGAGCTTTAGCTGCGAGTCGCTGCGTATACGCCGCTGGCTGCACGGTTGCGTCATGAGGAAACAGCAGTCCGTCACCATCAGGGCCGCTGTATCGCTCCGCCGGCAGCCCGTCGCGGCGCATCACTTCCAACTGCCGTGCACAGTCAGCTTCTTCGACCTTGGAACTGGCCAGTCGGACACTGCCGGTCCACCGAACGTCCGGGTCGGCAGTGGCGCGGCGGTGCTCCAGTTCCTCCAACGTCGCCTGGTACAGCGCCACAGCGCGATCGCGGCCGACGCGTTCGATCGCGTCGTGGTGGAACGGGGCCAGCCCCGCACGCAAGATTCCGGCAGTGCGAATCGCTGCGCCGCCACCGACCGGGCCGGCTTCAATGCCGACCACATCGGCGCCCTGCTCTGCCAGCCGCAACGTCGCCGCGAGTCCAGCCATGCCCAGCCCGATGACACATACGTCAGCAACGATGGTTTCGGCAAGCTGCGGATCAGGTGGGCCAGGTGGGGTGGTTTCGGCCCACAGCGGCGCTGGTGCACGGCGGGTAGCCGAAACACTCGTCGTTCCTACCGTGCGAATGGCGATCGTGGCCTGGGCAGGCGCCCTGCCCGTCAAGCGCCGAAAAAAACCTGCCATGCCGTCGTCCTGGTAGCGGAACGGTGAAAATCCGTGTATCGCCGCGACCGTAGCGGGCGGTAGGTAGGATCGGCAGATTGAGGAGGTGGCATGTGGCCCACGACTTGATCGACTCCACGGAGATGTACCTGCGTACGGTGCTCGAACTTGAAGAAGAGGGCATCCCGCCGCTACGTGCCCGCCTGTCTGAGCGCTTGGGTCTTTCCGCTCCATCGATTTCTGAAGGCGTTGCTCGACTTGAAGAACAGGGTTTGCTCCGCCTGGCACCAGACCGAACAGTGCAATTGACCCACGACGGACGTGACCGGGCGACCCATGTCATGCGCAAACACCGGCTTGCCGAACGACTGCTCGCCGACGTCATCGGTCTGGATCCAGAGTTCATCCATGAGGAAGCTTGCAGGTGGGAACACGTCATCTCGGACCGGGTCGAGGAAAAGCTTGCCGAACTACTTGGGAATCCGACAACCAGCCCTTACGGGAACCCCATTCCTGGCTCAGGCCAGATTGCCGCTGACATCGTCGCGCTCGCCGAGGTCGACGATGGACCGGTGACGTTGCACAGCATTTCCGAATCGATCCAGAGTGATGCTCAGATCATCCACGACCTCTACGACCAGGGTATGCGCGCCGGCACAACCGTCGAGGTGCTGCGCGACGATGGCATGGTCATTCTCTCTGCCGGTGGTCAGCGGGTCACGTTGCCGGCAGACATTGCGCGCCTGATCTATGTGACCCGCATCTGACCGCTTTGATGCCACAACCAACCGGGCACATCGCTGGCGGTGATGGGCTGCCTGCGCCCAGCCAGATGCTGCTGGACTGGTTTGCTGAACAGCGGCGTGATTTGCCATGGCGCGACACGCGAGACCCCTGGGCGGTCCTGCTGTCAGAACTGATGCTGCAGCAGACACAGGTCTCCCGCGTGCGCGAACGGTTCGGCCCGTTGCTGGCCCGGTTGCCTACGCCCGAAGCATGTGCGCGTGCACCGGTGGCTGAGGTCATCCGTGCATGGCAGGGACTTGGCTACAACCGCCGCGCTGTCAACCTGCATCGCGCCGCAAACCAGATCGTCGATCGTCACGCCGGGGTGGTGCCCGGGCGACTTGAGCAACTTCTCGACCTCGCTGGTGTCGGGCCGTATACCGCCAGAGCAGTATTGGCGTTTGCGTTCGAACGCGACGTTGGTGTGGTCGACACAAACGCCGGGCGTGTGCTCGCCCGCGCGATCGCCGGCCGAACGTTGAGCAAGCCCGAGGTGCAGTCGTTGGCTGATGCGCAAGTTCCGGCCGGTGCTGGCTGGTTGTGGAATCAGGCGGTCCTGGACTTGGGCGCGACGGTCTGCACCAAGCGCGCGCCCAAGTGTCACATGTGTCCGATACAACCATGGTGTGTTTGGGCGCAGTCACAGTTGGCCCAGCCGAATACTGCCATCGGTGATCCGGCAGCCGGCTCGGCCGGGGTTACAACCCGTCAGTCCAAGTTTGAAGGTTCAGATCGGCAAGGCCGCGGGCGGTTGCTGAGAGCGATGTCGCAGGCGCCCGTGTCACGCGGCGACATCGCACAGGTAGCTGGCTGGCCCGACAGCCCACAGCGAGCCGTGCGTGTCGCGGAGGCATTGGTGGCCGAAGGCCTCGCACAGTATGTCGGCGAGACCATGACGCTGCCGGTGACAAGTGGGTCGTTCAAACGTGAGGCAGGCAATGACAACAACGGCGACCGTCAAGACGATGCCGCACGACCCTGACCGCCCGATGACAGGGTGCCGATGACAACAACACGTGATCATCTCCAAGCGCTCGCGCTGCGTGACTGGCAGGCGCAGGCGCTCGCCGCCTGGTCGCACGCCGGCCGAGGCGTGGTCGAAGCGGTCACCGGGACCGGCAAGACACGGCTGGCACTGGCAGCCGTGCGCCTGATCGTCGACCGTGGTGGTCGCGCGCTCGTGTTGGTTCCCACCCTGGAATTACAGCAGCAGTGGGTGCGTGAGCTGCGACATGCGTTCGCAGGGCACCGGATCGGCATGCTTGGTGGCGGCCACGACGACGACCTGTTTTCAAGCGTCGTGCTGGTGTCCACGCCGCACTCGGCAGCACAGCTGCCGATCGACCTGCCTCCGGGCAGCGCTGGATTGCTGGTTGCCGACGAGGCGCATCGCTACGGCGCACCAACATGGGCCAATGCGCTCGGACCACAATTTGTTTTCCGGCTGGCGTTGACCGCGACCTACGAACGAACCGACGACGGTGTCACTGAGGTGCTAGCGCCGTATTTCGGCGATGTCGTGTTCAGCTATGGGTTTGCTCAGGCCCGCGCCGACGGGACCATCGCACCGTTCGATATCGCGATGGCCGCAGTCGAACTCGACGATGCCGAACGCGCGGTGTACGACGCTGCTGACGAACGGTGCCGGCAGTTACATCGCGAGTTAGTTGGCGGATTGGGAATGCCTAAAGATCCGGCGGGCCTGTTCGCAGCCGCAGCCGCGATCGTTGCCCAAGCTGACGGCAAACATGCTGCTGGCCGCCAGGTTGTAGCGTGCCGTGAGTATCTCTACGCCACCAGGAGGCGACGCGATGCCGCTGCCCAGGCCGCGGCGAAGCTCACGTTGGTCGGTGCGCTCGCGCCAGCATTGACTGGCCGACGGACGCTGGTGTTCGCCGACACGGTCGAACAGGCCGACGCTGTCGCCCGCACACTGTCAGCGCAGGCGCTGGCAGCAGAAACCGTGCATGGCGGCCTGGACGATCGCCGCCGTCGCATTCGCGTTGCGCAGTTCCGCAACGGCAAGCTGGACGCGTTGGTCGCGCCGCGGGTGCTCGATGAAGGCGTCGACGTGCCTGATGCCGATGTCGCGGTCGTGCTGGCGGCCTTCCGGACCCGCCGCCAACTCGTGCAGCGTCTGGGCCGGATCCTGCGTCTCAAGTCCGACGGACGCCATGCGCGGCTCGTCGTGGTGTACGCCGCAGCAACCCGTGAAGATCCCGGTCAGGGCGGACACCGCGCGTTCCTGCAGGCGGTGCAGGACAGCGCCGAATCGGTTGTGATCTGGGACGCGGCAAAGTCACTGGGGCAGCTTCCGCGGTGGCTGAGTACTTGACCTGTAGGCTCCGGGTACTACCACGGTCACAAGCGGAGGGCGAGCGCGCGTGGTCGAAGTTGGGCGAGACGACGAACAGCGCAAGGTCCTCGCGTTGTTGGCTCCGGGATCAGATCTTCGCGAAGGGGTCGAGCGCATCATTCGCGCCGGCCGCGGCACCTTGATGGTGATCGGCGGCGGCCCTGAATTTGCGGCGTTGTTTTCCGGTGGATTCAAGATTGATGTCGTTGCGACGGGACAACGCATCGCAGAACTCGCCAAGATGGATGGTGCGCTGGTGTTCGATGAGAACGCTGGTCGAGTTCTCCGCGCAAATGTTCAGCTTGTTCCTGACGCCTTGATCGAAACTGCTGAAACAGGAACCCGGCACCGCTCAGCCGAACGTGCCGCGCGCCAGTCGGGTCTTCCAGTTATCGCGGTGTCCGAGTCGATGGGTGTCGTGACGGTCTACCACGGCAACTCGAAATACAACCTGGAGGAAGTCTCCGCGCTGCTGGTGCGGGCCAATCAGGCCCTGTCGACTTTGGAGCGTTACCGAGCCAGGCTGGACGAAGTGTCGGCGGTGCTATCCGCTCGCGAAGTCGAAGACGCGGTCAGTGTGCGCGATGTCGTTCTTGCACTGCAGCGGGCCGAGATGATGCGTCGTATCGCTGACGAAGTTGAAGACCATGTCGTCATGCTCGGCACCGAAGGACGCCTGATTCGGCTCCAGTTGGATGAGTTGGTCGCTTCGGTTGCAGACGACCGCGAACTCGTGGTTCGCGACTATCTCGCCGACCGTCGCCGCAAGCTCATCAAAGTCCTCACGGACGTAGCGGAGGTGTCGACCGACGAACTGTTGGACGCCGGATCTGTGGCTGAGCTGCTTGCCTTTGATCGGGACCAACTTGACCAGCCCGTCACACCGAGGGGCTACCGGTTGTTGTCGAAAATCCCTCGGCTGCCTTCGACGGTCATCGAGCGGCTCGTTGTCGCCTTCGGTTCGTTGCCCAACATCATGGAAGCGACGATTGCTCAACTCGACGACGTTGAAGGCATTGGTGAGGCGCGTGCCCGCACGATTCAGGACGGTTTGCGGCGCCTGGCCGAAGCCAGCCTGCTCGACCGATACGTCTAAACGCCAACATACGGCAGGTTGAGCGGCGATTGCGCTGTGTGGTACCTTCGTGCATCGTCCGGCCGCGCTACGACTGGGTGACTGGTTGAGCGCTCGCACGTCAGTTCGTTGTGGATTTTCAGTGACGCTGTCCACGATGACGAAACCTGCGCGAGGGAGCATCGGTTTATGGCTTACAGCGTTGGAGACACCGTCGTGTACCCCCATCACGGTGCGGCCGTCATCGAACGAAAAGAGCAACGCGAACTCAAGGGCGAATCGTGCGAGTACCTGGTACTCCGCCTCACCTACGGTGATCTCACCCTCATGGTGCCCGCCGATTCTTGCGAAGAAGTTGGCATTCGCAACGTCGTCTCCAAGAAGCAGGTCGAACAGGTGCTCGACGTGCTGCGCGAGCCCGAACCGAAAGCAGCGGGCAACTGGTCGCGCCGGTTCAAGGCCAACTACGAGAAGCTGCGCTCCGGTGACATCTACCAGGTCGCCGAAGTCGTTCGAAACCTGGCAACTCGTGAGAAGGACAAGGGTCTGTCCGCCGGCGAAAAGCGGATGCTGACCAAAGCCAAGCAAATCTTGCTGTCCGAGCTTGCGGTTGCGATCAAGAAGGACGAGGAGCAGGCTGAGGCGCTGGTTGAGCAGACGCTCGCCGACGCGCAGGGCTTCTAGATCACCGCAGCGAGCACGAAAGGCGGGGTCGCATGCTCGGCGCCGTTCTCGTAGCTGCTGGTTCCGGAACTCGACTGGGCGCGAATCTTCCCAAAGCACTTGTCCCGCTTGCGGGTAGACCATTGGTGCGCTGGGCGGCCGAGTCTCTCATCGACGCGGGAATTGCGTCACCTGTTGTCGTACATCCCGCCGGCTACGCGTCACAGTTCCGCGCGGCGCTGGCCGGATGCCAGGTGGCCGCGCTCACCGAAGGCGGTGATACGCGCACAGACAGTGTGCGAGCTGGTGTCGCCTCGCTAGCGCCAGATGTGACAGTCGTTGCCATCCACGACGCCGCCCGGCCGCTCATGCCAGCTGCGGCGGTCCGTCGCGCGGTCGAAGCGGTCAAGAACCATGTCCTGGC
The DNA here is from genome assembly GCA_040903225.1 of Nitriliruptoraceae bacterium. Classification (GTDB taxonomy): domain Bacteria; phylum Actinomycetota; class Nitriliruptoria; order Nitriliruptorales; family Nitriliruptoraceae; genus JBBDVU01. The sequence goes on along the minus strand of JBBDVU010000007.1, from coordinate 5,489 downwards.
AGCTGCACCGGCGATCGCTGTAGCCGACACCCTCAAACAGGTCGTGGGTGACGATGTGGTCGCCACCATCGACCGGCGAGACGCCCGTGCCGTTCAGACCCCCCAGGTATTCCGTCGCGATGTACTCGACACGGTCCTCGGGCACGCCGGGCATGCCACCGACGAACTCACACTCGTCGAGCAAGCGCTCGAGCGTGCGACAATGTCTGGCGTGATCCGACTGGTCGATGGCTCAGTGTTCGGCCACAAGGTCACCACTGCTGACGACTTGCGACTGTTGGAGGCATTAGCGATGGCAGATCTCGGGACTACCGTGCGTGTCGGGTCTGGATTCGATGTGCACGCACTGGTCGAACTACCGACACGACCGCTACGACTGGCCGGCGTCGCCATCGACAGTCCGCTCGCGCTCGAAGGGCACTCTGATGCCGACGTCGCTGCTCACGCCGTTGCCGATGCATTACTTGGTGCTACTGCACGTGGCGATCTCGGTGACCACTTCGGAGTTGACGATCCCGACACCGCTGGCGCAGATTCGCTCGACTTCTTGCGTGAAATCACGCACCAATTGTCGACTGACGGCTGGCAGATCGCCAACGTCGATGTAACGCTGGTCGCCCAGCGGCCGAAGCTTGCCGGCTATCGAGCGGAAATGCGGAGTCGGCTCGCAGACGCTTTGAATGTCGCTGTCGAACAGATCTCGGTCAAGTTCACCACGACCGACCATCTCGGAATGATCGGTCGTGGAGAAGGAATCGCGGCGATGGCCTCGTGCATGTTGCGCGGCCGCGAGCGATAGGCTGACCGCGACGGTGCTGGCGTCCTGTGCGCCGCCGGCAGAACAACGTGAAGCCGAGTGACGGCGGTCGCCGATGTCATTGGTCTTGTACGACACGCTGCGGCGTGCCGAAGTCCCGTTTGAACCGCGCGACGACGGCAACGTGGCGATGTACGCGTGCGGCCCGACGGTGCAGGCGGACGCGCATGTGGGCCATGGACGCCTGATGGTGTTCTCGGACGTGCTGCGACGCTATCTGTCGTTCTCCGGCTACGACGTCACATATGTGCAAAACGTCACTGATATCGACGACAAGATCATCTTGCGCGCACGTCGCGAAAAGGTCTCACCGTCAGTTGTCGCCACCCGGTACACCCGTGCGTGGAACCGGGCGATGGAGGCGCTGGGCGTGCTCGACCCCGACGTCCAACCGTTCGCGACCGGTCATCTGCTCGAAATGCAGGAGCTCATCCAGCAGTTGATCGATCAAGACAAGGCGTACGCGGTCGACGGTGACGTGTTCTTCCGAGTGCGGACATTTGACGACTATGGCAAGTTGTCGCGGCGTCGCATCGACGAACTCGAACAGGGCGACGATGTTGTCGATGCGGACAGAAAAGAAGATCCGCTCGATTTCGCGATGTGGAAGTCGGCAAAAGAGGGCGAGCCGGCATGGCCGTCACCCTGGGGTCGCGGGCGACCCGGATGGCACATCGAATGCTCGGTGATGGCGACCAAACACCTGGGTGGCGGCTTCGACATTCACTGCGGCGGCCTCGATCTGGTGTTCCCGCACCACGAGAACGAGATCGCCCAGTACGAAGCGGCACATGGCGCCACGTTTGCGCGTCACTGGGTGCACAACGGCATGGTGCGCATGGGCGACGAGAAGATGTCCAAGTCCGTCGGCAATGTTGTCAACCTGGAAGATGCCGCCCGCACCTGGGGCCAAGGCCCGATGCGCCTGTGGTACCTGTCGGCACAGCACCGCACGCCGCTGACATTCGACCCGTCGCGGCTCCAGGAAGCCACCGTCACGTTCGAACGGTTCTCCACCTTCCTGCGTTCGGCACGCCGCACGGTCACCAGCGAGACTGCGAGTGACGGCGTGTCCGCCAAGCGCCACATTGATGCTTTCAGAACGGCCATGGACGACGACCTGAACGCTCCAGCGGCGATTGCCGCTATCCACGAGCTGGTCGGAGATGGCAACGAACGTCTGACGGCAGCCGAGCGTGGCGATGCTGAGGCTGCCGTTGCTGTGGCTGACCTGTCAGATGCGTTGTTGCAACTTGGTGACGATGTGCTCGGCCTGGGGTTGGCGGCGACGCTCGACGTCGCTGGCGATCTCGAGCGGCGGATGGATCCTCTGGTGACACAGTTGTTGGAGCGGCGGCAGCAGGCCCGGGCTACGCGCGACTTCGAGGAAGCCGACCGGATCCGCGACCAGCTCGCGGCTGCAGGCATCGTCGTCGAGGACCGTGCCGACGGTTCGCGGTGGTACCTCGAACAGGCGACGAGCACCTTCGCGTGAGCAACCGCCGGTCGAAGCCACCATCGCGGCTCGTCGTCGGTATCCACCCAGTTCTCGAATTGCTGCGCGCGGGTCAGTCGGTCAATCGCATCCGGGTCGCTACGACGCGAGAGGCGACGCCAGCGTTCGACGATCTCGTCAGACTTGCCGACGAACGCCGCGTTCCGGTCGAGTTCGTTGATCGGCGTGATCTCGAACATGCTGCTGCCGGCCTGACGCATCAGGGCGTGGTTGCCGACGCGCCCCCGTTCGCGATGGCGCCGTTCGAGGCTGTTGTCGAACGTGTCACCGGTCAACCGGCAGCACTGCTGGTTGCGATCGACGGGGTCACCGACCCGCACAACATCGGGTCGATCGCACGAACAGCCGAAGCGGTCGGCGCTGTGGCGATGCTCATCCCGCAACGGCGTTCAGGGGGCATCACGCCGGTCGTCGAAAAGGCTGCCGCGGGTGCTCTCGCTCACCTTGCGGTCGCACACGTTCCTAATCTTGTCCGTGCGTTGAGTCTGCTGCGCGAGGTGGGTGTATGGTCGCTCGGGCTGGACGCAGACGCCGACCACGAAGTTGCGGAACACCCGCTGGCGACCGAGCCGTGCGTCGTAGTCGTGGGTGCCGAAGGTGACGGACTGTCGCGACTCACGCGCGAGCGATGCGATGCGCTGGTTCGGCTCGATATGTCAGGACAAGTCGCATCCTTGAACGCCTCCGTTGCGGCCGGCATCGCGCTGTATCGTCTCGGGCAAATCCGGCGTCGCGTGTCCCGTGACTCGTGACGCGGATTAGAGCCGCGCTGCCGCGGCAGCGCAGGTGGGGAGCGCAGCGTGGGTGATTCGCAATTGAGCTCTGATGGCCTTGCGTCGCCCAATCCCACTGTGGTGACGGATGGTGCCGAGGACGCGCGATCAGCGGACCTACACCTGGTGTCGCTGCGCTCTGTGCAGTCGGCACTGTCAGACGCAGTTGATTGGCAGGCAGCCGTGACGGCTGTCGCCGAAGCGCTCGTGGCAGGAATGCGCCGGCCGCCAGGGTTCCAAGTCGAAGTGCGCCTCGACGGCCACAGGGCTGTCGCGGGAGCGCTTGGCACCATTGACGATGCCTGCACCGCAGACATCATCGTGGATCACGTGTCCCGGGGGTTGCTGGCAATCGGGTACGTGACTGGGACTGACGGCGTTTGCACCGACGATTCGCAGCTGCTGCTGGAAATCGCGGCTGGCATCGTGAGCGCGGAAGTTGACCGCGTGGATGCGACGGTGGCCGCTACCAGCGAACAGTCTCGTTTGCGTCACGTTCTCGATGGACTGCCATCGGCGGTGTTTCGTGTCGGACGGATGCGCAACGTTGAGCTCCTTACCGCAGCCCAGCACTTTCCGTTCCGCCGGTCACCCGGTGCGCTGGGAGACTTGGCCGAATGGGATGACGGGATGCGCGATGTCGTGATGACATCCGTCAGCACAGCGTTTCGTGGGGAGTCGGTCCGCAAAGAGTTGCGCTGGCGCGACCGATACTGGGACGTGCGGTTCGAGCCGCAATATGTCGACGATACGGCGCCAGCCGAAGCCGTGTTGGTGATCGTGCTCGACGTCACCCAACAGCGTCAGCTGCGCGAGACCGAAGCCCGCCTAGCTTCGATTGTTGCTTCGGCCTCACTTGCGATCGTCGGCATCGATGCCGATGGGGCGGTCACGAGCTGGAATGATGGCGCCGCGGTCCTATTTGGTTGGGATGCCGGCGAGATTGTTGGCCGCCATGTCGGTGCGCTGATCCCGTCGGCAGAGCCAAGCGAACGCCGGGTCGAGGATGTTTCGGTCAGCGTCGACTGCAGCGGTGACATCGAACTGATGCGACTACATCGAGATGGCCGCACGATTCACGTCGGAGCCAACGTTTCACTGTTGCGTAACCGCCGCGGCGAGGCGACCGAGGTGGTCGTGATGTATTACGACCTGACGCAGCGAGACGAGGCGCTGGCGGCGCTGGCGGTGTCGGAAGAGCAGTTTCGCTTGATCGCACAGGCGGTCACAGACGTGGTCTACCGGGTCGTGCTTGATCCAGTCTTTACCGTCGACTTTGTCAGCCCGTCGGTCGAGGAAGTCCTCGGTATCAGCGGCGAGGACCTGCAGGCATCGCCGCGGCTCATCCTGGAACGTTCCCACCCCGAAGATCGCGGGTATGCGCTGCTGGACACGACCAAGCATGGACAGACATCTGGGGTGTTTCGCTGGCGCTGGAGCAGGCCCGATGGGCGAACCATATGGGTTGAAGACAATCGCGATCTCATCACGATGCCCGACGGTGCGCGTGCTGTCGTTGGTGTGGTCCGCGACGTCACCGAACATCAATTCGAGGTTGAAGCTACCCGCAAAGCATTGGAGCAACAGCACCTGATTGCTGACCAGCTGCGGCGTGTTGACGAGATGAAAACCACGTTCCTGTCGGCCGTGTCGCACGAAGTCCGCACGCCGCTGACCAGCATCGTTGGCTTCGCCGAAACGATGCAGCGGCTACCACTGGATTCCCCGGTTGCCAAGGAGTTCGCCCTCTATCTCGAACGGCTCATCGAAAATACTCAACGTCTCGAACGGCTCATCGACGACCTGTTGGACGTCGATCGGCTAACGCGCGGTCAGATTGCCCCGCGGTGTTCGCCGACCAACCTCGCGCAGTTGATTCGCCGCGTCGTTGGGCGCAACAACCTTGACGGCGGCGCGGTCGATCTGGACCTCGAACCAGTCACGGCCGACGTCGACGCCATGATGATTGAGCGTGCGATCGACAATCTCGTTCGAAACACGGTGCGGCACACCCCGTCGGGAACCCACCTGTGGATCACCATGCGACAGACCGATGATTCCGTCGATATCGAGGTTGCCGACAATGGACCGGGCATCACTGAGCACCTGTGGCCCAACATCTTCGAACCATTCGTGCAAGGTGAGCATTCCGCGAACCTGCCGTCCCCCGGAACAGGTGTCGGGCTGTCACTGGTGCAACGGTTCATCGAATTGCACAACGGCACCATTCGGATCGGTGAACGTGACGGCGGTGGTGCCAAATTCTCGATCTGCCTACCTGTCGCGGGGGACGCCAGACAGCCGGTCGAAGGAACAGAAGCGCAGGAATCGAGCCGAGGAGGGGATTCGAACCCCTGACCTGCCGCTTACAAGGCGGCTGCTC
>JBBDVU010000006.1:7326-12915 GCA_040903225.1 Nitriliruptoraceae bacterium | reverse complement strand
GCCGCGGCCGCCGTTTGGCTCGCGGCCGTGCTCGTGATTCTGCAAGACCTTGGCATCCGTTTGCAGCCGATACTCGCCGGTGCCGGACTCATCGGCGTGATCATCGGGTTCGGCGCACAGCAACTCGTTCGGGACATCATCGCCGGTATCGCCATGCTCATCGAAGATCAATACGGCGTGGGCGACTGGATTGAGGTTGATGGCGTCTTCGGTGAAGTCGAGCGGGTCGGACTGCGCGCAACCGCGTTTCGCGACATCGATGGGGTCGTGCACCACGTCTTGAACGGGTATATCCAGCGTGTCGGCAACTTGTCGCAGCACTGGGCGCGCGCAACGTTCGACGTTCCGCTGGCGCTAGATGCTGACATAGCCACTGCCAAGGAGCTCATCCATCAGGTGGCAACCGAACTGGCACGCGATTCTGTCTGGGGTGCTGACATCATCGGTGACCCGGAAGTCTGGGGCGTCCAGGAATACGGCCCCGCTGGTGTCAAGATCCGCCTGGTGGTTGCGACCAAGCCGCTACGCAACTGGGACATCACTCGACAGCTGCGCGAACGCATCAAGTATGCCTTCGATGCCGCCGGCATTCGGATGCCGAGCCAGCTCGTCGACGTCGGAGGACAGCCAGCGGGCGTACCAATTCGTACACGCCAGGTCAGCGACGATGACGACGAGCAGCGGGCACAGCCAACCGCTCAAGACGTTGACGCAACCGACCGCCTGCGGATCGAAGGTGGCCCACAGCCGCGCCCGGACTAGCTGGTCATCAGAATCTCGCGCAGAAACTTCGCGGTGTAGCTACCTGCGACGTCGCAAACGTCCTCAGGTGTACCGGCAGCGACGATCCTGCCACCACCTGCACCGCCTTCCGGTCCGAGATCGATGACATGGTCGGCGGTCTTGATGACGTCCAGATTGTGTTCGATGATGACCACCGTGTTGCCCTTGTCGACGAGGCGGTGCAGCACATCGAGCAACCGACGGACGTCATCAAAATGCAACCCGGTTGTCGGTTCGTCGAGGATGTACACCGTCTGGCCGGTCGCACGTTTCCGTAGTTCGCTGGCAAGCTTGACGCGCTGCGCTTCACCTCCAGACAGCGTGGTCGCTGGCTGGCCCAGCCGTACATAACCCAGACCGACGTCAGACAGCGTCTGCAGATGAGACGCGATCGACGGCTGGTGCTCAAAAAACGACAGCGCCTGTTCGACAGACATGTCGAGCACTTCCGCAATCGTGCGCCCCTTGTAGTGCACTTCAAGCGTTTCGCGGTTATAGCGCCGGCCACCACAAACTTCACAGGGGACAAACACGTCAGGCAGGAAATGCATCTCGATACGAAGCGTGCCGTCACCTCGGCAGGCTTCGCACCGGCCGCCCTTGACATTGAATGAGAAGCGTCCCGGCTGATAGCCGCGGACGTTGGCTTCGGGAGTTCGGGCAAACAATTTCCGGATGTGATCGAACATGCCGGTGTACGTCGCCGGATTCGACCGTGGCGTTCGCCCGATCGGAGATTGGTCGACGATGACTGCCTTGTCGACCTGGTCGAGTCCCGTGACACGTACATGGCGGCCTGGCGCATGCCGGGCGCCATAGACATGACGCATCAGGACTCTGGCAAGAATGTCATTTACCAACGTCGACTTGCCCGAACCCGACACGCCGGTCACACAGGTGAATGTGCCCAACGGAAACGTCACGTCCAGATCATCAAGGTTGTTTTCGTGCGCGCCAACGACCGTGAGGTGATGGCCCATTCCCTCGCGTCTCTGCGGCGGGACGGCGATCGTGCGCTCGCCGGCGAGATAGGCGCCGGTGAGCGAGACGTCAGCACGCTGTTTCAATGTCGCCAAATCACCTGCATGCACAATCGTGCCACCGTGTTCGCCAGCCCCCGGACCGATGTCGACGATGAAATCAGCCGCCTCGATCGTCGCTTCATCGTGTTCAACGACAATGAGCGTGTTGCCGAGGTCACGCAGGCGTAGCAACGTTTCGATCAGTCGTTCGTTGTCGCGCTGATGCAACCCGATCGACGGTTCATCAAGGACATACAACACCCCGACAAGACCGGCACCGATCTGGGTTGCCAGTCGGATGCGCTGTGCCTCTCCCCCAGACAGGGTGCCGGCTGCCCGATCCAGCGTGAGGTAGTCGAGGCCGACATCGAGCAGAAAGTCCAAGCGTGCACGTACTTCTTTGAGAACGCGGGCACCAATGAGTTGTTCACGGTCAGTGAGCGTGAGTTGTTCCACCCACGTGGCTGCGTCTGCGACGCTCAGCGCGGTCACGTCGGCGATGTTGTGCCCTCCAATCGTGACGGCGAGGATCAGCGGTTTGAGTCGGCGTCCCGCACAACTCGGGCACGGCACCTCGCGCATGTACTGTTGGATCTGCTGACGGGCGTACTCCGAGTCGGTTTCGTGATGCCGACGACGCAACGTCGCTAACACTCCTTCGACTTGTGCTTTGTATGATCTGCGGCGGCCGTAACGATTGGTGTACGACACCTGGATACGGCCATCTAAGCCATTGAGCACCGCGTCCTTGATCGTGTCGTCCAACGCATTCCAAGGCGTTGATGGGTCTCCGTCCAGATGTTCCACCAAGGAGCGCAAGAGTTGGCGGTAGTAGCCGGCATGTGCCCCGGTTCCCCACGGCAGGACAACCCCTTCATCGATGGACAGCGCGCCGTCACCGATGACCAAGTCGGGGTCGACCGTCAGCTGCGTACCAAGCCCGGAGCACGTTTCGCAGGCGCCATATGGTGAGTTGAACGAGAAATTGCGTGGCGCCAGCTGGTCGAAGCTCAGCCCGCAGTTGGTGCATGCCAGGTGTTCGGAGAACAACAACTCCTCGGCGGCAGGTGACGTTTCCCCAGCGGCGAGAGCCGCGTCGACAGCATCGGATGACGGCAACACCTCCACCATGGCGACACCATCTGCAAGTTGCAGGGCAGTCTCGATCGAATCGGTGAGTCGTCGGCGGAGGTCGCCTTTCTGGACGAGTCGGTCGACCACAACTTCGACGTTGTGCTTTTTATTCTTGTTCAGCGGCGGGACGTCATCAACCAGGTGCGTTTCGCCGTCCACGCGCACACGTGAATAGCCGTCTGTCGACAGCTTCTGGAACATGGCCGCGTATTCGCCTTTGCGGCCACGCACCATCGGTGCAAGGACTTGAAATCGCGTGCCATCCGGCAACGCGCTGACCTGGTCAACGATGTGATCGGCCGTCTGGCGCGCAATCGCACGTCCGCATGACGGGCAGTGCGGCTGGCCAACCCGAGCGAACAGCAAGCGGAGATAGTCGTAGATTTCGGTGATTGTGCCGACAGTTGATCGGGGATTACGTGACGTCGACTTTTGATCGATGGAGATCGCCGGCGACAGCCCGTCAATGAAATCAACGTCCGGTTTATCCATCTGTCCGAGGAATTGCCGTGCATAGGCCGACAACGATTCAACGTAGCGACGTTGGCCTTCGGCGTAGATCGTGTCGAATGCCAGACTTGATTTGCCCGACCCGGATAGGCCAGTAAAGACGATCAGAGCATCACGCGGCAGTTCGACATCAACATTTTGCAGATTGTGCTCGCGAGCACCGCGAACAACGATTTGATCTCGATGCGGCGGTGACGCCGCGGCAGATCGGTCAGAAAGCAAGGAGCCCTCGCAACTTGCTGATCGCCGTGATGGCGGGTTCGCTGGCAGGTAGCGTTGATCGTACCGATCGCGCGTGACACCAGCGTCCAACCGGATGGCAATCTCGCGCACCTCGAACGCGGAGTCCGAACACCATGGCGGGAGAACAACTGGACGGCTACAGCGGGCACGTCGAACCCGACGGGCCGTGGCAAGACCACATTGATGGTGCCCTGCTGGTCCGCAAACTGTCGGTGGAGGAATTCAACAACAACGTGTATGTCATTGCCTGCCGAACGACCAACACTGCGCTGGTCGTGGACGTGGCAGCACGTCCGGAACGGATTCGCGAGGCCATCGCAGGGTTTAACGTGACTGCAGCTGTGCAGACCCACGGTCACTGGGACCATGTCCGCGCCTGGGAATCTTTGCAGCACGATCCCGGCCTTGCCGTCTGGGGTCATCCAGCCGACAACGACTTGTTTCCCAAGCCGGTGGATCGCGCGCTGTCAGGCGGCGACATCATTGACGTCGGTGAGTTGCGTGTCGAAGTCATCCACATTGCGGCACACACACCCGGTTCGTTGCTGTACCTCGTCGAAGCGGACACGCGCCCCCACCTGTTCACGGGTGACACGCTGTTCCCTGGCGGGCATGGCAAGACAACAACGCCGCAAGACCATGTCAACATCATGGATGGGTTGGAAACCAAAGTGTTTGACCGGCTTGCCGATGAGACGTGGGTTTACCCGGGACATGGCGACGACACGACGTTGGGCCGTGAACGACCGCATTTGACCGAGTGGCGCGAACGGGGCTGGTGAACGCCGTGGACACCGCTCGTCCGTGACCGCTCACGGCCTACAGGAACGGTGGAGCGCTCGCCACGCCGATAGCGAATGTGAGCAGGACCAGCGTGATCAACAGCCCGCGACCTGCGATGCGATTGGCAGCTACCGCCATCTGTTCGTTGCGTGCACGTTTCAGCGCCGCGTGACCGACCGCAAGCGCAGCGATCGCAAACAACGGATGCAGGTAGGCGATCTCGGGTCGCGAATCCCAATATCCCGACGTTGCATACAGGGCGATACCCAGCAGGACGTGAATGTCGAGCAGCACCATCACCACGACCGCGGGTTGCGGACGGAATTCACGAGCATCCTTGGCTCGGCCGAACGCGAGAAACGACACCACCAGCATTGCCGCGAAAATCAGGTAACCGAGCCACGGATGGATCGTCAACAGAAACGCACTCACGTCACAGCCTCGTTTGATCTACACGCAATTGGTCTGGGCAGCATCACTTAGCCTAGTCATCACGCTTCGACTACGGGCGCTCCGGTATCAGCGTGTGAGCGCGCGTCTCATGAGGACAGCTGCTGCCACCGTCAACACTGCGGTGTACGCAAGTAATACACCGAGTTCCGGAACGATGTCGACAATCGTTCCGTCACGCCGGACCAGCTCGGCCATTGCCGTGTTTGCCCACCGGTGCGGCGTAATCATGGCCACACGCTGAAGGCCTTCCGGGAACAGCTCGAGCGGTGCCATCGATCCTCCAAGGGCTGCGAAGACCAATCCGACACCAACCCCAACGCCGGAAGCTTGCGCGTCGTTGCGGAACAGGCTGCCGAGCACCACGGCAGCCGCTGCCGACAACAAGCAGAACACCAGGACCAACACGGTGGTAGCAAGCGGGTCACCCCAGTTGACGCGGAACAGCAGCCAGGTAGCGACCACGATGTACAACGCTTGGGTCATCGCCACACCGACACGACCACCCGCGAGCCCGAAGACGAGCGTTCGCGGCAGAATTGGGGCTGACAGCATCCGAGAAGCGATGCCGAGATTGCGTACTTGGATGACTGCCGCGCTCGCCGCCAACGAGGTCAGGAAGATAAACAAGAACAGTTGGGTGGAAGCGCCGTAATCGAATTGG
>JBBDVU010000006.1:0-7316 GCA_040903225.1 Nitriliruptoraceae bacterium | reverse complement strand
TCGAATTGGCCGAGCGCCGCGAATTCCTGAGCTAGCGGATCGCCACCGGCGGTGTGAACCTCCACCGTCACGGACGCCAGACCTTCGGCGACCTGCATCGCCAGCCGATCAAGTGTTGTGGACTCATCAGCGGCTACATCGAGAATTTCCCCTGCCACTTGGGCGGCGCCGATGCGATTTCCCAGCGGCGCGATCGCCGCCGATACGAGTGTTTCGATCGTCGTTGCCGTGGTGCCCGGTGGTGCCAAAACCGTGATCGCCCATGGCGGTTGGCCGGTTGTGGCAAATCCCGGTTCGATCACGACACCGCCCGAGATGCGCGATCGCGCGACATCGTCGATCAATCCGTCGACATCGCGATAGTCAATGACCATCACGTTGTCGCTCGCGCGAAGCGCGTCAACCGCAAGCGCTGCACGTGCTTCATCAGGTGCGATGACCCCAAGTTGGATGGCGGCCTGGCCCGAGAACTGCGATCCGATGAAGATGACCAGCAGAATGGGGAAACCGAACACAAAAAACAGGTTGGAGCGATCACGCAAGAACCGGCGGACTTCGACCCTAGCGATCACAAATGCCGTCATGGCTGGACCTGCCGGATCCGCATGGCTCCCAGGAGCGCAGTCACGGCGCCGACGCCGAGCAGTGCACCAGCGGCAGGCACTGCGGCCAGGGCTGATCCGGTGCCGACGATGTCGCCTAGGCCTCGCAGGAACCAGGCATGCGGGGACAACAGCGACAAGTTGGCGAGCCACCCGGTGCTGATCGGGAAAAACACGCCGCCAGCGAGACCGAGCGTGAGCGCCACGATCGATTGGAGATTTCCGGCTTGTTCACTGGTCTTAGCGAAGGCGCCGACGAGAACCATGATGCCCATCGCGGCAATGATCGCCGCGAACACCATGATGGCGATGCCGAGCGGTGGCCCCCAGTTGGCGCCGAGCAAGGTATGACTGGCAACGGCAAGGAGCGTCATCGATACGGCGCCAACGGTGAAGGCGCCAGCGGCTTTTCCTGTATGGATGGCGGCTCGGCTGATCGGCGCGGCCAACAGGCGCGGGAGCGTGTTGAAGTCGCGTTCCTCGAGCATGCCGGTAATGCCGAATTGCACCGAGAAGAACAGGAAGAACACGGCCATACCGGCAGCGAGGTAGCTGCGCGGGTCAAGTTGCCGGCTGCTGGTCTCGTTCGTGCGTGTCACGATCGTCGCACCTGTTGCGATGGCGGAGGCTGCGGCTTCATCGGCAATGCCGGGTAGTTGGGTGGCTTCGATCGCCCAAGGGGGTTGTTGCGCGGCGGTCACGGTTGTCGCAACCGCCAATGCAATCCGGTTGAGTTCGCCGGCATAGGTTGCTGCGACGTTGCGCGCGATTTCGGTTGCGATCACCCGGTCGGGATTGGCCACCACCGTGATCGTTCCACCTGCTCCAGACGTCACCCGGTCGCTGAATCCCTCCGGGATCAGCCATGCGATCGCGGCGGTCCCGTCTTCGACGAGCGCACGTGCCTCGCTACTCGAGTCGGCCGGTTGTAGTTCGATGATGCCGGCTTCGCGAAGCGCCGGCACCACATCGGTGACAAACCCTTGGGCTGCCGGTCCTCCGTCAGCGTCCACAACAATCGCCGTGAACTGCACATCATCGGCACCGGCAAAGATGTTGGCGAACACAAAGGTGAGGCCAAGGGGCACCACGATGGCGAATAGCAGGACACTCCGATCGCGCATCCGCAAACGGAGGTCTTTGCCGAGGATGATCAGCGCGGTTCGCACCACTCAGTCCCGCAACGCTTTGCCAGTCAGATGCAGAAACACGTCTTCAAGGTTGGGCTGCCGCACATCGACGCCGGTAACAGACGCGTTGACTTGACTGACTGCTGCCAACACCGCAGGCAGGATCACGGTGCCGTTGTCGCCGAGCACCGTCATCGTCGCACCGTCTGCGTCAGCAGAATCAACACCTGCGATCACGCGACAAGCGGCGACGGCGGCGGTGACATCCCCGGCGAGTTCGACACGCACAGCCGTTTGTTCACCTACGAGTCGCGTCAATTCCGACCTGCTGCCCTCGGCGACGATTCGACCTTGATCGACAATCCCGATCCGGTCGCACAATCGCTCGGCCTCCTCCATGTAATGGGTCGTGTACAGCACCGACATGCCTTCAACCGCAAGCACCTCCACGGACTCGAGGATCGCATTGCGTGATTGTGGGTCGACGCCGACCGTTGGTTCATCGAGGATGAGCAGTTGCGGCCGATGCAGCAAGCCAATACCGATGTTGAGTCGTCGCTTCATGCCACCGGAATAGGTGCCAGCACGATCATCGGCACGATCGGTGAGTCCAATGATCTCCAGCACTTCGCCGATGCGGCGTGCAATCACATCACGACCCATTCCATGGAGCTTGGCAAAGAACGCCAGATTCTCACGGGCAGACAGATCGGGATAGATCGCGAGCTCCTGCGGCACCAACCCGACGTGCTTTTTCGCGGCACGACGAGACGGTCCGGTTGCTTCGCCAGCAACGGTGATTGAACCGGTATCGGGCGTCAATAGCCCGGCGATCATCGAGATCGTGGTCGTCTTACCTGCCCCGTTTGGCCCAAGCAGTCCGTACGTTTGCCCGCGCATGATGGTGAGGCTGACATCGTCAACTGCGCACAGCTGCCCGTACGTCTTGGTTAACCCGCGGCACGACAACACCGTTTGGTCGTCGGTAGATCCCACCCAGATTTCCTGATCGCAGTTGCGTCAAATGTTGGCCGCTTCCATTGCCGCAAGTTCCCGTTTGAGGTCGGCGATTTCGTCCCGCAGGCGCGCAGCGAATTCGAAGCGTAGCTCGGCGGCAGCCCCGTGCATTTCTTCTTCGAGGCGCTGGATCAGCGCGGCCAGTTGTTCACGTGGAAGTTCAGCAGTTTCTGCGCCGGCATAAGCGACCTGTCCACGTTCGGCTGCTGCAGCTGGACCAGCGACGTAATCTTCGCCAGCTTCCTCAGCTCGAACCGCTTCGATGATGTCGCCGACGCGCTTGCGAATCGTCTGCGGATCGATGCCGTGTTCGGCATTGTGGGCTAGTTGCTTGTCGCGTCGCCGGCGAGTTTCATCGAGGGCACGCCGCATCGAATCTGTGATCCGGTCGGCATACATCATGACGCGCCCGTCGACATTGCGCGCCGCGCGGCCAATCGTCTGGATCAGTGACCGCTCTGACCGCAAGAACCCTTCTTTGTCCGCATCAAGAATTGCCACCAGTGATACTTCCGGCAGGTCCAAACCTTCCCGCAGCAGGTTGATGCCAACCAGCACATCGAACTCGCCTAACCGCAGGGACCGCAGAATTGACACCCGCTTGACCGTGTCGATGTCGGAGTGCAAATACTGCACACGGACACCGTTTTCGAGCAGATAGTCAGTCAGATCTTCGGCCATCTTCTTGGTCAACGTCGTCACGAGCACCCGCTGATCGGCGTCGGCGCACACACGGATGCGTTCCATCAGATCGTCGATTTGCCCGGCCGTCGGGCGAACAACGATTTCTGGATCGACCAGGCCCGTCGGCCGGATGATCTGTTCGACGATCGAATCTGACTGTGCGAGTTCATAGTCGCCAGGCGTCGCTGAGATGAACAGGCGCTGGCCGATCTTGTCGAGGAATTCGTCGAACCGCAACGGCCGGTTGTCACGTGCCGACGGCAGTCGGAAGCCGTGTTCGATCAACGTGTCCTTGCGGGACTTGTCGCCCTCATACATGCCGCCGATCTGCGGGACGGTGACGTGAGACTCGTCAATGAACAGCACGAAGTCGTGCGGGAAATAGTCCAGCAGCGTGTACGGCGCCTCACCGGCCTCACGACCATCAAAATGCCGCGAATAGTTTTCGATTCCGTTGCAGAAGCCAACCTCGCGGATCATGTCGAGGTCATAGGCGGTGCGCATCTTCAATCGCTGAGCTTCCAGCACTTTGCCGTCACGTTCGAATTCTTTCAGGCGCTGCTCGAGCTCGGCAGAAATCGCTGTGACCGCACGCTCAACCGCTTCGGGAGACGACACGTAATGTGACGCCGGAAACACGGCGTACCGAGGTATCGGTTTGCCGACTTCACCGGTCACTGGATCGACGCGCACGATCCGCTCAACTTCGTCGCCGAAGAACTCAAACCGCACGATGCGCTCGTCATCGGCGGGGAACACCTCGAGTGTGTCCCCTCGTACGCGGAATGTTCCGCGGGACAGTTGCAGATCGTTGCGTGTGTACTGCAGATCGACGAGTTTTCGCATTGATGTTTCGAGCCCTGCAGATTCGCCAACGCTCAGTGCCAGCACATGGTCTTCATACTCTTGGGGTGAACCAAGCCCGTAGATGCATGACACGGACGCGACCACCACAACGTCGCGCCGGGACAACAACGCCATGGTGGCGCGATGGCGTAAACGATCGATCTCGTCGTTGATCGACGAATCCTTCTCGATGAAGGTGTCCGACGACGGGATGTAGGCCTCGGGCTGGTAGTAGTCGTAATACGACACGAAATATTCGACCGCATTGTCCGGCAGGAAGTCGCGAAATTCGTTGGCAAGCTGCGCGGCGAGGGTCTTGTTCGGTGCGATGACCAGGCACGGGCGTTGAATTGTCTCAAGCACTTTCGCTGCCGTGAACGTCTTGCCGGTACCGGTTGCGCCAAGCAGCGTGACGCCACGTTCGCCGCCCGCAAAGGCATCAGCAATCGCCGCGATCGCGGCGGGTTGATCGCCTGATGGCTCAAAATCGCTGACGACACGAAACCGTGTGTCATCGCGCCGGCTGTCGCTCAGTGTCGCAGGTTGCATAATGGCGCTCACTGTAGCGACGCCGATGATCAGCTTCGGTCGCGACGTTCCAGCGTACGCGTTCGCGGTGGCAACCACAGTTCGACGCGGGCGCCACCGAGCGGCGAAACACCAAGCGTCACGGTGCCTTCGTGCCGCGCCACCGCGCGTTGCGCGATCGACAGCCCCAAGCCGGTACCGGGTTGCAGTTCGGCACCGCGCCCCCGGGCGAACGCTGCGATGACGGCTTCCCGTTCATCCTCGGCGAACCCGATGCCGGCATCGTCGACACGGATGACGACGCCGGTTTCAGACGCTTCGCCAGAAACCTCGACCCGTGGCGTCACGCCGTCCGGGTGGTACGCAATGGCGTTCGCGATGAGATTTGTCAGTGCTTGCTGGATCAATGTCGGATCGGCGTGCAGGGTTGGTAGCTGCTTCCAATCCACCTGGTCGCCAGCCCCCAGCTCTTCGACGATGGCGGCACAAACATCGTTCAAGTCGACTTCTTGCCGCTCAAGCGATGCGCCGATGGTTCGGATCAGCGTCAACAGATCGTCGATGAGGCGCTGCATGCGTTGGGTCGCTTGCGTACCGCGCTGCAAGAGTTCGCGTTGCTGCTCAGGCGCGGTGACGCGGTTGCTTGCGAGCGTTTCGCAGACCGCCAGCATGCTTGTCAGCGGCGCTTTGAGGTCGTGCGCCATTGCGTGGGTGAGCACTTCCAAGTCGGCATAACGCTCGGCCATTTCCTGCTGGTCTCGCTTGATGGTTGCGGTCATGTCGTTGAATGCTTCCGCAAGCTCGCCAATTTCTCCGGGCGCGCTCGTGTCGGCGGTGACATCTCGTCCCTGCCGCACCTGGGCGACCACGTCATGGAGATGCCGCAGCGGCGCAGTGAGCCAACGGGCGACAACGAACGCGGCGCCAGCAGCCAAAATTCCTACCGCGAAGGTCAGCCACAACAGTCGCCGGGTTGCATCATCAATCGGTGCGAACAATCGCTCCGTTGACGACGCGACCGTGACCTGCCAATCGACGGCCGATACATCGCGGGTTACGTGAACAATTTGTGGATCGAAATGCGCGATGCGCTGCTGCAGATCATCGCACGGTTCACCACGTTCGATACCACCCGGCGCGACCAATGGCACCAACAGTTCGCCTTGCTGCGCAAAAATGCAGGTGGTGTAGATACCTCCGCGGTCACCGGTTTCACTGAGGATGGCCGTTCGCGCAACATCGCGTTCAATTGCAACGGTGCCCACGACGCGATCTTCAATGACCAGCGGAGCTGCGAGCCACCAGCGCAACGAGCCACCCGACTGATCGACCAGCGACAGCACATCGCCCGGTTGTACTTCCCGAACATCCCATGCATCGAAAACTGGGAGGTCTGCCATCTCGGTGGTTGCCACCACCACGTCGCCGTCACGGTCGAGTAATGCGACCGACCGCAATTCGTCCGTGGCATCGGTCGCGTCGGTCAAGATTTTGCGGAGGCGTGTGATCGCAGCGTTATCCGCTGGATCGACGGTCATGAAAAGTTCCCGCATCTGTGTTCGGCTCGCAATGAGGTCCAAACTGGCGCCGGCTAGCCGAACATGCGCGTTGATGCGTGCGTGCTGGGTGTCCGCAACGACGGCAAGACTGCCGAGCAATTCATCCTGCAGGTCGGCCTTCTGGTTCGCATTCGTCATCCAACCCAGGAGGATCACCGGTACGACTGCGGCAATCACCATTGCGATGGTGGATGGCAAGACCAGACCCGGCCGGCGTTTCATCGGCGTCCCTGACAAACGGGCGACGGACCGCCTCCCACTCGACGACGCGGAATCGGGGGCATGCCGTATCTCCATGGTGCGGTCTGTCGAGGTGGCGAATTCGTCGCACGAGCGGAGGTCATCTACGTGTGCGGGTAGTCAACGTCGTGGTTTTGGCAAATCGTTGCGAGCACGGCATGCGCGCGGTCCAGCGTCGCATCCACATCGCCGGCATTATCGATGACGTGCGAGGCAGCTCGCCGGCGCGTGGCATCGTCAGTCTGTTGCGCCATACGGGCGTCGACATCGTCAGGATCCATACCACGCGCAGCGACCAGTCGTTGCCGGCGCAGCGTTTCGGGCGCCAGCACAACGACAATCTCGTCAAACTGGTCCAGTTGCCCGCCTTCGATCATGAGCGGGTGATCAATAACCACTAACCGCCTCCGCCGGTCCTGCACGGCTTGCTGCGCAAGGGTGTCAAGGCAGTTGTCGATGCGTTCGCGGATCGCCGGATGTGTGATTGCATCCAGTTTGCGACGGCTGGCGTCGGACGCGAACGCACGAACTGCCAACAAACCACGATCGAGTTCGCCCGACTCCTGAACAATGTCGCCGCCGAATGCCTCCGCCAACACCGCCAGCACTGGCTGGCCAGGTTGCACGACCTGGCGCGCAACCTGATCAGCATCGATGACGTGCGCCCCGAGCCGTCCGAATTCTGCCGCCACCGTTGACTTGCCGCTGCC
>JBBDVU010000005.1:0-13075 GCA_040903225.1 Nitriliruptoraceae bacterium | reverse complement strand
ATGGCAGACCAAGTACTGCTCGCACATCACGGCACCATCACCGAACTGACCAGCGTCGCTGCGGCCCTGGCGGACATCACGACCGACACCGACGTTACGCCGCCTCGGCACGAATGATCACGACCGGGCATGCGGCATGCGTCGCACATTGCTGACTGACCGATCCGAGTAACAGCCCAGCGAAACCACCCCGCCCTCGCGAACCGACGACCAGCAGGTCCGCGTCCTGTGACAGCCGTACCAATTCTTCCGCCGGCCGCGAACCTTCCACAACAACCGACTCCGTTTTCACGGTGTCAGCGATCTCGGCTTCGCTCATGACCCGGTCAACGACCGCGCGTGCGTGCTCTTCAGCTTCATGCGCCGATGCCTGGATACTCTCACGCACCGCGTCGACCTGCGCTGCGCTCATCCCCTCGCCATACGCGTACGCCATCCACGCCGGCTGGTGTTCATACACGTGTGCAACTTGGAGCACAGCGCCATGCAGTGCCGCCTCGTCGGCTGCCCAGGTGAGCGCGCGGACAGCATTGTCTGAGCCGTCGATTCCGACCACAATCCGTTTCATAACCATCCTCCAGATGACGCTGTCTCAACGACTGCGCGTGCAGTCGAACACACACTACGCGGTCGCGTGCTCCGTGGTAACGGCCGCTGCAACGACTGCCACCGGGGATGGCGCCGCCCTTGCGACCAATGCTCACGCTACGGTTTCGCGCAGCACCCAGCCAGGGCCCATCGGCCCGTGAAGGAACGGCCGAACGGACGCCGAACCGGCCCAGCACGACACCATCGCCGGTGCCCAGCAGTGGGTCGTGACATAGGCTTCAGGCATGTACAACCTTGCATTGAGCGTCCAGGCCTGCCTTCGCGCAACGACCCGTGTCGACGTGGCATTTCCAGTCGCATCCGACGATTTTGAGGTCAATCCGGGTATCGACGCGGTGGCACTGACTCCCGGAGGTGGCAAGGTCGGCTCGCTGCTCGCTGAACCGTTTGGCAATCAGCTTGCTGACATAGCGCAGCGCCAGCTCGATTCTGGCCGCATCGTGCACCTGACCCTCAGCGACGCCGAAGCGGCGTTGTACGGATTGCCGCAGGGTGGCGCACTCGACAGTGCCGTTGTGCCGGCTACTCAGTTGCCTGACGATCTATGGCCGCTGCTGGCCGACCGGCAGCCCGTGTGTCTGACTCTCACGGTCGACAACCGCGAGATCATCTCCACAACGCTCTTCACCGCCGAGACAATCGAGACCGCTGGCCCGGATGCTGTTGCGGCGTTCACATCGGGCGCTTCTACGGTCGAACCATCCCCCGACGGGCTGATCGTCGTGTTGCGCCCGACACCCCGCCTGGTCATCACCGGCGCCGGGCCGATCGCCGAAGCGGTGCGCAGCGTCGCAGAGCTGGTCGGATGGCAGGTCATCATCGAACCCGAAACGTCCACGGCACTCGGCCTCATGGCCGGTCTGGCACCGATCGATAGCGCCCTGATCATCGGCCATGACGTCGAGTCGAGCAGCCGTGTCCTCGCGGCCGCGCTGGACAGTGCTGCCGGCTACATCGGCGCACTGGGGTCACGAAAACAGCAGCAACAACGCGCCGACTGGCTCGCCTACCGCGGCATCACGGACCTCGATCGCGTCCACGGGCCCGCTGGATTCAACATTGGGGCTGAGTCGCCAGCCGAGATCGCCGCCTCGATCGTCGCTGAAATTATCGCCACCCAGCGCGGACAAATCTGAGGCCGGCAATCCTGTGCGGACCGACCGGACACTCCGTATGCTTGATCATGCAACTGCCCGTCGCGGCGGGTAGTCGAGGACCTGCACGAACCGACCCGAGAGCCGATGGTGAGCGCTGAAACCGATCAGTCCCGGCGTATCCTGCAAGCGTTGTGGCAAGCGCAAGGCAGTCCGGATGTGGCACTCGACGAGGAATGCAGCCCCACCAAGGTCTGTCGCAACATGCAGGGCATCTCGTTCGAAGGCTACGGCGAAGAGGGAACTGACCCGCGCACCGCTTGGCGGCAGCAGCTGGCTCGTGAAGGCAAGCTGAACTCGGACGCTCCAACGTTGGGCCAGACGATCATGTCAAAGGACCAGTAACGCTGACAGCACCGACCAGCGAAAGTAGTGGTGTGACCGAATCTGGCTTCACGGACGTCGGTTCGGTAACAGAACTCACCCAGTTGTTGGCACGTCACGATTATCTCGCCGACCGCGGCCTGGCAACCGCGACGTTTGTGTCGCTGCGCCTCGGCAAGCCATTGCTGCTCGAAGGCGAAGTGGGGGTGGGCAAGACTGAACTTGCCAAGACGCTTGCAGCCGCTTTCGGTCGCAGACTGATTCGTCTGCAGTGCCATGAAGGCATCGACGCCAGCCAAGCGCTCTACGAGTGGGACCACGTCCGCCAACTGATGCACATCCGGCTGCTATCGCAGTCAGGCAACGACGACGAGTCACAGATCGACAAGCTCTACAGCGCGAAATACCTGCTGGATAGGCCACTGCTCGACGCGATTCGTGCTGGCGACGACGCCGTCCTGCTCATCGACGAGATCGACCGCGCCGACGACGAGTTCGAAGCCTTTCTGCTCGAGGTTTTGTCCGACTTTCAGGTGACGATTCCCGAGATCGGCACCATCCGTGCCGCCAGCCGCCCGATCGTCGTGCTGACCTCCAATCGGACGCGTGAACTCCACGACGCGCTGCGTCGACGCTGCTTGTACCACTGGATCGGTTTCCCTTCTGCTGAACGCGAAATCGAGATCGTGCGTGCCCGGATTCCCGATGCCGCCGGGACGATCGTTGCGGCAGTTGTGACCGCGGTCAGTCGCTTGCGGGAACTCGACTTGATGAAGCCGCCTGGCGTCGCCGAAACCCTGGACTGGGTCGAAACCTTGGGTGCGGTCGAGGCCACAGCGCTATCGACTGACATCGCAGCCGACACGCTCGGTTCGGTGATCAAGGACCCTGACGACCTCGATGTGGCGCGTGCCCATCTCGACGAGATCGTGGGCAATGCCGCTCGATGACGGCGTCGTCGACGTGTTCATCGGCTTCGGCGATGCGCTTCGGCAAGGCGGACTTCCAGTCGGCACCGACGATGTGATGACGTTCTGTCTGGCGCTTGCCGAAGTCGACCCGGCTGACATCGTCGACGTGTACTGGGCAGGTCGCAGCAGCATGGTTTGGCGTCGAGACCAGGCGGCCATCTACGACCGCGTGTTTCGTGCCTACTTTCTCGATGCTGAGGTGACCGAGCCGGACGACCCACGCGTGCGGATGCGCACGTTGGCAACGATGGCGTCGACCCTCGACCTTCCCGATCAGCAGGCGCAGGAAGCCGACCGTGGCGACGAGCAGACACAGCTCGGTCTGGCCGCATCCCCGGTGCACGTGCAGCGAACCAAAGCCTTTTCGGCATGCACACCTGAGGAGCTGACAGCACTGCGCAGGATGATCGCCCAGATTCGGCTGCTGCCGCCCCGGCGACGTTCACGCCGTTACGAGAGCGCGGCGACCGGCTCGCGGCTCGACATGCGATCGATCGCCCGTCAGGCCATCCGTTCACATGGCGACGTCGACGCACTGCGGTACGCACACCGGCGTCGGCGCATCCGCCCGATGGTCGTTCTTCTCGACGTTTCAGGATCGATGGCGGACTATTCACGGAACCTGCTCCAGTTCGCCTACTCGTCGCGGCGAGCCGCCGGACGCGTCGAGGTGTTCTGCTTTGGAACGCGGCTCACCCGGATCACGCGTGATCTTGATCGCCGCCGCCCGGACGACGCGATGCAGCGCGCCGCCGCTGCGGTGACCGATTGGGACGGCGGGACCCAGATCGGAAGCTGTCTCGACGAGTTCGTTCGCCGGTGGGCAAGGCGAGGAATCAGTCGCGGCGCGATCGTCGTGATCTGTTCCGACGGTCTCGACCGTGGCGACCCGGCGGTGCTCGCCACCGCGATGGAGCGGCTATCCCGGCTGTCGTACCGGATCGTGTGGGTCAATCCACATCGAGGCGATGATCCCAACTATCGCCCGTCGACGATGGGGATGATGGTGGCGAACCCATACATCAACCAGGTGCTCAGCGGGCACAATCTCCGTAGTCTGGAAGAGTTCGCAGATGTCGTCGCGGCGCTGCGATAGGAGTTGGCATGCGGTTCAGCGTGTCTGTTGTGGCCGAAGGTGACCGCGAAGTCACCTTGGATGAGGTGGTCGCGCTCGCCGACGAAGTCGCCGTTTTCGGTGGCATCGCCAGCGGTGTCGGTGCCATGGGTTACGGGGCACAGATCATCGTGGAAGCCGACGATTCCGACCGCGCCGTCGATAGTGCCCTCGAAGTCTTCGCCCGAGCGGCTCAACGCGCCGGGTTGCCGTCTTGGCCGGTGGCGCGGGCAGAAACCGTCAGCGAGACCGACGACCTCGACGACTTCGACGACGCATCGTGATACGACTCGGTTCGCTCGCCGGCTACCCGTTCGAAGGTCCACGGGTGCTCGCCGGCTGGACCCCGCCCCCGCGGCCGGCCGTGTTCGCGATCCTGTGCCGCGATGCCCAAGATCTGCATCCGAACGATTACTCCGTCATCTATGTGGGTCACGCCGACGACCTGGCCGACGGCAGGTTGCCATTCCGCCATCCGGCAGCTCAGGCGTGGATCGATCGCGCTGGCGACCGATGGTCGCTGTCGATCGCCACCTACGAAATCCCTGGCGGATTACGTTCACACCGCGAACAGCTGGTCCGCGGACTCATCGCGATCTATCGGCCCAGTTGCAATCGTGACCAGTACGACCAGTCGTGGCGAGACGAATGGATCGGTTCGTATCAGACTCCCACGACCGCGCCGCTAACGACCCGGCGAACACCTGGAGACGACTCGTAGACGCTCAGCCGTGCGGGCGATAGCCGACGCTGTCCAAGAAACGCGACCTGCGTGTCCCCGATGCCGGTCGGACCGCTTCAGGTTCGGCTGGGATGGCGGGTTCATAGGTTGCGCCGACAACGATGCCTTCGGCCATGGAATACAGCAACGGCAACGCGCCGGCGATCGTGCCACCCGTCCGGCTGATCCGTTCCAACCCCGGTTCGATGACGTCGGCGTTGTGCTTGATTTCCCACACCAGGTCGGCGCATTCTTCCAGCTTGTCCGCGACACGCGCAAGCTGCGACCCGAGTACCGCCAGATAGAACGCGAGTCCACCGATGAGCGCCGCGATGACAACAACCGACAGCAGCACGAGCGTGTTCATATCCGCACCTTTTCGAGGACACGGCCGAGGAAGAGGTGATGCTGGAGCCCTTCGGCCAGCACGGCGTCAACCGCGGCGGCGGTCCGTCCGATCAGTTCGGTGTCTTTGGTGTTTTCCACCGCTTTGATCAGATTCTCGCGGATGGACACGACACGTCGATCGATTCTGCGGACCAGCAGCACCAGGATCGTCAGCAGCAGCGCAACCGCTGCCACGACAACGAACCCGCCGATGATCGCACCGCGCCACAGCGCCTCGTGGCTCGCGTCAAAAAACGACATGATCAACCTCCCAGCCGGGTTCGCCCGCGGTGCAACCCGTCGGTGATGGTCTCCGCCGCCGTGATCGTGTTCCGCAGTTCCACTAGCGCCGAGGTGTTGACCACTGCAGCCGCCAAACCATCATCGATGCGGCGTGCCTGACTGCCGATCTTGTAGGCAAGGACCAGAATCGGCACCACCAGCGCGACCACGACCAGGACCACGGCGATGCCGATCGAATAACCAATTATCCATCCCGTCGACGCTGGGCTCAGCAAGTTCAGCATGGTCATTCTCCTGGGATCGATGCGGCGAAGTCCCGCACCGGCTCAAGATGGGCGTTCACTGAGGCAACGACCTCGGGGACCGTGTTCGTCCGGGCCACGATTGCCTGAACGCCGCCGTCGAGCGCGTCGAGGCTGCGGTGGACCGCAACGAGATGGAGGATCACCCGGATCAATCCGAGTGCGGCTGCCGCGATGATCAGCCCAGCCAGCACGAGTGTCACAATTGCTGCGGTCGGCATGGTCGACCTCCTATCCGAGGAGTTTTGCGACAGACCCGGCATACCGGACAGCGCCCGAGGACACATCCTCGATGACACTGTCGGTCCGGGCCAGCAGTTCGGGTGTCGTGTCAAGCGCGCCGATGAGCGCGACCCCGCCGGCGAGTGCGTCGTCGGCTGCACCGCGGATCCGTTCGAGCGCGCCGAGCAGGCGGCTGAGCAGCGCCACCAGCAGCGGAATCACCACCACGAGCAGCACGATGTTGCCAAGGGTCCAAAGGGTCATGTCTGCCTCCTCATCGCCTCGTCGGCTGCGGCTCGTACGGCAGGAAAAATCGCCGGAATGTGCGTGCCAGTCCGCGCCGCGTTGCCTGCATCGCAAACGACGTTCCGCTGGCAGGCTTGGCTGCAGTGGCAACGTCAGGGTCGGCCCCACTGGCGATCGCGTCGAGGCGTGCCTGCAGGTTGGTACCGAACTGGTCGAGCAACACGGCCGTCACATCCGCAACCAGGCCTCGACCGAACTGTGCGGCAGCGCCGGACAATGCAAGGTCCATCGACACGTCGACCAGCGATCCTTTCGCCGACGGCGCGACGGCCGCGCCGAGCAGCAGCGTGGCCTGGCCGCGGCCTTTGCGATCCGCTCCAGATGCTTCGACCTGGATGGTGCGCTCACGATCGTCACGGGACTGGATTTCGGCGGCACCCGCGAATTCCATCCGCACCGGACCGGCCTTGATCACCACTTCACCGGTGTAGCGGGTATCGCTCTCCTGGCTGGTGAGGCTGGTCCCGGGCAGGCAAGCAGCGACCTGCGGTATGTCGCTGAATAGTTCCCAGACCACATCTGGTGACTGTGCAACTTCGATCTGGCTGGTGATCTTCATTTCGCCTCCTGGGCCAGGAACGACACCGGATCCTTAGCGAACGCCGCACGACATCCGGGGCAGCAGAAGTAGTAGGTGTCACCGTCGTGTTCTGCGCTGGGCGTGCTGTCGTTGACATCGACGGTCATGCCGCACACCGGATCGACGTGTTGTGGCGTAAGCATTGGCAACGACACCGGCCGTTGCCGCGCCAGCTGCCCAGCTGCCCGCAGCTGCACCAGTTCGGCGAGCACAGCGACCGCAATTTCGCGGTGTGACGTCGGACCGAGATCCAGGCCTACCGGGAACCGAACCATGTCGAGCTGTTCGCGGGCGATACCGCGATCGGCCAGGTAGCCGACGACCGCTTGCCCGCGCCGGTGCGATGCGACCAACCCGATATACGCCGGTTCGGCTGCCAACACCCGTTCGAGCACGTCCTCGTCGCCATGTCCCTGCGTGGCGACAATGACCGCCGACGAGGCCATGATCTCCTCGCCAGCCACATCCGGTCCATCAACCAGTCGCACACTCCAATCGAGCGCCTCTGCCAGCCGCGCCAACGTCACCGCCATCGGGGAACGTCCAACGACAACCAGTTGCGGGGCGCCGTGAGCTGGCTCAACAAAGATCTGCAGTGCACCGTCACTCTGGCAGGCCATCGGTACGGCGACGACGCCGTGCGGCACGTGCAAATCTTCGAGTTCGTCGGGCTGACCGAGCCACAGCAGCTGCGGCTTGCCTGAGGCGATGACTTCTTTGGCGGCGCGAACCAGCACCGGCTCCGCGCAGGCTCCCCCAACCCAACCATGAACTTCGCCAGCGGCCGTGACGATCGCCCGGCCACCGTCCTGGCCTGACGACGGTGCCGTCCTCCAGACCACAGTCGCCAACGCGAACGCTTCACCACGCCGCGACAACTCGATCGCACGTTCCATCACGGCCCAGCCGTCTAGCGCGTCGTGCATGGCATACGCCTGTTCATTCGGCTTCGGTGTCCACCGGCGGAGCTCCCGACACGTCGCGACCGGTGGTGATCGCGCGGTAGACACGGTCCGGCAGCAGCGGCATGTCGATGTTGCGCACACCGGTGTGCTTGATGGCATTCATCACCGCGTTGACGAATGCGGCGGGTCCGCCGACCGTCGCGCATTCGCCGACCCCTTTGGCGCCGATCGGATGGTGTGGGCACGGTGTGACCACTTCATGCAGCTCGAACCCAGGCGTCTCCCATGCGGTCGGCAACAGGTAGTCCATGTAATTGGACCCGACACAGTTGCCGTCGGCGTCGAACGTGATGAACTGCATGCTCGCCATCGCATACGCCTCGGTCAGGCCACCCATGATCTGACCTTCGACCACCATCGGGTTGATCCTCACGCCACAGTCGTCGACAGCAACCACCTTGAGCACATCCCACACCCCGGTTTCCGCGTCAACTTCGACTTTGACGATGTACGCGGCGAACGGCCAGGTCAGGTTCGGCGGGTCGTAGTACGCATGATTTTCCAGCCCCGGTTCCATGCCGTCAGGGATGTTGCTGTAGGCCGCCATCGCGCATTCCTGAATGGTCACACCACGATCCGGTGCACTGCGCACGTAGAAGCGGCCTAGTTCCCATTCGATGTCTTCCTCGGAGATTTCGAGCAGGTGCGCAGCGATCTTGCGCGACTTCGCGCGAATCTTGCGCGCGACCATGGACACCGCCGCTCCGGCGACCGGCGTGCTGCGTGAGGCGTAGGTGCCCATGCCGAACGGTGCCGTGTCTGTATCGCCTTCTTCGACGATGACATCGTCAGCAGGAATGCCCAGCTCGTGCGCGACGATCTGTGCCCAGGTGGTTTCGTGACCCTGGCCTTGCGTCTTGGCGCCGGTGCGCAAGATCGCTTTGCCGGTCATATGCACCCGGAGCTCCGCAGCATCGAACATCTTGATGCCGAGGATGTCGTACTCGCGGCTGTTGCCAGCACCCAGCGGCTCGGTCATGGTCGAGATGCCTATGCCGAGCAGCCTGCCGCGCTGACGTGCCTCCTCCTGTTCGCGGTGGAAGTCGTCGTAGCCGATCGCCTCAAGGCCGATGTCGAGACACTTGGAGTACTGCCCCGAGTCGGTGAGAAAGCCGAACGCGGTGCGGTGCGGGAAGTCGTCGTCGCGGACAAAGTTGCGGCGCCGGAACTCGGCCTGGTCCATGCCCAGGTCGTCTGCAGCGGCCTGAACCATGCGTTCCTGGAAGTACATCGCCTCGGTGACACGGAACGAACAACGGTAGGCCACGCCACCGGGCGCTTTGTTGGTGTAGTAACCGGACGCGGTCAGATGCGCAGTGGGAACGTCGTAACAGGCGAACGCCGAATGCATCAGTCCGATCTTGAACTTGCTCGGCTGTGCATCGGAGTAGAACGCGCCATGATCGGACAACGTGCGCATGCGCACACCGAGAATCTTGCCGTCGTTGCGCAGCGCCATCTCGCCTTTGAGATAGATGTCGCGCCCAAATCCGGTTGAGATCAAGTTGCCGGTCTTGTCCTCGATCCACTTGACCGGCCGTTCGGTCAGAATCGATGCGAGAATCGCGACCACATAGCCGGGATAGACGGGAACTTTGTTGCCGAACCCGCCGCCGAGATCCGGCGAGATGATCCGGATCATGTGTTCGGGCAGTTCGGCAACCATAGCTACCGCGGCACGGATGATGTGCGGCGCCTGCGTGGTCATGTAGACGGTCAGCTTGCCGGTCGACCGGTCGAAGTCGGCGATCGAACCGCAGGTCTCGATCGGCGACGGGTGTGATCGCGGATAGTGCAATTCCATCGTCGACACGACGTCGGCTTCGGCAAATGCCTGTTCGGTCCCGTCTCGGTCGCCGACTTCCCAGTCGAACACCTTGTTGTCCGGCTGGTTCGTCTTGTCGTCGCGGATGACCGGGGCATCGGGCGCCATCGCCTGCATCGGGTTGACGATCGGTGCCAGCGGCTCGTAGTCGACGGTGATCGCTTCGCACGCATCCTTGGCGACATACGGGTCGTCGGCGACGACCGCGGCGACTTCTTGGCCCTGAAACCGCACCTTGTCGGTCGCCAGCACCGCTTGGGTGTCGTAGGACAACGTCGGCATCCACGCAAGATTGCGCGCCGCGAGCATTTCGCCCGTTAGCACCATCCGTACGCCAGGGATCTCCCACGCCTTGCTGACGTCGATGGATCGGATCTTCGCGTGCGCGAGCGGGCTGCGCACGATCTCCATATGGAGCATCCCCGGCAGCACGATGTCATCGACATAGTTGCCCTTGCCGCGGATGAACCGGTTGTCCTCAACTCGGCGCTGCCGGGCGCCGAGGCCACCAATCTTGATCTCGTCGACGGCCATGTCAGGACACCTCCTCGGATTCCTGGTCCTGCATCTTGTGTGCCGCCCACATGACCGCTTTGACGATGTTTTGATAGCCGGTGCACCGGCACAGATTGCCGGAGAGGGCCCAACGAATCTCGTCTTCGGTCGGGTCGGGGTTCTCGGCGAGCAATGCCTTAGCGGACATCATCATCCCCGGCGTGCAGAAGCCGCACTGCAGCCCGTGCTCATCCTTGAAGCCTTCCTGAATGGGATGCAGCGCACTGGCGGTCGCCAAGCCTTCCACGGTCGTTACCTCGTGGCCGTCGGCCTGGACCGCCAGCATCGTGCAGCTCTTGACCGGCCGGCCATCGAACAGGACCGTGCACGCGCCGCAGTTGGTGGTGTCGCAACCCGTGTGGGTTCCCGTCAAGCGCAAACCTTGGCGCAGCAGATGCGCCAGGAGCAGACGCGGTTCGACATCGGCGGTGTGCTGTTCGCCGTTGACGGTGATCGTCACACGGCGGGTTGGGACCCCGTCGGTCCGTTCGGGTACGACTTCGTTGAACAGGCTGGACATGTCAGGCTGCCTCCCGACTCGGTCCGTGGATACTGGTCAGGATCCTCGAAGTGAACGTTTGCACGATGTGGCGTTTGTAGCTTGCGCTGCCGCGATGGTCACTGCGCGGCTGTGCCGCTTGTGCAGCCAGGCTGGCGGCCTGTTCGATTGTGGTGGACGTCAGCACGCTGCCTTGGAGCGCCTCGGCGGCGTCGCGAGCATCGATCGTCTGGGGACCCACGCCGACCAGTGCGATACCGGCTCGCTCGACCCGATGGTCGACAATGTCCAGCGACACGGCGACCCCTGCGGTCGCGAAATCGCCGATCCGCCGTTCAAGTTTGAGGTAGCCGCCGCGGGCTGTCCCGTTGGCAGCCGGAATCACGGCTTCAACGGCAATTTCGTCAGCTGCCAGCGCGGTCTCGAACGGGCCGTGCACAAAGTCGCGTGCAGCGATCGACCGCCGGCCGCTCGGGCCTTGCACGACAAGGTTCGCGTTGAGTGCGATCGCGCACGCCGCCCAGTCTCCCTGCGGGTCGGCGTGGCAGATCGATCCAACGAAGGTTCCGCGCGTTCGTACGATCGGGTCCGCCACCAACGGTGCAGCTGCAGCAATCGTCGGGTAGTTGTCGGCGATCAGCGCAGACTTCTCCAGATGTTCGTGCCGACACAACGCACCGATACGCAACGTTCCATCAGGGTCCACCCGGTGATAGTCCAAACCGGCGATGTTGTTGATGTCGACCAGCAGGGTCGGCGCGGCGAACCGCAACTTGAGCATTGGGATGAGGCTTTGGCCGCCTGCGAGAACTTTTGCATCGCCATTGCCATCGCCCAGCAGCGCGATGGCTTCCTCGACCGTGGCCGGCGCTTCGTACTGAAACCGGGGTGGATACATGGCTGCCTCCTACGCCACGACTCGAACCGCTGAAGTCATCATTCGCCGCTGTTTCGATGCCGTGCATCCGGCACAGCGACCGGCAGCGACTCGGCGTCAGGATCCGGACGCGGTTCCTGGTGCGGAGGCCACGGTCCCTGCACCGGCTGGCTTGCCACCTTGAGATGATCGATGATCTGCGGCCAGGCCCACACCGTCGGGCTCGGACCTTCCTTGGGCGAATTTTCGATGAGCTCGTACATGCGAGGGTTGCCTGCGCTACGCCCGCTCGACTCGATCGGCATTGCTCATGCCTTTCTCCACCGGCAGGTGGAGGACTCCCTGAGGACCAGCAGCGCGTCTCCCCAGACCGCGTTGCTTTCCTTCACAATAGCGAGCACCATCCTGCAACGCACCAAGAATTTTCGTTCGCAACAACTTTTTTTGCGAGCACAGACGCGCTGGGCGGCGTCCTGACTGTTGACGACGCCGTGGTAGCGCTGGCGTTGTTCATCCCGCCGTTGATCGACACGGGCGGCAACTCCGGCTTGCAGGCAGCGGCCGTCGTCATCCGTTCGATGGCGGTGGGCGAAGCCCAACTTCACGACCTTCCCCGCATCCTGCACGTGGGCGTCGTTTTCGGGCGGAACGTTGCCGGTGGTGGCCGAGCGCCTGGGTATGACCTGGGCGTGCACGGGTGTTCCACTGACAATAGGAATTATCAACAAGTACTAAAAGATATCATCTTGACATTTCAGTCTTCGGCATATCAGCTACCAACCTGTTGAGACTTGGTACTAAACGTTAGGTGGCTGGTGAAGAAGCCCACCCTCCCCTCGACGAGCTGGAACGACCTCGTCCGGGCTATCGAACCTCAGCGCCTGGTGTCGCTGATCCTCAACAACCCTGAGGTCCGTGCAACCATCGACGGGCGCTACCGGCACTGGGACTCGCTGCGGCACATGACCCCGCCCGGCGACCTCACCGCAGAGGAGTGGTGGGTCGGTGTGCGTATGGCCCGAATACAGATTTCGCAGCCGGTACCGATCAAGGATCGACAGGGTCGGCCTTTCACGATCGCGCTTCCGGGTGTGATGCTCCAGATGTTGCAGCAGGTCGACAGGAATGCCAGCGGGCAGATCGCACTCAGCGAACAAGTCACCAACCCTGCGACTCGCAAGCGCTACCTCGTGAGTTCCTTAATCGAGGAGGCCATCACGTCGAGCCAACTCGAGGGAGCCTCGACCAGCCGGCGTGTCGCCAAGGAGATGCTGCGCTCGGGGCGACGACCTCGTACCAAGAGCGAGCAGATGATCCTGAACAACTACCGGGCCATGAACTTCGTGCGAGAGCACAGCGACGTTTGGCTCACTCCTGAGGTGGTGCTCGAACTCCACCGAATCGTGACTGAGGACATCCTC
>JBBDVU010000004.1:0-13095 GCA_040903225.1 Nitriliruptoraceae bacterium | reverse complement strand
CCTCCGGGTTATGAGCCCGGCGAGCTGACCGAACTGCTCCACCCCGCGGCGATGACGGACAAGGTATCGGCCTTGTCCGTCACAAGCGAACCGGGGCCTTACCGGCGCAATACCGGTGCAGCCTGCGCATCCTGGCCTTCCTGCTGCTCAGCCTCTTCGAGTTCCTCGAGCAATTCTGCATCACTTGGGGTGTCATCACCGTTGAGCAACTCATCGACGGTGATGCCCTGTGCCTCGGCAGCACGTTCGATCAAGTTGCGCGCGGTAGCGATCTCGCGCTGATAGCGGCCCAAGTCACCATCGCGCAGCGCCAACTCGGCTCGCGCGAACGCGCCGAGTGCATCGCGTAGCAGTTCTTCTGGCACCGCGACTTCATCGCCGTCGTCATCCGGCGGTGGTGGAGCCTCACCATCGCCTTCGACGGGATCCGACACCACATCGCGAGCTTCTTCGTCGCTGATCGAATCTGGCACGTCGATACCGAGCAGCTGGCCGAGCGCACCGGCGAAGGTGTGGTCAAAGGCCGTCCGCTCGCCCATCACGAGCACGACGCGCGCCAGCTCCGGGATCTGAGCCTGTGGGTTCTCCAGGAACAGCGGCTCGACATACAGGATCGAGTCGGCAATGGGCAGTACCTGCAGGTTCCCGCGAATAACGCTTGAACCCTCGCGGTCACGCAGCGTGATGTAGGCCGAGATTTCGTCGTCCTGCTCGATGCGGGCTTGTGCCTGCGCCGGACCGAGCACCTGCTGATCGGACGGGAATCGCACCGCAAAGAGTTCGTTGAGGTGCTCGCCGTCACTGCGACCCGCAAGCCAGGCGACCATGTTCGGGCGTTCCCGTGCCAGGTACGGCTGGATCAGCACGAACTCTTCTGTGACCACGCCAGGCAGACGCATCAACAGGTAGTACGGGTTGAGCCGGCGCTGGGTCGCGCCGGTGAGATCGCCCCCACCTTGGTTGGCGGCGAACGCCGGGTCCGCCGGGATATCCCATTCGTCAGCACGATTGTAGAACGCCGACGGTGTCGGAATGTGGTAGCTCGTGTAGAGATCCGACTGCAGACGGAACAAGTCTTGCGGATACCTAAAGTGCAGTGCGAGACGCTCATCCGCCGAACTGACCGGTTGGATCATGCCCGGGAAAATGTCTTCCCAGGCGTCAAGCACCGGATCGTCCTCTTCGACGCGATACAAGGTGACGGTGCCGTCGTAAGCATCGACGGTCGCCTTGACTGAGTTGCGCACGTAGTTGACCAGCACCGCGCGACCAGGCCCGAGGTTGAGGGTGCGGCGCTCGGCGTAGGGATACGCGTTCGACGTGGTGTATCCGTCCACGATCCATTTCACTCGACCGTCCAACACGACCGGGTACGGGCTTGAGTCAAGTTCGAGGAATGGTGCGACCCGCTGGACCCGCTCGCGAACTTCACGGTTGTAGATGATCCGGGATTCAGTGTTGATCAGGTTGGTCAGGATCAGGTTGTAATCACCGAACCGCAACGCGAATGCAAGACGTCGGCCGATGGAGTTGATGAACACGCCACCTTCGCCGTCATAGAGCGTGGTGACCTGCTCTTGGCGGTCTGGCTCTTCATAGTCGAGCTCGGCCGCATCGGTACGCACTAGCGAATATGCCGGCGCGGCAAACTCGCCAAAATAGATGCCGGGTTCTTCAGACGGCACGACTTCGGTTGCGCCAGCTGGCGGAATGTTCGAGGCGATGAAGACCGGCTGGCCTTCTGCGTTGGCCGTGTTGACCTGGGAGGCGACAACACCGAAGCCGTGGGTGAAGGTGATCTGGCGGTTCTGCCAGGTGTCGGCCTGCGACGGCAGTTGTGACAACTCACGGGTCGACAACATCACCTGACGCAGTTCACCGTCGATCGTATATCGGTCGATCGCCACCTGGTTGAACTGGTAGTACGGACGCAGCGCCTGCAACTCACGGTAAGTGGTCTCAAGCACATCCGGGTCCCACAAGCGAATGTTGCGCAACGTCACGTCGTTTTCGATCACATCATCGAGATCGAGGTCATTGGCAATCGAGAAACCGCGCAACTGGACGCCGTCTAGGCCGTATGCCACTCGCGTCGCCTCAAGGTTGCGCGCGATGAACGTTTCTTCCCGGGCGAGTTCCTGAGGGTCGACACGCAGCCGCTGAATTGCCGCCGGGTACGCACCGGAGAGCACGATCGATGCGACGACGAGCAAACCAATCGCC
Organism: Nitriliruptoraceae bacterium; assembly: GCA_040903225.1. Lineage (GTDB taxonomy): Bacteria > Actinomycetota > Nitriliruptoria > Nitriliruptorales > Nitriliruptoraceae > JBBDVU01. Next base: position 10,872 of record JBBDVU010000004.1, on the reverse strand, counting down.
GCACCCGGCAGCAGGAAGCCCCGTTGGCGGATCGAGTACAGGACGAGCGCGATCGCGATGACCGAGACACCCATCAGCAGGTACAGCGCCGGCAGCTCGGCGTTGACGTCGGTATAGGAGGCGCCCGTGACGGTGCCACGCTGCGAGTAGTTCAGTTGGTACCGGTCCAGCCAGTATCCCCAGATACGAACGGCAATGATCGCTGCCAGCAGCACCGCCAGGTGTGCCTTGACGTTGGGAAGGATCTTTTCGCCCTCAGCTTCAGGGCGGATGCCACCTAGCAGATAGTGCGCACCGGCTGTGAGCATGGCGGTGAGGACCAGCGAGGTGAACAGCCACGTCTGCAGCAACGACAGGAACGGCAGCCCGAACAGGTAGAACCCGATGTCAGTGTTGAACTGCGGGTCGGCCAGACCGATCTCCGCACCGTTGCGCCACAGCAAAAACACGTCCCACTGGGCACTGATCGCCACACCTGAGGTGACGCCGAACAGCAGCGCGATTGCCAGCATCAACCATGGCAGGTACGGATCGGCGAGGTCGCGGTAGCGCTGGATTTGCGCCTGTTGCGGCGAATTCGGGATGGTGAATGGCCGCATGCGACGGGCAAGCATCAAGTTGCCCCAGACGAGGGCAGCCAGCACCAGCGAGAACACCACACCTAGCAGAATGCGGGTGCCCCACACCGTGGTGAACACCTGGCGGAACCCGCGTTCAGAGAACCACCAGAAATCGGTGAGTAGCACGGCAATGCGGTTGGCGCTAAACAGCAGAAACACCGCGCCGAGGATGACAATCAGACCAAGGCGACGACGGATAAATGCACCCACGTGGGAGCCTCTCGTAACTGGACGTTGGGACTACGGCACGAGGTGACGCAGGACACGTCTCGGCGGACGTACCCGGCGGGCAACACCTGCTCGGGATGGACTAAGGCTACCGATTGCCACAGGTGCCTGCAGCACCGCCACGCGAGGCGCGCGCCGCCACCCTCACCGAGCGCTGGCCAGCACGAATGCACCGTCGGGATGCACGCCAGCCCGCAGTTGCCCAAGCGCGTCGAGCGCGCCGGCAACGTTGTCCACCGGCACGACCACGATGTCACGACTGACCGGTGCACCACGGGCTTCACTCAGATTGTCACGTGGAACCAGGAACACGTCGGCCCGCACCGTCGCGTCACGGAGGGTCGCACCCGCCAGTTTCTGTCGGACCCCGCCAACCGGACCAACAGTGCCGTCAGCGTCAACCGTGCCGGTTCCCGCGACGATGAGCCCGCCGGCGACATCGCTGGCTGATAGGCGCTCGACAATGCCCAGCGAGAACATCAGGCCGGCTGAGGGTCCTCCGACTCCGCCTGCGTCGATGCGAATGTCAATGGGCGCGTTCCCATCTGCTGCACTTGCCGTCAGGTCGTAGCCAAGCAACCCCAACGCCACCGTCGTGGCGATCTGTTGGCTGTGCGACATGGCGACCGCGTTGCGCCGGTGGATTTCGGATGGCGGCAGCGACGGATAGAACACATCACGCCGAACCGTTGCCACGGCGGGAGAAGCGACCGAACGGATCCACGAACGAACGCCGAGATGCTCGTCCACAGCGATCGTCGTCACCAGTAGCTGGCCAACCGTGGGATGCGACGGGCCGCGCACAATCTGCACGGCGTCCACGGCGTTGACCATTGGGCCAGGGCTGATCGCGACATAGCAGGCCGGCTGCGTCTGCCATGTCTGGCACGCAACGTCAACACGCGCGAACGCGACGACAGCGACCGTCACCAGGGTGGCGGCCGCCAGCAGCAGCGGTCGTTGCACGACAGACCTGCGCATCAGATCCTCAGCATCGCTTGTGTCCCCCCAGTGACGCCATACCGTAGCTTTGGAGTGAGACAGCACGGCTCCGTCGCGCTGTCCATAACAGATCACGACGAGAGGCACCATCGGTGTCGGATGACGTCCAGCATCCCGGCGGCGGCCGCGATGACGATGATCCGTTTGGCGGGATTCCGGCTGAGTTGCGCGCGATGTTCGAACAGCTCAGCGGTGGCGATATTCAACAGTTTGCGTCCCAGCTGGCCGGCAGTGTTGGTGCTTCACGGCGACCAGACGGCCCAGTCGACTGGACGCTTGCACAGCGGGTGGCCCTACAGGTCGCGGCCGAGGAGGATCGATCACCCACCGAGGCCGAGCGACGCCGGGCTCATGACGCGTTCGACCTCGCCGAACACTGGCTCGACGAAACCAGTCTTCCCGCCTTGCCCGATGCCGGCAGGCTAGCGGTCGTCAGCCGGCAGGAATGGGTAAACACTGCCCTGGGGGCGCTACGGCCCATGGTCGAACCGGTCGCAAATGCTTCGGTCGACGCACTGATCGGTCTGGCGGGCCAGCAGCTTGGCCAACTTGGTGATCCCAGCTCGATCGAAGACCTTGGCATCGAACTGCCGCCTGGCTTGAGCGACGTGTTCGCCCGCGTGATGGGTGGCGACCTGTCGGACATGCTGCGCCCAGCGGCCGCAATGATGACTGGGCTGCAGGTCGGCCAGGTCGTGGGCCGGCTGGCACACCAGTTGTTTGGTCAGTACGACCTGGGAATTCCCACCGCATCCCGCAACACGGCGCATCTGCTAGCGGTCAACATTGCCGACGTGTTCGAGGGCTACGGCATCGATGAGACCGAAGTCGCGGTCGTTCTTGCCGTCAACGAAGCCGCCCATCGGCGGATCTTCCATTCGGTCGGTTGGTTGGAGTCTCACATCCGGAGACTCGTCGAGGAGTTCGCCGCCGGCATCACCGTCGACCCCGATCGACTGGCGGGCCTGGCTGATGAGTTGCTGGTCGGGCTGGATCCAGACGACCCCGAGGCGTTGAGCGAGGCCATGAATCGCGCCGCCAGGTTCCGCTTGGAACCCTCCGAAGCCCAACAGCGGATCTTGGAACGGTTGCAGACGATCACCTCGCTCACCGGAGCGTGGGCGCGAGCAGAAGCCCAGCGCGCGATTGCGGGCCGGATCCCAGCGTTGGGCCGTATCGCCGAGGTGCTGCTGCGGCGGCGGGCGACACGCGGCGACGGCGAGGAGTTGCTCGCAGGTTTGCTTGGCCTCGACCTGCGCGCCGCCGACGAATCCATTGGTCAGGCGTTTATCGACAACGTCACCGACACATTGGGTGCCGGTGCCCTGTTTCGCATCCTCGCACATCCGGAGAACCTGCCGGAACCCGACGAACTCGCCCACCCTGACCGGTGGATGCTGCGGACTTCGGGGCAAGTCGACCTTGAGACTGCAGTCCCTGACGATCTGTCAGCGCTGCTTGACAGTGCCGATGATGCCCCGCACGAGGCGTCAGCAGAACAGCGGACGTTGCGTCAGCCACCGACTGGCGACACCCCGGAGTCGACTCCGCAAGAATCCGACGACCATCCTGGTGATGACGACGGCACTGACACCCCGACCGGCGGCACGTAGTCCCCGACCGAATCTGGCGGCGTTGCCATGCTGCGTTCGCACGCCAGCGCATGCGCGATCGCAGCTTCACGCTGGCCGTGAAGAAAGCCGTCGAGGTACGCCTGAGCCTTGTCCCGATCCGGGTATCGGGCCACGAGGTCGTTGAAGGTCGCGTTGTGACGACGTTCACGCAAATGCGCAAGTTCGTGCACGAGCAGATAGTCCAGGACATAGTCCGGCATTCCGGCCAGCGTGTGGCTGATGCGGATCGATGCGGTCGCAGGCGTGCACGAGCCCCACTGGCGTCCCATCCGCGCCGACCAGGTCACCGAAGCTGGTCGGAGCCCGTCCAGATATGTATCGGCGAGACGGCAAGCGCGCCGGTACAGATCGGTGTCGCTTGCGAGCTGCCGGGCGCGGTCACGCTTGAGCGCCTTGGGGATCAAATCGTTGAGCAACCGTTCTTCAACGGCTGGCGATAGTCCTGCGGGCAACCGCGCGATCAAGCGGCCATTACGCAGATCGACGGTTGCTGAGCGCTGTCGCCGCCAGCTTCGATGAATCTCCAAAGCGGGCGCATCGGCACCCACTTGCCGGTGTTCGATCGTCGTGGCGCCCGAACTGCCACCGTTGTGCATACAACCTCCTCGCCCTGTGGAAAACTCGCGCTTACCGACGTGCGGCACACGACCTAACGACACGTGCGCCCAACGCACGACCCGAAAATTCCCCAGCACCGATCATTCATCCACACGCTGTGGAAGACCTGTGTAGACCGTTGTACGGCAGCAAATTCGGCCCAGCAAGGCAAGATGCGGTTGTGCTGTGGACGACGTCTTATGCCACCGTCCCCTGCCCATCCACAGGTGTTCCACACAAATCGCCCGGTCATCCCCAGTCGGTGTGGACAGACGAGTCGACAGCATCACCTTCGGCTCCTACGGTCACGATGAGACCCCCAGTTCGAGGCCAAGGCGTGACGCTCCACGGGGAAGGGAGCGGACGCGCATTGCCTTGACTGGGGGTTGTCGATTCAATGGGTTGTCACCGTAGTACTTCGTCGACCATGGTGAGCAGGAGCATCGGTGTCTGACACCAAAGCCGCAGCCTTTTTCGATCTCGACCGCACCCTGATCAGCGGATCTTCCACGTTCTATTTTGGTGTCGCAGCATGCCGCGCCAAGATGTTGGATGCGCGGACACTACTCGTCGACGCCGGCCAGGCGATCGTGTTCAAACTGTTCGGTGCGACCGACGAGCGGTCGGCTTCGATCCGCGACCGGATCCTGCATGCTGTCGAAGGCATTCGCCGGGATGAGTTGCTTGCGTTGAACGAAACGATCATCCCACGGATGCTAGAGAAAGTCCGTCCGGAATCACGCGGTCTCGTCGACATGCACCATGAGGCCGGACGCGAATGCTGGATCGTGTCGGCGTCGCCCGAAGAGATGGTTGATCCGCTCGCCACAGCTCTCGGGATGCAAGGTGGCATCGGAACCAAACCCGAAGTTGTCGACGGTCGCTACACCGGACGGCTGGAGGGCCCGTTTGTCTACGGCGAAGGTAAAGCTGAAGCGATCAGCAAGCTCGCCGCCGAACGTGGCTACGACATGCGGCTGTGCTACGCGTACAGCGATTCAGCTTCCGACCTGCCGATGATGGAGATGGTTGGACACCCGGTTGCCGTGAACCCTGATTCGGCGCTGCAAACCGTTGCGCAACAACGTGGCTGGCCCATCGTTATTTTTGCGCGCAAGAAGAAGCAGGTGGTCAAGACCACGACCGCCGTGGTGGGTGCAGCCGGCCTTGCGGCAGCGACCTACGTCGTCGGTCGCCGACATGGCCGGATGTCTGCCCAGTTGCGTGCGCGTCGGCTGGTGCCGTGGAAGTAGTTCCGCCGTCATCCAGCTATCTGACTGCGCAGCTCGACGGCATCGACCACCTCGCCCGACAGTTGTCCAACCGCGACGTCACCTCTGAAGGTGACCAGCGCTGTGTGCAGGCATGTGTGGCCGACAACCTCGGTGCCACACTGCAACTTGATGGTGCCGGCACGCCTGGTGACGCCGGCCCCGACATTGTCGAGGTCGTCGTCCACGGGATTCGCATGGCGTTGCGCCCAGATGAGGTGCCTGACAATGTCGAGTTCACGGACGTTGACAGCGGGGTCATCCACGATCTGCGCCACGCCGAGCACGTCGGTGTTGCCGCTGCACATGCCGCCGATGACCTGGCGTCCCTTCTGGTTGCCGACCCGTTCGCGGCGCTGACACAACTCCACGAGCGGCTCACCAACGGTCTGGTCGCCAATGATCGCACCGGCCAGCCACGAACGATCGAGCTGACCGTCAACGACACCTCAACAGGACGGATCGTCTACTTCGCGACGCCACCAGACAAGCTCGAAGGCGAGATCACCGCGCTGACCGACTGGATCGCTGGCGTGGGCGGACGGCTGCATCCAGTCACGATCGCCGGGATCATCCACCTGGAATTGCTGCGCATCCACCCGTTCGACGCTGCGAACGGACGGCTCGCACGTGCCGCGTCCCGGCTGTACCTGCGGCATGCAGGCTACGACCCACACCGGATAGCGCTCACCGACGTCGTATTCGCCGAAAACCCCATGGGCTACTACACGGAAGTCGCCAGCACGTCACGCCGGCGCGACCCGACGAGCTGGCTCGAACGCTGGGCCGACACGCTCAGCATTGGATTGCTCCGGGCGCAACTGCGCCTGCACCCACGCGCGCTACCTACCGACCCGTTCATTGCGCAGATCGTGCGGCAGGCCGCGTCGATGGACGATCCACACACCGGCGCGTTCACGCTCGGTGACTTCCTTGCCGCTACGTGCCTCGATCGCGACGAGGCGTCGCACCGGCTCGCAGACCTGGTGCGTAGCGGTGCGATCGAACCGATTCCGGGCACCCGTAGTCTGCGATATCGCCTACAGGCGGCGATGACCGACCCCGGAAACTGACGCCGGTGTGCCGCCACCGGACCGCGGTGCACGGTTGCTCAGCCTCGAAATCGTCGTCGACTCGGATCCGCGTAGCCGAATCGGGATCACCGGCGCGACGAGCGAGTGGTCAGGACGAAGCGTCGAGCCAGCTGGTGACGGCCTCGATGTACGCGTGGGGTGATTCCAACATCGGGACGTGACCGACGTCGGGAAGTTCAACTATCTGCCAGTCGGGACGACGCCGGCGCACCATGTCAATCACCGGTAGCCCCACGAGCCGATCCCGCTGACCCCAGACGTACACCGTTGGTGCGGTGATCGCCGTCATCGCTTCGAACAGCTTGCGCCGTCCCAGCAAGGCTGCGACCGTCGAGGTCGCGGCAGCGGCCAAACTCGGCAGACGCCACGACTGAGCCAGGCCACTCCGCAGGTTTTCCAGACCGAGTTCGATGATCTCGGGCGACAGACGTGACGGATCGGCGTGGATGTACGCGGCGTTGTCGGACCACAGCTGTTCAACCGGCTTGGCCCGGTACATCTTGCGCAGCAAAGCGCTACCAAGAGGCGGTACCACAAACGGGGCAAACCGGCGGAACGTGACGGGGTCAAGTTTCGACGTGTCACGACGGGAGCTCGGCAGCGCTGCAGCCACCAAGACGAGCCGCTCCACCTGATCGCCAAGCATCGCAGCAAGCAGCACCGCCAGCGTGCCACCCATCGAGTTACCGTGAATCTGTACCCGCGGCCAACCTTGGGTGCGGACAACGGCGTGCAAAAACTTTGCGTTGACCGATAACCGTGCCGCGGTAGTCCGCGGTGGCTGGGTCCGGCCAAACCCAGGCAAGTCGACGGCCAGCACCGGGCCCCGCTCAGCGAAAGCCGCGGCGACCTCCAGCCAGTTCGTTGAACTGCCACCCAACCCGTGGATGAACAGCTGGGGTGTGCCCGAATCAGGGTCACCGGCGCGCAGCACATGCACCGACTTGCCGTACACGTCGATGGTGTCAGACCGGATCCCGGCCCAGCGGACGCAGCGCTCGGACCAGTCAACGGTTTCCATCTGCATGGCGATCCCACCGTCCAGCATCACAGCGCCAAGGCGCCGGCCAATTCCCTCTGGGTGGTGACCGGCAGGGCACACACCAGATCACGACAAACGTACGCGGCCGGCACACCATCGACATCAGAACGCTGTGACAGCAGCGGCACCGAATCCGATTGTCCTGGTTGGGTCACGACGGTGGTAACACCCGGCCGCAGGACACGGCCAGCGATGGCGACGAGCGCATCACGAGCGGACCCAGGTTCCCCGACGATGGCGACCTGCCGGGGGCCGGCAGCTAACGCTTCATATTGGCGCAGCAACCAACCGAAGCCGGTCGGCGACTGACGCGCGCCGTTTTGCATGGCTGCCATCGCATGCTGTGCATGTTCGCGCCAACGGTGATCACCGGTCAGATCAGCTAGCCGCAGGCACACTTCGACCATGACCGATGAGCCTGCCGGCGTGGCGTTGTCCCACGCATCTTTGGGTCGTAAATAGAGAACATCAGCGTCGTCTGCGGTTTGGTACCAGCCACCGGCGGGATCGGCGTACTGGTTATTGACGACGCCTGCCAGCTGGATGGCATGATCAAAGTAGGTCTGATCTCCCGTGTCACCAAACGTTTCGAGACATGCCAGTGCTACCGCGGCGTGGTCTTCGAGAAAACCGTGATCTGACACACGGCCGGCACGGGTTGCGTGTCGCAACCGGTCATCGACGACCATCGTGTCGATGAGTGCATCGAGCGAACGCTGCGCCATCTGCTGCCAGTCGGCCCGACCGAGCAGTCGTCCTGCAACCGACAGTGCCCGGATCGCATAGGCGTTCCAGTCGGCCAGGATTTTGTCGTCGACGCGCGGTGCGACGCGTGTTTGGCGACGGGTCAGCAATGCCGACCGGACCCGCCGCCATGCCAGCTTGAACTCTTCGTCGTCGAGGGCATGATGTTCAACGAACGGTTTCGTTGCCAACGGGCGATGCAGAACGTTCACCCCGTCCCAGTTGCCTTCCCGTGTAACACCAAGCCACGCGGCGAATAGCTGCGGGTCGTCGCCGGTGCTCGCCACGACATCGGTGAACTCGTCGTAGTCCCACACGAAGTACTTGCCTTCGACACCTTCCGAATCGGCATCGGACGCCGCCATGAACAACCCCGACGACGTCTGCATCTCGTCACACAGATATCCAACGATCGATTCGGCGATATCGGCCAGATCCTCTCGATCAGCAACTGTCGCAGCTGTCGCGTACGCCGCGAGCAAAAACGCGTTGTCGTAGAGCATCTTCTCGAAATGCGGCACCAGCCACCGGGCGTCGGTCGAATAGCGCGCGAACCCTCCACCGAGCTGATCGTGGAGTCCTCCGTTCGCCATGGCATCGAGCGCCTGGAGTGCGCAATCCAACGCATCGCCGTTACCGGTCCGCGCATGATGGTGCAACAACCATTCGATCGTCATCGCCTGAGGGAACTTGGGTGCTTGTCCGAAGCCGCCGTTGTTGCGGTCCCATGCCCGGGTCAGAACAAATTCGGCAGCCGCATCACCGACCGACAGATCGACGCCATCGTCGGGTTCAGGCGTAGCATGCTGGGCAAGAGTGGAACGGATCCGTGCAGCCGAGCTCGCCACTTCATCACGCCGGTGTTGCCACGCATCGGTGACCGCGTCGAGTACATCGCCGAATCCGGGCATTCCCTGTCGTGGGGTGGGCGGCCAGTAGGTGCCCGCAAAGAAGGGTTCGCCGTTCGGTGTGAGAAACACCGACATCGGCCAGCCACCGTGTCGAGTCAACGCCGTGACCGCCTGCATGTAGACCGCATCAACGTCAGGCCGTTCTTCACGATCGACCTTGATGCTGACGAAGTTGGCGTTGAGTTGCGCGGCGATCGCCTCGTTTTCGAAACTTTCATGCTGCATCACGTGACACCAATGGCACGCCGAGTACCCCACGCTCAGGAAGATGGGCACGTCGCAATCGCGGGCGGCAGCGAACGCCTCGTCCCCCCATTCGAACCAGTCGACCGGGTTGTCGGCATGCTGCAACAGATACGGCGACGTCGCTTCGGCGAGGCGGTTCGGCATCAGGGCTCCTGTCGAGGCACAGTGTCCCATGAAGATCGCGGTGACGCTGTCAAGTCCACAGCCAGCCTGTCCTCCAAACGCCGGTCGCCTTGGCTCGCACCGTAACGCAGAACCGCAAGGCGGAGGTTTGTTGCGTCATGTGTTCCGTGGTCGACGTCGAGCACAGCGAGGAGCTCACGGTTCGGCCACTGCGTCGGGCTGAGCAGCACACCGTCACCGCAGCCCGGTGTCGTCGAAGCGTCATCACCGGGGTCAGCAGGATCGATGCCGGACGGGTCCTCCTGCTGCGGCAGGATGAGCAACAGTGCAGACAGTGAACGGAAACAGCGTCCGACAGCGTGTCCGTCACGATCGCTGCGGTCCAACTGTCCAATTCCACCCGCGACACGCGGACAGCTTGTGCCCAGCAGCGCAGCTGTCTGGGGCGCGAGCCTTGGGCCAAATGTGCCCGCACTTGTTGGGGCCTCGGGGGGTGCCGCCGGTTTCGCTGCGCCCGCAATGTCTCAGAAAGCCTGTTCCGAGGCAGTCACATGTTTCGCGCGTACCGAGAGCATCATTCCCGCACCCCAGCCCACACACGCCGTTGCCACAACGGTTCACGACCCCCGGGACTGCCGTGAATCAGGTGAAGAGGCGATCATCCTCACGGCCGTCTGCGGACGCGGCCATTTCGACATGACCTCCTACAACGCCTATTTGACTGGCGAACTCAGCGAACTCGACACCGGGCAACTCGCAGAGGCGATGCGCCGGGTCCTTGTCGTCGCCGGGTAGGTCAGCAGCCCAGGACTACGGACTGCTCTCCAGCCAACAGGGTGCCCAGATGTCCGGGGATTCAGATCGACGGCAGGGACGATCGCCGGACGACCACCGTTTCTGCCACCCGATCTCCGAAGCGTTGACGGGTCGGAGATTTCCACACCAGAACAGCCCCCACCAGATAGAACAGCGGCAGCGCGTCAACGATCCGCAACACGTTTCGCACGAGCGCAGCGCGCAGTCCGCTCCGCTGGCCATCAGCGGACCGCACACAGATACCGACCGCGAGCTTGCCCAGCGTTGCGCCGACCAAACCCTCGAGCAAGACGAAGTACGCGAAGCCCAACGCGAACAGGAGAAACGCCGGCCCTCCCGTGAGTTCGAACCCGCCCGGCGTGGTGGCGCCGGTCAACGTGGCGATGAAATACCCCAACCCGAAGAACACCACGAGACCATCAATCAGCTGGGCAACCAACCGTAGCCCCACAGACACGTATTGCATGACGCCACCTCCCGGCCATGTCAAGCCGTTGTCCACGAACGTAACCGCGGCACGATCGGTCATTCCACCGACGTCGGC
>JBBDVU010000003.1:0-13694 GCA_040903225.1 Nitriliruptoraceae bacterium | reverse complement strand
TGGGACCACACCCGCACCAACGTGGCAACGCTGGGACAACGACTCACGCTCGCGACCGCCACCGGTGATCCGCGCCAGCTTGCCGCCACCGCGATCGAAGCATTGCGCCCCTGACGTGACACCGACCGGGGTCGGGTTCGGTGCCCAGGCGGGCCGTCGGCGCCGAAGCGAGCAGGTCAGCCCAGCTGCCAAACCGGGTCGCATGCAGTCAGCAGCATCGACGAATTTCGGTCAGTTCGACGCAATCAAAGGTCGTCATCGGCGTGAGCGCATCGTCACCACAGGAGGCGAGCACGGCACGCCCGGTTGCCCGTTGACGCACATCAACGATGAACTCGCGTCCGCTCGAATGCACCACCACGGTGTGCCGAGCCAACTCGTCGCCGTCACGCTGGTGTCGCGCATCCGCACCCGTGGCACTGCCGGCCATGGCAGCAGGTGTCGCCGGATCGACCGACGTGGTGGTGACGACCGAAGATGCCAGGTCACCGGTGTGGTCGGCGACCGCCAGTTCGGCGGCCTGCTCATGCGGATGAAGGGATGACCGTCCCCGGACAAATGGCAGGATGCCGGTCGACAGTTGCCGTGTGCCCGGCAAACTGGAGGCCTCGCGGACCAGCTCGACGGCATTGGATGGGTCCAGTCCGCCTAACACCACCCCGCGCGGCAGGCACACCACATTGCCTGCGAAGCGATGTCCGCCCACATGGCTGGCTTCGAACACCATCTCGCCAAGTGCCGAAAACAGTGCCGCGGCGACCGGCCGGCCGATGACCGCGCAACACTGGTCGCGGCTGGCGTGCGCACACACCAACACCATCGGCTGGTCGAGGTCGCTGCCGATGCCTGGGGCAACCGTGCTGGTAGCCGACTCGATCGGCACCTCGGCAAGCTGCGCAACCGATCCGACGTCGAAGCGTTCCATCCACGGCTGTTGCCCGGTGTGTGCCACGAACACGCGACACGACCGCTGACGATCGACGTGCGCGCCCGGCCGACGAATCAACTGCAGCCGCACGGGCAGCCCGCCGACCCGGGCTCGCAATTGAGCGCCGACATCACCCAGCGCATCGATCGCTTCGGCAGGCCAGGCACGATTCCACTCGATGAGCACCCAGCCGAGTGCGTACGGCGCCGTTCCTGCGCGCGGTTCGTCGACTGCGCGCGTCATCGCCGAACACGTCAACACCGCCACAACCGCAGGCCTTGATTAGACGTCGTGCGCAGCGTAGACGGCACCACCGGCCGGGTTGTACGCCGCGGCAATGGCCCCGATCAGACGACACGCCGCCGTTGACCGGGCAGCTCAGCGGCAGCAACCCGGCAGTCCGGTTGCCGCAACCCGGCCAGTCGCGGTACCTTGGTGGCAAGCGGCGCTTGCGCCGCATTTGTCATGGACTCCATCGTGCGCACGTTGCGGCCATGTGCAATGGCCTCGCGCAAAGCGCCAGGGCAGTGCAACGTCGGCGGAACGCATTGCGATCGATGGTGCTGCGCCGATCGGTGCGGAACCCAGCCCGTGACGAACCGAGGTCGACAACAACAGCAGTCCGTGCGGGTGTTGCGCACGCGAGGAGGACGACGTGTACGCGGTCATTGCCACCGGTGGCAAGCAGTACCGAGTTGAGGCCGGCGACGAAATCGCGGTCGAGAAACTCGATGGCGACGTCGGCGACGCCGTTGAACTTCCCGCGGTTATGGTTGTCGACGGCGACGACGTCACCGCAGGTTCACAGGTTGCTGGACGCAAGGTGTCAGCCACGATCGTCGGGCACGGCAAAGCGCCGCGTATCCGGGTGTTCACCTACAAGAACAAGTCGCGCCAGCACAAACGGCGCGGCCACCGGCAGCACCAGACCAGCGTGCGCATCGACAAGATCTGACCGTATGAGCCTCGCACGCGAGGCGACCGGCCGGCCCCACCGGCTGTAGGAGGACCATAATGGCGACAAAAAAGGGCGGTGGCTCGTCGAACAACGGGCGCGATTCCAACGCGAAACGGCTTGGCGTCAAACGGTACGGCGGCGAGGTTGTGACGGCCGGCAGCATCATCGTGCGGCAGCGCGGAACCCGCATCCATCCTGGTACCAACGTTGGGCGCGGTGGCGACGACACGCTGTTCGCACTGGTTGATGGCTCCGTACGTTTCCGCAAGAGCGGTCGCCGTACTAGCGCGCATGTGGATCCGGTCGAGGCCTAAGGCCGTCGAACGTTCACTGTTGAAGGCGGCCAGATGGCCGCCTTTTGCACGTCACCGTCCGCAACAACGCGGGCGAACCCACGATCGAGGAACCGCATGGACAGCATTCGCTTCGTTGACGAATGCACCGTGTTCGTGCGGGGAGGAGCCGGCGGCAACGGCTCCGTCTCCTTCCGACGAGAAGCCCACGTGCCCCGCGGTGGTCCCGACGGTGGTGACGGCGGCCGCGGCGGTCACGTGATTGTTGTCGCTGACGCCAACGTGTCGTCGCTACTCGACGTACACCGGTCGCCACATCTGCGTGGCGGCAACGGCGGTCACGGCGCGGGTATGGCCCGCACCGGCGCGACCGGCCAGGACCGCATCGTGGCTGTTCCAGTCGGCACCATCGTCAAGTCACCTGACACCGCCCGAGTTCTTGCCGACTTGACCGTTGCTGGCCAGCAGTATGTGGCGGCAGCTGGCGGCCGGGGTGGTCGCGGCAACCTTGCGTTTACGAACCGGCACCGGCGCGTACCCACGTTCGCTGAACGCGGCGAAAAAACCGGCGACACCCCGCTGCGACTTGAGCTCAAGCTCATCGCCGACGTCGGTCTCATCGGATTTCCGTCAGCCGGCAAATCGTCGCTGGTCAGCCGTCTGTCGTCGGCGACGCCGCGGATCGCCGCCTGGCCATTCACCACGCTGACCCCACACCTGGGGGTCATGCGCGGCGGTAACCGTCCGACTGGAGAACCCATCGACGTTGTGCTGGCCGACGTGCCTGGCCTGATCGAAGGTGCCTCGCAGGGCAAGGGCCTAGGACTGCAGTTCCTCCGCCATGTCGAACGCTGCCACGTGCTGTTGCACGTGCTCGATGGTGCGCCGTTTGAACCTGAGCGTGATCCGATCCGCGATCTCGACGTGCTGCGTCACGAACTGGCACAGCACGACCCGTCGATGCTTGAGCGGCCGCAGCTGATTGTCGTCAACAAGGTCGATGTTCCCGACGGCCGGGCGATGGCTGAGCTTGCGCGCGACGAACTGGTCGGTCGTGGCGAAGAAGTCTTGGAAGTATCGGCGGTGACCGGTGAGGGACTCGACACGTTGCGGTACCGGCTCGGTGAGCTCGTCGCCGCCCAGCGCGACGACGCCGCAGCCGCCGCAGCCGCCACCGCAGCCGCCGTCGCGCAAGCCGACGGTGTCGCCGCCACGCCTGACGACGCCGGCCGGTCTGATCGCCGTGGGACCGCCGCAGAAGTGGTCATCGAACTTGCGCCGCGCGGTGACGATTTCAGTATCACCCACGACGGTGAGGTCTATGTTGTGTCCGGCAAACGCATTGAACGGTGGGTGCAGATGCTGCCGGTCGAAGAACCACAAGCGATGCGCTACCTGCAGGGTCGCCTCCGACGTGCCGGGGTGGAAAGGGCGCTGGTCGCCGCTGGGGCTCGCACCGGCGATGACGTTGACATTGCCGGGGTGCTGTTCACCTTCGATCCCGAACTTGCTGACCTGCCCGCAGATGAACGCGCCGCGATCCTGGCGGCCGAAGCTGAAGACGCCCGTCGTGAAGCCGGCGACACGTGGCGAGCGCTCAACGTTCCCGCAGCGACGACCCCCGACGAACGAGACGACGAATGAAAGCGCGATTTGGGCAGCCGTCGCTGGCTGTCGTCAAGATCGGCTCGTCGAGTCTGCGTCGTCCCGATGGCAGACTCGATCGCGACCAGGTCGCCATCCTCGCCGCGCAGGTCCTCCAGGCCCGTGAACGCGGCACCGACGTTGTGCTGGTGTCCTCCGGCGCGGTCGCAGCCGGCATGGGTTTGCTTCAACTCGATCGACGTCCCGGCGACCTGCCAACATTGCAGGCCGCTGCTGCAGTCGGCCAAAGCGAACTGATCCAGGAATATCAGCAGGTGTTCGCCCGCCATGGCCATCCGGCCGCCCAGATCCTGATGAGCCAAGACGACTTCGTGCGACGCAACCGTTACCTCAACGCCCGCACCACCATCCGCCGGCTGCTCGAACTCGGCGCCATACCGATCATCAACGAAAACGACGCGATCGCCAACGAAGAACTGTCGTACGGCGATAACGACCACCTTGCGGCGCTGGTCGCATCGATGCTCGACGCTGACGTGCTCGTGCTGCTGTCCGACGTGGAAGGACTGTTCGAAGGTGACCCGCGCGTCGAGCCCGCTGCCCGGCTCATCGAGGTCGTTGATTCGGTCGAGGATCTCGACTTCGCGGCGATCGGCGGGACCGGCTCGTACGTCGGTTCCGGCGGGATGCGCACCAAGGTTGAAGCCGCTCGGGTCGCCGTGCGCTCAGCCACCCATGCGGTTGTCGCTGCGGCCCGCCGCGACAACGTGCTGGTCGAAGTGCTTGCGGGTGCACCTGTCGGCACATGGTTCGTCGCCCAAACCCAGCGCATCGACGCCCGGCGGCTGTGGATCGGCTTCGCGCTCAACACCCACGGCAAGATCTTTGTGGACGCGGGCGCCGCCCACGCCTTGCGCACCCGGCAGGTATCGCTGCTCAGCGTCGGTGTCACCGGCGCGCACGGTGGATTCGCCGCCGGCGACGCCGTCGAAGTCGTCGATCCTGACGGTGCGGTGGTTGCCCGCGGTTTGACGAACTACGACGCTTCCGACGTCAAGATGATCGCTGGGCGGTCGACCACCGCGGCCAGTGAGGAATATGGGATCGGCTACGCGCGTGAAGTCATCCACCGTGACGACCTCGTCGTGCTCCAATAGGCCGAACCACGTACCGCCGGCCGCAGACCGCCCAGCCTGAACGCCCAGCGCGACCTCCCGCACGAATGCCGGGACAGAAGAGGAGCAACACGTGAGCGACTTCCGGTCGGTCAACGACACCCAAGCGCGCCTGTCAGCTGCGGGTTACCTGTCCGATGAGGCGATCAGCACCGTTGTCTTCCTGGCGACGCGGATGCACAAACCTGTCCTGGTCGAAGGCCCGGCTGGGGTCGGCAAGACCGAACTTGCCAAATCGATTGCTCGCGCCGCCGCCGCCGAACTGGTCCGGTTGCAGTGCTACGAAGGGCTTGACGAAGCCAAAGCGCTGTACGAATGGAACTACAAACGTCAATTGCTGCGCATCACTCATGCGCGCAGCGACACCGCCGGTGACGGTGAACGTTGGGAAGACGTCGAAGACGACCTGTTCAGCGAGGAGTATCTGCTCGAACGGCCCCTGCTGCGGGCACTGCGCAACAGCGGTCCGACCGTGCTGCTCATCGACGAGGTCGACAAAGTCGATTTCGAATTCGAAGCGCTGCTGCTGGAAATCCTCGCCGAGTTTCAGGTGACGATCCCGGAGCTCGGCACCATCGTCGCCGAGCAGCGACCGATTGTTGTGCTGACCTCCAACAACACCCGCGAGTTGTCTGAAGCGCTCAAGCGCCGTTGCCTGTACCTGTATCTGGACTATCCGTCGCGCGAACGTGAAGTCGCCATCGTGCGTGCCCGTGTGCCAGAACTTGCCGACACGCTCGCCGATCAAGTGGTGCGCATCATCCAGTCGTTGCGCGCGCTCGAGCTCAAGAAGCCCCCGTCGATTTCGGAATCGCTCGACTGGGCGCGCACGCTCGTCGAGCTGGGTTTGACCGAACTGGACGCAGCCGCGGCCGAAGCGACGCTCGGTGCGGTGCTGAAGTACCAGCAGGATGTCGATAAGGCGCGCAGCCAGCTGGCCGCACTGTCCAGTGCGCCGGGCGGTGACAGCGCGGCGAGGCGGCCGTGACCCCGTCGGATGCGACCGAACCGCACCGCGACCCGATGGCAAGCGACCGGCGAGTCCTGATCATCGGACTGGTCGCAATGCTGCTGTTTGTCACCGTCGGGGTCACCAGTGCGTCGGTGTTCACTGCGTCGGCGTGCCGTGATGTGGCCGCAACCGACGCGGTCGCATTCGATGCCGCTGGCATCACCGCCGTTGCTGCCGGCAACATCGACGATCTTGCCGATGTTGATCCGTTGGCCGCCGACGACCTTGCGACCCTGGAAACGCTCGCCGGTCCTGCCACCGCGGCCATGTGGCTGCCCGCCGAGCGCTACCAGCCGCACGCCCTCGCCTCGCACGACGCCGGCAGGTGGCTGCTGCGTGGCGCCAGCTCCATCGTTGAACTTGTCGAGCGCGCCAACCAGGTCACCGTGCCGGTCGACGCCACCCTGGTTGGCTCGGGCGACACCCTGTTCGCCGTGGCGTTGACCAACCTCCTTACCGGCCAGGTTGATGCCGTCCAGCCGGTCACCGTTGACGGTGCGGCTGCTGGCTGTATCGACACGGCGTTGGCCCGCGTGCCGCTGGCGTTCTATCTGGACGCATCCGACGGCCAAATGGTGCTGCTACGGGTCGACGAAGCCGGCCAGCAGCCAGAAATTGAACTGCTCAACGCCGACGGGACCATCGCCTGGCGCAGCCCGGTGACGTCGCCGGTCGGCCCACCTGGTGTGCTCGGTGAGCGCATCACCGCCGCCGCTGGCGGCACGACGATTGTGGCGGGCCGTCGTTTCGTTGCCGGCGACGACGCCGGCGTTGTCGCGCTGTACGACCGTCACGATGGTGCGATCCGATGGGAATTCTCCGGCACCAAACTGATGCCGTTGGTGACTCCGTCGGCGGCCTACCGAACGACGGCGCTGGCAGTCGGCGATGCGCACGCCTATGTGGCGCTTGCACCCGACGATACTGCCGACGATGACGTGACCGTTGTTGCGATCTCGGTCGACAGTGGCGAGATCGAATGGACCGCGACCTTGCCGGCCGTACCGACTTGGGCGGCAGCCGTCGACACGACGCTGCTGGCAAGCCTCGACGGCCAATTGTGGACGATCGCCGACGGTGTCGCCACAGCCGTTGGTGTGTCCGGTGTGCGCCATCTGACGTACACCGACGGACTGCAGGTGCTGCTTGACCGTCAGCACGGCACCCTGGCACTGTCATGGTGACCGAGCGTTGTACCGCTGTTGGTGGCCATGGCTGATCCAGATCCGTTCACCCGCCGAGTACTCGACTTCCACGCGGCGCTGCGCCGCGCCGGGGTCGTTGCGACGCAATCGGAAGCCATCGACGCGATGCGGGTGCTCGAACACATCAACCTGGCCGACCGTCGCCAGCTCCACGCCGCCTTCGCAGCGGTCGTGACGACCAGTGCTGGCCAACGGCGTGTGTTCGACGACCTGTTCGACCTGTATTTCCCGGCATTGCCCGCAACCGAGCGGGACACGTCCAGCGACGAAAATGACACGGTCGAGGTCGGAGCATTCCTCGACGAGTTGCGTGACGCCTTGGCGCGCGGTGACGCCGCCGACCGCCAGCGGCTTGCCCGCCAGGCCGTATCGGCGTTTGGACGTGTCGACGGCCGTGACGGCACCGCCTCGTACTTTCAGTATCGGGTGTTTCGTGCGATCGATCTGGCGCGGCTGCTCGAACAGCTCGTCGAGGAGCATGCCAGCGACGACCGCTGGGACGAGCAGCTGCTGCGCGCAGAATTCGATGCACGCATTAACGCATTCCGTACCGACGTAGAACGTGACGTACGTCAGCGAGCTGCCGCCCAACGAGGTATCGACCAGGTCGCAGAGCGTGCTGTTGGCGCACCGATCGAAGATCGCGACTTTTTTCAGCTCACCCCCCGCGAACAACGTGAGGTCCGTGAGCACATTCGGCCGTTAGCTCGCAAACTTGCCAGCCGGGTTGCGGTCAAACGGCGTCACGGGCGCCACGGCCGGCTGGATGTCCGTCGGACGGTGCGGCGGTCGCTGTCGACCGGCGGGATCCCGTTCGATCCGACATTTCGACCTCGTCGGCCGCACAAACCCGAGTTGTTCGTGCTGTGCGACGTGTCCGGCTCGGTAGCTTCGTTCGCCCGTTTCACCCTCATGCTGGTCCATGCGCTGCAGGAGCAGTTCTCCAAAGTCCGGTCGTTCGCGTTTATCGACAACCTCGACGAAGTCACCGCCACGTTCGATCATCGCGACATCGACGAAGCATTTCGCACGATGCTGTCCCAAGCCGACCTGGTCTGGTTCGACGGCCATTCCGATTACGGGCATGCGCTGGAACGGTTTTGGACGGTCTACGGCCGGGACGTGACCCCGAAAACCACCGTGTTGATTCTCGGCGACGCACGCAACAACTATCGGCAGGCCAATGCCTGGGTGCTCAAAGAACTGGCATCAGCAGCCCGGCATGTCTACTGGCTGAATCCTGAGTCGGCAGCGTTCTGGGATTCCGGCGACTCCATTGCCAGCAGTTATGCCCGGCACGTCGACGACATGGTGGAGGTGCGTAACCTGCGCCAGCTCGGCCGATTCGTCGAACAGCTGGTGTGAGCGTGCTGGCACGTGCGATGGTCTAGATTGGACGTCATGCCTCAACGCATCGGAATTCTCGGCGGCACCTTCGATCCGCCGCACCTCGGGCACCTCGTGATCGCCGAAACTGCACGGGTCGCCCTCGACCTTGACCATGTCCGCCTGATGGTTGCTGGCAACCCGTGGATGAAAACGCCGGGATCGCCCGCCCAAAGACGATGGCAGATGGTGCAACGCGCCCTAGAAGGTGCCGACGGCCTGGTGGCCGACGACCGAGAACTGCATCGCGACGGTGCCACCTACACGATCGACACGCTGATCGATCTCGACGGCGACTATCCCGATGCCCAATGGTTCTTCATCGTCGGTAGCGACCTTGTCGACCAAATCAACCAGTGGCATCGAGCCAACGAGGTGTTACAGCGTGTGACGTTGGTCGTGGTCGGCCGTCCCGG
Organism: Nitriliruptoraceae bacterium; assembly: GCA_040903225.1. Lineage (GTDB taxonomy): Bacteria > Actinomycetota > Nitriliruptoria > Nitriliruptorales > Nitriliruptoraceae > JBBDVU01. The sequence goes on along the minus strand of JBBDVU010000003.1, from coordinate 4,716 downwards.
GGGTGACGCCACCGGCAGACGCCATCTATCCGACGTGCGGCGGATCGACTTGCCGGTTCCGCCCATCGGCATCTCATCGACCGAGCTGCGCGACCGGTATCAACACGGCGAATCGACTCGGTACCTCGTGCCGCTAGCGGTTGACACCTATATCCGGACACACGGGCTGTATGGTGCGGCCCATGCGTAACAAGCGGGAACAAGCACCGTTGATCGGCGTGAACCTGATCGCGGATCCGTACGCCGCGATCGGACCCCGCCATGCGCGGCGACGTCGCAGCCACAAACGCCGGGCACGCTTACGTGCGGTTACACGCGACAACCCGCTCGATTACGCGGACGTTCCGGCAGCGACGTCTCGTGCCTCGGTGCCGCCACCGCCAACTGGGCAGGCCGGTTCGCTCAACTCGGCTGACGCGCCGGTAGCACGCCGACCGTCGCCACAGCCGCAACGATCGGCCCGTCCTCAACAGCCAAACCGGCGGGCTGGTTCCGATGACCCGGCGGTCATGTTTGCTGCACAGACACCTGCAGCAGATGCACCACCGGCGAAGATCGCATTCGACGACGACGCCGACCGTCACGAGCGCGCGTCGGCGCGCAAACGGTCACCGGCCAACCGTGCTGACCGCCTGTCGCCCGTCGCGTCGCTGACACCCAAACGACGCCGTTTCGGGCTGCGCAAGACCGTGGTGGTGCTGGTGCTGGTGACCACTGCGGTCGGCCTGGTCGCCGGCGTGATCACCTACTACGCGGCCCCTGACCTGTTTGATGCCGTGTGGGGCCGTGTCGTCGAATTGGCCGAAGCGCTCGTTGCGCGTTTCCGCGAACGCGGCATTGTTGTTTGGCCGCGATGACTGCCGTGAGCATGGCGACCGCCAATTCGGTGGCGCAACCCCGAGAACATGGTTCCCTGTCGAAAACCTGAAAGGATGCTGTGCCTGCTACGCGAGAAGCGATAGATCTGGCCGTGACGGCAGCTGCCGCTGCTGACGACGTCAAAGCCACGGATCTGATCCTCATAGAAGTTGCCGACATCCTTGCGCTCACTGACGTGTTCCTGCTTGCAACCGCATCCTCGGACCGGCAGTTGCGCGCGACCGCTGAGCGCATCGAAGAGCGGTTGCGTGAACAGGATCGCCGACCATTGCGCCGTGAAGGTTCGGCGGAAGCTGGATGGGTCCTGCTCGACTACGGCGATGTGGTGTGTCACCTGTTCTCTGATGAGATGCGGCAGTTGTACGGGCTGGAACGACTGTGGTCGGATGTGCCGCAACGCGACGGGCTCACGGGAGAACCGATCGATTCGCTGCGCCGCACCGCCGAACCCAGCTGGGCCGAACAGCCATGAAACGGCTGATTCTGCTGCGCCACGGAGAATCGCACTGGAACGCCGAAGGTCGTATCCAAGGGCAGTCGTGCGCCGGATTGTCTGGTCGTGGCCAGGAGCAGGCCCGCGCGACCGCGCGAAGTTTTGGTGCGCACTATCCCGGCGCGTTGATCGCCGCCTCAGACCTGCAGCGCACTGTCGAGACAGCCGAACCGATCGCCGAGGCCGTGGGCGGCAACATCAAGCAGGACGAACGTCTGCGGGAACGCCACTTTGGGGCTTGGGAAGGTCGGCTGCGCCGCGACGTCATTGAGGAGGACGCGAACCGCTGGCAGCGTTTTGCACGCGGCGACGAGGTCATGGGTGAGATCGGCGGTGAAACCACCCCTCAACTTGTCGATCGCTGTCTACCGGCGTTACGTGGCTGGTTCGACGAAATGCCCGATGACGAAACGACGATCATCGTTACGCATGGCGGCACGATTTGGCATGGGACGCATGCGCTGCTCAGGTTGCCAGTGCCGTCGCTCGGCATGGTGCACAACGCTGCGGCAATGCACTTGGTCGCGTTTGACGATCGCATCTGGATTGAACGATGGAACGACCAGTCCCACCTTCCTGAACCCCTGCGGACCTAAGTCACCCGTGGGTGTGGCGGTCACGTTGGAGCGTGGGTGAACCGGCACACGATTCCTGCCGTAGAGGCGATTGGTCGAAGTCCGCTCGCGTCGATGTCGCCCAGGTCGCAGGATGGTCGTGGCATATCATCGAGGATTGGCGCCGTAGGCCTGGCCTCTATGCCGTATGGCTACGACGCGTACGGACTTGTCGTCGCGCAGATGATAGATGACGCGGTAGACACCGACACGGTAGGACCGTAGGCCGGTGAGACGTCCGTTCCAGGTACACACCTGCTCGTAGCTCGTAGCCGGACCGCAATTAGGCGTCGCGCGAGAGCAAACGTTGTGAGAATCACGACGGAGAAGTGGACTTGATGCGACACCACTCGAACTTCCAAGTCGTCACGGCTGCCAGCATTGTTCAGGGCTGTTGGTCCAGCGCTCGTCGGCTTCGTTGTAATCCTGTCACTCTTCCCGTCTCGGTGCTCCACAGCGACCCCCGCAGTGCTTCGCGATGCTGGCTTACCGAGCCCCTTGCGGACAGATCAACCTGCCCGGCTGCACCTACGCAGGCTGAGCACTTGCTGCCTCCGTTGCCGCACTTGCCCTTACATGATTCGCCGTGCGTCGGATCTGGCGAGGAAGATCGAGCCCTAGCGGGTCAACGTTGCGGGAATTGCAGGCGAGTTGTGTCGTAAGCGTGTGGCATGCTGTGTAATCGGTGTCGGTTGAGCGGCACACGGCGTTGGCGATACCCGAGATCCGTGCCGCAGCCGAACCTGCCGAGTACCGTTGGCACCACATTCACAGGACCAGAGCACAATGCAGATTGAGGACAGGCTGCTCGCGTTGCCTGCACGGGCGGCAGCGCGGATCGCTGCTGTCACTGAACGGCGCCTACGCGGGTGGGAGGATCGCGGGCTAGTCGAGCCGTCGGTCCGCCGCCAGATCAGCGAACGCAACACCGTTCGCCTCTATGACTTCCAGGACCTCCTCGCGGTGCTCATCGTGCGAGAGTTGATTGACCATGGCGCACACCCGCGAACCATCGGTCGACTCGTCGACCATCTGCGTGGCGATTACGAGCGTCCGCTCACCCAGGTGCGCTGGGCCGTGGATGGAAACCGAATCTACGTCCAACACTTTGATGGCACTTGGGTCGGCGACCAGGCACCAGCCCAAATCGTACTTTGGCAGGTTCTGGACCTCGAACCGCTTCGTGCTCACATCCGCAACACTGTGGGTCGCGGCCGCCTACCGGAGGATCAGGGGCGCATCGTTCGCCAACGCGGGGTAATGGGATCCAAGCCAGTTTTTGCAGGCACTCGTGTGCCGGTCGAGGCCGTCAAGATCTACCTACGGCGTGATGTCGACGACGAGCGCATTTTCGACGCGTTTCCGCAGTTGACACCTGCGGATGCGGCGGCTGCCCGGGATGCGATGTCGGTCGCGTAGTGCGGTTCGTACTCGACAACGACACCGACGCAACGTTGGTCGGGTTGTTCGTGCGGGCCGGCCACGACGCGTGGACCGCCGCAAACGCAACACGTTCGGTCTGCACGTTTTTCTCCGCTGTGAGCAGCCCGACGCCTACGAGATCGTCGCCCAGCATCTCGATGAGATAGTGGACCTGCTGAACCGGCGCGACAGCGGGGTTGTGACCGTCTCGCGAGAACGTGTGTGGCTCGACAAGCCCCGATGGGCATGACCGCCTACCCACTCAGTTCGCCGACGAAGCGAGCTTGCGCTGTTTGTCGATCTGGGATACCCGCGAGGGTGTTACCCCCAAGAGTTCGGCAACATCCCGAACGGTCAAACCGGCCGAGCGAAGCTCAGCGACCGCCTTCGGTGTCCCGCGCCGACTGCGTTCGTTGAGCTCGGCCAGCTCCTGGCGAAGCTCAACCAGTTCAAGCGTCTGCTGTGAGACTGGGATGCGCTCAAACTTCGGGACGATGTCCACGTTGAACGCATCTTGGTCGACGTCGAGGACTAGCGCTATGGCTTCTCGGATAGCGGGTTCAGCCTGATCGAGGCGACGGGATTGGGAAGCCACCTCGCGGCCGCCGACGTCATCGGCCACCAGTGACCACCAGTCACGCTCACGTTGGGCGATCACCCGGTAGGTGGTCATGTCCACCACTCCTCTCCAAGCTTGACGGCCGCCTGACGCATGATCGATCGCGCTGTTCCTTCCGCAATCTCTCGGTGATTTCGCACCGGGTTGCGCAGGCCGCCCGACGAAAAGAGCTTGTGACCGCCGACGTTACGCAGCGATACGAACTCAAGGTCCGCGTAATGGGCCGCGTCTCGGATCTGCTTGATGAGGACTCGTCGCTTCACGCGAGTGAAAGTGTAATCACTGCACAGCGTCAAGTTGAGCGACTTCAATTTTCCTGTGGAAAACGTCCGGCGGTGACGAATCCTGCACCCAATGGGCTCGCACCGCATGAAGCCCACGGCACCTCAACCTGTCAACGGAACTTGGGGCAGACCCGGGATTCGCGGTCGGGTAGGGGGAGATCGACTCCACCGAGTGGATCGATGTGGTGCCGGATCTGCTGGTACAGGTCCGCAGGTTCGTCGTCCTGGATGGCGAGCTCGGCGCGGAGGATGTTGCGGGCCTCCTCCTCCATCGAGTGGCCGGAGGTGGCAGCACGGATACGCAGCTGCCGCTTCAGCTCAGGGAGTCGGGTTTTCCCGACCGGCTTCGTACCACCACTGGAGAGGGGATCGACCGCGTCGTTGACGTGGCACTCGCGTCGAACC
>JBBDVU010000002.1:0-13744 GCA_040903225.1 Nitriliruptoraceae bacterium | reverse complement strand
AGCGTGCCTGGATGGACTCAGGGGGCGCGCATGGCTTTCCGCTGCTGCTTGAAGGCGCGGACCTTGTCGACATCTTCTGGGCTGGTGATATCGGCAATCGATCGGTAGCCGTCGAGTCCGTAGTCGCCGGCAGCCTCACGCCAGCCGGGTGGCTCAACGCCGCATTGTTTGCCTAACAGGGCCGTGAAGATCTTGGCTTTCTGTTCACCAAATCCCGGCAACGACATCAAGTTGCGTTTCACATCAGTTCCGGATACAGCGCCCTGCCAGACGTTCGCGGCGTCGGCGTCAAAGTGTTCGACGAGATGCCGCGCCAGCGCGTGCACGCGTTTGGCCATCGAACCCGGATAGCGATGCAAGGCGGGCTTGGTACGAAAATGTTCCTCGAGAATGTCTGGGTCGGTCGCTGCAACCACATCAGGTGTCAGGTTGCTGCCGAGACGTTCTGCGAGTCGGTGGGGCCCGACGAACGCGACCTCCATCGCGATCTGCTGATCCAGCAACATGCCAACCAGCAGCGCGAACGGATTGTCGCTCAGCAGCCGATCTGCTTCGGCCGATCCTGTCAGTTGAAGGCTCATGGCACAAGTCTAATCATCGCCGAGCGCCGCGGTTTGATGCCATGATGGTCCCGAACTTGCGGCGAGCGAGCCGTCTGACGACCGCTAGCAGTGGGCGCCGGCTGTGGCACCGACCGCCGTGTGTCAACGCGTCGGGCAGTATTGACAACTACCCGCGGAGAAACTCGGCGAAGCGGCGCGCGATCGGTGCCGCGACATCGCCACCCGCCCCACCGTCTTCGACGATGATCGCGAACCCATAGTGGTCGACCGCGCCGACGAACCAGGCATGTTCAGCGCCGCCGGCCACCTGGGCTGTGCCGGTCTTGCCCACCACGTCGACGCCATCGACCTGGGCCTGCGTTCCCGTTCCATCGGTCACAGCTGCGCGCATCGCGTCGGTCAGCGGTTCGGCAACCGACCGCGACAACGGCACGGTGCGGCCGGGGCCATCCGCAGCCACAATGAATGGCTGCCGCCAGGTGCCGTGCACAGCTGCGGCTGCCACCGCAGCCATTTGCAGTGCCGAAGCTTCGACCCGGCCCTGCCCGAACGCTGCCGCTGCCGTTTCGGCAGTGTCCTGAGGAGGCGGGAACGATCCTCCAAATGCGGTCAATGGCACCAGCGGCTCCACCCCGAAGCCGAACCGTTGTGCCGCCGCCTCCAGGGCGTCGCCTCCGACGCGGGCACCCAGCGTGGCAAACGTGGTGTTGCACGACGCAGCAAACGCTTCGCGGATCGTGACGGTGCCGAGTTCGAAACCTTGGGCGTTGGGCACACGCAGCCCACCGACGATGGTCTCAGCGGGACAGGAGACGTGATCGTCAAGCGTGGCGCCATCGGCCAGCAGGGCCTCAAGCGTCACAATCTTGAACGTGGATCCCGGTGGGTAACGCCCCGCGAATGCCCGGTTGTACTCATTGAGCGGCCGACTGGCCGCCGCCACGATCGCACCATCGTTTGCGTCGACGACGACGAAGCCAACGCGTGCGCTCGCGTCACGCACCGCGACTTCGACTGCCTGCTGTACGCGGACATTGATGGTGGTCCTGACCGGACCGGAAGGATCCGCTTGAGATTCGCTCAGCAGCCGTCGAACGGGTCCGTCCGCGCCTTCCCGCAAGCCGGCGCGCACCACGTCACTGCCCGTGAGCCGGTCATCCATGACGCGTTCAAGTCCGAACTGCGGAATCCGCATGCCCGGTTGGGCACTGTCGCCGAGCTCGGCAAGTTGTTCGGCTGTCGCTTCAGCGACAATGCCGACGACATGCTGGGCGAAACCGTCGTCGTACAGGCCGCGGGTCGTCGTCGACTGGCGCAACACACCAGCAACGCCGCGAAGCCGATCCCAGGAAGGTCCCGCACGCGCCTCATGCTGCGTCGCGACAGGGTAAAACCAGCCGTCGACGAGGTTGGACCGTGAGATTTCGCGTTCAGCGATGCGGCCGCTGCCAGGGATCGCCGACTCGAAGGCGGCCACCATGGCTTCGGGGTCTTTGACAGCGCTCGGTTCGAAGCCGAAGGAGACGATCGTTGTATCGCCGGCCAACTGGGTGCCATCGGCGGCCAGGATCGGAGCACGACCGACCGGTTCCGATTCGGTGGCAAACTGCCACGCATCGCGCAACTCGGGATGGATCGCCCGCAGTGACCAGTCGATACCCCATTCACCGTGTTCTCGGATCACCGTGAGTTCAACTGGCCACACGATCGGTTCCGGGTTGTAGTCGACATGCGCTCGGACCTCGACCGGTACCACGACACGGCCTTCAACCTGCTGTTGTGGGGCTTGTGCCAACAGCTCAAGCGACTGCACGTCCAGTCCGACGATCAGCTGGTCGTGGCGTGCAACGAAGTCGTCCGTCGGGTTTCGGACATGGTCGACCATCGCGAGGTGGTCGCCGGCCTGCCACGCCTCGAGATATGCGGCGACAGTAGTGACCGGATCCGCGGAGGCGTCCGCGCGCTGGAAAAAGCCGCTGAGCCAGTTCCAGCCTGCAGCCAACGCCAGGACGAGCACCGCTACGCCGACCAGTGCCAGGAACACGTCGCGGATTCTCACGGTGGGCATCACCTCGGCTGCAAGCTTCGTACACTGATCCTACGTGCGGCGACGCTACCCGCCGGTGCACTTGACCTTCTCAACGACCTCCTACCCTGGTCGTTACCGCATATCACCCATGATCAGGACTACCGCGAACATGGCGACCTCGCCCCCTGATGCCGCATCGCGATCGCAGTCAGAACTCAACTCCTGGCTGGTCGAAGAGATGTTCGAACAGTTCCGCAAGGATCCTTCGGAGCTGTCGAAAGGCTGGCAGGAATTCTTCGCGGACTATCGTCCGACGGCAGACGGGGCCAACGGTGGATCGCGTCAGCGCGACAGCAGCGCTGCACCTTCGGTGCAGCGGGGCCGTGCCGCTGCTCAGGTCACCGAAGACGGACCCGAACCGACCGTGCTGCGCGGCGTCGGTGCGCGCATTGTCGAGAACATGGAAACGTCGCTTGGCGTACCCACAGCGACGTCGGTACGTGATGTTCCAGCGAAACTGCTCGAAGTCAACCGCAAGATCATCAACAACTATCTGCGGCGTACCCATGGTGGCAAAGTCTCGTTCACGCACCTGATCGCGTTTTCGATGGTGCGTGCCCTCGATGCGGTACCGGGTATGCGCAACGTGTTCGCCGAGACCGCTGACAGCAAGCCCGCAGTGCTCCGTCCGGAACACGTCGGATTTGGGTTGGCCGTCGACATCGAGAATGACGATGGCACTCGGTCGTTGCTGGTCCCGGTCATCAACGAAGCAGACACGCTCGATTTCGAGGCATTCCTGCGCGCCTACGAGGAGCTCATCCGCAAGATTCGGCTCCGCAAGCTCGATCCCGCGATGTTTGCGGGCGCCACCCTGACGCTGACAAATCCTGGCACCATCGGCACGGTGCACTCCATCCCGCGATTGATGGCCGGACAGTCGGCAATCCTGGGTGTCGGCGCGATCGGCGTGCCGGCCGCCTACAAGGCGGCGGATGCTCGAACGCTGGCCAGACTCGGTGTCGGCAAGGTCATCACGCTCACCTCGACCTATGACCATCGCGTCATCCAGGGTGCTGAATCTGGCATGTATCTGGCGCGCGTTGAGGAATTGCTCCTCGGCGATGACGGGTTTTACGACGAAGTCTTTGCCTCGCTCGGCCTGCCGTACGAGCCGGCCCGCTGGCGAGCCGATTCGACTGACCTGTCAGACGAAGCGGATTTGCTCACCAAGCAGCTCAAAGTCGGGCAAATCTCGAACATGTATCGGGTGCGGGGACATTTGATCGCCGATCTGGACCCGTTGCGCCAGCGGTCGCCTGAAATGCACCCCGAGCTGGATCCGACGTATTACGGACTGTCGATCTGGGACCTCGATCGCGAATTTCTCACCGATGTGGGTGGCACGACACGACGCTTGCCGCTTGGTGACATCCTGGGCGTATTGCGTGATGCATACTGCCGCACCATCGGCATCGAATACGGACATGTGCTCGATCCAGAAGAGAAGGACTGGATTCGCCGACGCGTCGAAGGTGTCAACGAGACGCTTGACGCGGAAGATCAGCGCTGGATTCTTGAACGGCTCAACGCCGCCGAAGCCTTCGAATCGTTCCTGCACACCAAGTATGTGGGGCAGAAGCGTTTCGGTCTTGAAGGCGGCGAATCGCTCATCCCACTGCTCGATGCGATTTGCGAAGCATCCGCTGACGACGACATCTCCGACATCGTCATGGGTATGGCCCATCGGGGACGTCTCAACGTCCTGTCGAACATTCTCAACAAGTCCCACCGGCAGATCTTCGGCGAGTTCGAAGGCCACATCGATCCGGAAACCGTCCAAGGATCCGGTGACGTCAAGTACCACCTGGGAACCCGGGGCACCTACGAGGCGCGTTCCGGGAACGCGGTGTCGCTGCACTTGCCGCCGAACCCGTCGCATCTGGAGGCGGTCAATCCGGTCGTCGAAGGCATCGCCCGGGCCATGCAGGACGGCTACGACCGCGGTGACGAGGACATCTACCCGGTTCTGCCACTGCTGATGCATGGTGACGCGGCGTTTGCCGGTCAAGGTGTGGTCGTCGAGACGTTGAATCTGTCGCAGCTGCGGGGCTATCGCACCGGCGGCACCATCCATGTCGTCATCAACAACCAGGTTGGTTTTACGACGGCACCTGAGGAATCACGGTCGTCGTTCTACGCGACCGACGTGGCCAAGACGGTCCATGCACCTATTCTCCACGTCAACGGCGATGACCCCGAAGCGGTCGTGCGCGTGGCCCGGCTTGCATTCGACTACCGGCAGCGGTTCCACCGTGACATCGTCATCGACTTGGTGTGCTACCGGCGGCATGGGCACAACGAAGCGGATGACCCGTCATTCACCCAGCCGCAGATGTACCGGCTAATTGAAAACCACCGTTCGATCCGCAAGCTGTACACCGAACGGCTGGTTCGGCGCGGCGACATCTCCATCGAGCAGGCGGAAACCTTTCTCGAAGACTTTGAAGCCAAACTGCAGGCAGCGTTCGACGACACCCGCCAGGCGGCGCCGCCGGAGCCACCCAAAGCTGTGCGGCCCGACGAATCCAAGGGGCCGCTGCCGCCGGTCAACACTGGGGTTGCCAAGGACCAACTCGACCGGATCGCCGACGTGCAGTTCGCGGTCCCCGATGGGTTCAGGCGACACCCCAAACTCGACCGGATCTTCAAGAAGGCCCGTGAACGCTACGACGCAGGCGTCATCGACTGGGCGCTGGGCGAGACGCTGGCGTTCGGCTCACTGTTGCTGGAAGGAACCAATGCCCGCCTGGCTGGGCAGGATTCACGCCGGGGAACATTCTCGCAACGCCACGCGGTCCAGGTCGATGTCAACGACGGGCGCGAGTACCTGCCGTTGGCGCACCTGGCCGACGAGCAGGGCAAGTGGTTCATTTACGATTCATTGTTGAGCGAGTATGCGGCGATCGGATTCGAATACGGCTATTCGGCGGCGGACCGGTCCTGTCTGGTCGCGTGGGAGGCCCAGTTCGGCGACTTTGTCAACGGCGGCCAGATTGTCATCGATCAATTCATCGTCGCGGCCGAAGACAAATGGGACCAAACATCGGGGCTGGTGATGTTGCTGCCCCATGGTTTCGAAGGCCAGGGTCCGGAACACTCGTCGGCGCGCATTGAACGATTCCTTGTGCTGTGCGCCGAAGACAACATTCAGGTTGTCAATGCGACCACCGCCGCGCAATATTTTCACGTCCTGCGCCGGCAGATGCATCGTGAGGTGCGCAAGCCGCTGGTGGTATTCACGCCGAAGTCGTTGTTGCGGTCACCACATGCATTCAGCCCGATCGGCGAATTCACCGTCGGGGGATTCCGTGAAACGCTCGACGATCCGGCATTCGTCGACGACCGGGATCGGTCGAATGCCCAGCAGGTCGTGCTGTGTTGTGGCAAAGTCGCGTTCGATCTGATGGCGGCCCGCGACGAGCACGACCGTGACGTGCCGGTCATCCGGGTTGAGCAGTTGTATCCGTTCCCGGATGCGCAGCTGGCCGAACTGTTGCGGAACTATCCGTCAGCAACCGATGTCTGTTGGGTGCAGGAGGAGCCGGCGAACATGGGGGCGTGGGGATTTGCCCATGCGCGATTGCAGGCGATCCTGGACCGTATCGGTGGCGAACGCACCCTGCGCCTGGCTGCACGGGCCGCATCGGCTTCGCCGGCTGCGGGACAGTTTGTGGTCCACGAGCAGGAGCTCGATCAGTTGTTAGACGACGCGTTTTCGATCGCTTCGCGCGAGTAACGCACCTGCGGATCCCACAGCAGCCATTCGTTGATGTCGCGGTCCATGGTGGCGCGCAGTTGTTCTTCAACTTGGAATTGGCGATCCCATGCGCGGTACGTCGAATCCTCGAGCCACGGGATGACGCGGGCCCGCGTATCTGCTGTCACGTCGGTAAATGTTGCGAGTGACGCATAAATGGTCTCGTACGGTGAACGCGTCGGGTTGGTTATGCCGAATTCACCAGCACCCCAGTGCGTCGGGTACAGCATCGGCGCGACATAATCGAGGTGTTTGGCCATCGCCGGGATGTCCTGGCCAATCTGGTGCGGCCGTGTGGCGGCGATGCCGTACACCGAAGCGCCATGCATGATCCCGTATGGTGCCAGCGCAGCGTCGGCTTGTTCCACGAACGTCACAATCATCTGTTCCGGTGTGGTGGTCAAGCCAGGGAATCGCATGCCATCGAGATTGCCTTCGGGCCGGCGGACGTAGTCCCACAGAATATGATCGACCCCGGCTGCGGCCGCTTCGACAGCAACGTCGATGTTGTATGCGGCGACCTCTGGGTTTGCCGGATTGCTGAACCCGTCGTACTGGCCAACATAGGGTTCGCCATCTGGGGTCTGGACCACCATGTCCTGATGATCATGTTCCCACGCCCATGACGCGATCACCGGATCGGCAAATGCCACAATCCGTCCGATGACCGCGACATCCATGGCGTGGAGTTGCTTGACGACGTCCTCGAGGTCAATGACGCACGGCGCCGAGATCGCGCCACTGGCGCCGGCAAGTTCGATGTCGCTGTCGTAGCCGACATGTCCCGCTTCGTCTTTCAGGTCGATCTGGACAGCGTTGATGAGGCCGTCGCGCGCAAGCTCGATCACTGGTTCGCGCAGGTTCGCCGCTGCCCATCCGCAGAACGAAACATGGACGCCGCGGTAACCGTCGTGGGTGACACGCGAAGCGATGGCGGGCAGCTGCCGTGTCTCGACAGTGCGCCCGTTGTTGGTCAGCGCGGCAATTGTCAGCTCAAAATGCCGAGCGGCAGGAACGGTGACCGCGATGTCAAACCGCCCCGTGTCGTCAGTGCGCACAGACGACCCGAACGTCGGCGTGGCGACTGATGCTTGGGGCCGGGCCGTGATGCGAACGATCGTGTCCGGTGTGGTGGTTCCGGCAACGCGCAGTTGGCTCCCGTGCACCGCCGGATAGTCAATGACGTCGATGTACATGTCGGGGTGCAGTTGGGCCGGCGCCGCGACCGCAGCGCCATCGTCGGTTCCCGCAGCGTCGCCCTTGCGGCCGTCGACGTTCGATTCCCTCACGCGGCGGTCAACTGCCGTGTTGGAATCAGGACGAGCACCGGCAGGTGCGCACCCAATCGCAACAACCATCAGCACGGAGATGCTCACGGTCAACAGACCTGCGGGCGCAGTGTGTTTGCGACCACTGCGGATTGGAGCCGTGACGCCCACGATCCTCCCGCCTTTGGTCCTGCGTCGTTGGTACTGGGCGCGCGCTCGCACCGATGACCGTCGACGGTATCGTCGAATGACTGTTACTTCGCCTGCCCGATCGGGAACCTACGTGCGCGCTCGCCGCCCGCTCCGCTTGAGTGGCACAACCCGGCTCATTGCCGTGTTCGTGGCCGTGATCGTCGTGCTCGGTGGCTGTTCGTCCGGACGGCCCGGTGGTGACCGTGATTCGGCGCGCAGCCCAGGGGTCCAGGCCGACCCGCAACCAGGCCGCGGCGATGATGCTGAGGATGACGATTCGCGGGCATCGGGGACATCGGGGGAAGCAGGGACCGGAGGCACGCATACGGAGCCGACGGACCCACCTGATCGTGGTCAACCACCGTTGCCGGATCCTGCATCGGTTGGAGCGAACGAGCTCGGTGTGATCCCGATCATCATGTACCACCGCATCAACGACGACGGTGGATCGGACTACGACAATACGACCGCCGAGTTTCAGCGAGAGCTGCGGCTGCTCTACGACGCTGGGTATCGGCCGGTGCGGGTGGTCGATCTCGTCGACGGCACTATCGACCTCCCGGCGGGCACGAGCCCGGTGGTCTTGACGTTCGATGATTCGTCGCCGTCACAGTTCCGCGTCGACGAGATCGGCGCGCCGCATCCGAATACGGCGGTGGGGATGTTGTATTCCTTTGCCGCAGCGCATCCGGACTTCATCCCAACCGGCACGATGTATGTCCTGGGAAATCCGTTTGGGGCTACCGGAGAGCGCGCGGCGCGGCTGTTGCAGGAACTCGATGCGCTGGGGTTCGAGGTGGGTAACCACACCCTCGATCACGGCAACCTGCGCCAGCTCGGAAACGCAGGCGCGGTTCGCGACCTGGCGAACGGCGCGCAACACGTCGAACAGGCGATCGGCATTGGACCACGAACCTTGGCGCTGCCTTTCGGCGTCTGGCCCGACGATCGCGATGTCGTGCGTTCCGGGACGTACGCCAGCTACACCTACCAGCACGACGGCATTGTGCTGGTTGGCGCAGGGCCGTCACCATCGCCATTTTCTGCGGCCTTCGATCCGCTGGCGATCCCGCGGATCCGCTCCCAACCGGACTATGACCCAGACGACGAACCCGACTACGGGTCCGGCTACTGGCTGTGGCTGTTGGAGCAGGAACCTGAACGCAAATACGTGTCGGACGGGCATCCCGAGCTCGTCAGCTTTCCGGCAGAACTGGCCGATCAACTCGACCCGAGATTCGCCGATCGCGCGAATCCCTATTGAGGGTGCGGCGCCGCGGCGCGTTGCTGGCGCCGCCACTGCTTGAGATCATGCCAAGTTGGCGGCTGCGCACCAGTCTTTGTGCAGGTGACGGCTGCAACGTGGACCGCGAACTCGACCGCACGGATCACTACGTCGGGGTGGACCTCATCGAGTGCCAGCCGCGACTCCGTGATATCGGCGCTTAGCCGGTGGATCAAGCCCGCCGAGAACGCGTCGCCAGCACCGATCGTGTCGACGAGGTACTCACCGCGCTGCCGGAGGAACGGCGTGTCGCGGACAATGATGAACAGATTGCGCCTCGTAGCGACGACGAGTCATGACAGCGATCGCAAGAATTCGAGCAGCACAGGTGCGACCAGATCGGGTCGCTCTTCGTGCGGGGTGTGCCCAACGTCACTGAGCCGGACGAGTTGCGCACCCTGTATCGCCGCCGCTGTCGCGGCGTTCCACTCGGGCAAGACCAGGGGATCAGACTCGCCGGCGATGACGAGTGCCGGTACGTCGACACGCCGCAGCAGTCCGCGGATATCAGGAGGTGGGTTTGCAACCATGGCATCGAACAGTGCGCGTCCCCATTGTGGGTGGCGCATCGGCGCCTGGTACGCGGCCACGTCAGATTCGGTGACGGCCCGCGGATCGTGCCATGAGCGTCCAACGCGTTCGGGTCCCACTTGAGCGCCGATGCGGGCCGCCAGCTGGCCGCCGACAGCGGGAATCGGCCAGATGCGCAGCAGGGGTCTGAGCGCTGCCGGAGGTCCGACGTCACCGGTGATCGCCGGATTGATCAGGCTGATCGCGTTCACCCGATGGGGCGCGTAGGCGAAGGCCTCCAGCGCCACGGTGCCGCCGGCCGAGGCGCCAACGAAGGTGGCCCGTTCGACATGCAGCAGGTTCATCAACCCGAAGGCCAGGCGCGCTCCGGCAAGCCGGGAATACAGATGGCCGGTGCGTGATCCGCGGGGCGGCCGGCGTTCGGTGAATCCAAATCCCGGCCGGTCGAACGCCACGACATGGTAAGCGTCAGCCAGCAGTGGCTGTAGTTTGCGCCAGGTGGCGACATTGCCGTGGAAATGGTGGAACAGCACGACGGTGGGCGCATCTGTCGGGCCAAGTTCGCGATAGTGGACCCGGATCCCGTGGATGTCGGCAAACGACCAAATGTGGGCGTTCGGTTTCCGTTTGGTGTCCATCGAATCCCGCATCAACGTTGGAGCGCTAGCGATCGGAGTGCCGCGACGGCATCATATGCCGCTGGTTATGGTTCTCATCAACACGGAGGTTCAGATGGCTGATTCGAATCCGCAACCCGGGTGGTACGAAGACCCGGAACAACCGGGCCAGCTTCGGTGGTGGGACGGTAAGGCATGGGCTGAGCATCGTCGTCCGATGCCGGGCGAACGTGGAGACGCGCCAGGCACCGGCGACGATCCATTGCCTCATCCACCCGACCCCCCGAGTTCGGGCGCTGCCGCAGCCGGAACGGCATTCGGCCAGCCTCCCGTGCCTCCGACAGGCGCGGCAGCCGGCGCTCCGGTCAAGGTTGACACGTGGCTATGGCAGTCGATCGTCGCCACCGTGTGCTGTTGCCTGCCGCTGGGCATAGTCGGCATCGTGTTTGCGGCGCAAGCGCAATCAGCCGTGAGCGCAACCAACTACACCGAGGCCCAAGAAAAGGCCAGACTGGCCAAGATCTTCAGCCTCGTTTCGTATGGCCTCGGTGTGGTGTTCATCGGGGGCTGGTTGTTGCTGATGGCCGCAGGCACTTTGGCAGGCTTCTGATCATGATCCGGCAGCCTGCCTGGATTCGCCCAGTCGCTGTCGCCGGTGTGGCGTTGGTCGGCTGTGCCACGCTGGCGCTCGTCGACCAGCAGCGTTACGCCGGCTTGTCTCCCGGGTGCCCGTTTCGCCTGGTCACCGGATGGGACTGCCCAGGATGCGGAGCAACCCGTGCCGTTGCGGCGCTCACGCAGGGCCAAGTCCTGCACGCCGTCGACCACAACGCGTTGCTCGTTGTGTTACTGCCCCTGCTGGCATGGGCGTGGGTTGGCTGGCTGCGCGTGTCATTGGGGCAGCGCGAAACTGGTGCCGTGCTGCCGCCGTCGGCAGCGTTTGGGCTCGCAGGCCTTCTTGTCGTGTTCTCGGTCGTGCGCAACATCGCGATGTTCGATTGGTTGGGCTCGTCGGCGTCCTGGTCAACCGCGGTCACGACGACTTTGGTGGGTGGCTGATCGCAACTGCTAGGCGGCTACGCTCGCGGTATGAGCACAACAGCCGACCGTCACATTCTTGTCGCCGTCGCGTGGCCGTACGCCAACGGCTCATTGCATCTAGGGCACCTCGCCGGCGCCTATCTACCGTCTGACATCTTTGCGCGCTATCACCGCATCGCCGGCAATCGCGTCCTGATGGTCTCCGGCAGTGATGCGCACGGTACGCCGATCACCGTTCGAGCCGACCAGGAAGGGGTCACCCCCGAGGACATCGTCAATCGGTTCCATCCTGAATTTCTCCGTTACTGGGAAGCATTAGGGATCTCGTTCGACTTGTTCACCACGACAATGACCGCGAATCACGCTGAGACGACCCATGAGATTTTCCGGGGCCTGCGTGATAACGGCTACATCGAAGCCCGCACCACCGACCAGTTCTACGATCCCGAAGCCGGCCGGTTTCTGCCTGACCGTTATGTAGAAGGGACGTGCCCCTACTGTGGTGCGGCGGATGCCCGTGGTGACCAGTGTGATTCGTGCGGCAAGACGCTCGACCCGATCGAGCTGGGTGACCCACGTTCGAAATTGACCGGCGCAAAGCCTGAAATCCGGCCTACCGAGCACTACTTCATCCTGCTGTCGAAGCTGCAGGAACAGGTCGCGGCCTGGCTGGAAACACGGCAAGGCTGGCGAAACCATGTCATCAACTGGGCGCAGGGGTTCGTCCGCGAGGGGCTGCATGACCGCGCGATCACGCGGGACATTGGCTGGGGTGTTCCGATTCCCGACGACGCAGAGTTGGATGCGCCCAACGACAAACGCATCTACGTGTGGTTCGAAGCGGTCATCGGGTATTTGTCGGCGGCGCGCGAGTGGGCGCAGCGTTCTGGTGATCCGGAAGCGTGGAAAGCGTGGTGGCTCGGACCGTCAGGCGAGACCTACTACTTCATTGGCAAAGACAACATTCCGTTCCACGCGGTGTACTGGCCGGCCCAGCTGATGGGTGCCGGTGACTTCAATCTGCCGACCAATGTTCCAGCCAATCAGTATGTGACGTTCAAGGGCGCCAAGGCCTCCAAATCGCACGGGGTGGGACGTTCGCTGCTCGACTATCTGGAAATCTACCAACCAGATGCGCTGCGTTATGCCGTCGCCGCGAATCTGCCGGAATACAACGACGTCGATCTGACCGAAGACGAAATCGTTCGTCGCATCAACGACGAACTGGTTGCGACCTGGGGCAACCTGGTCAACCGGGTCCTTGCCATGATCGGCAAGAATTTTGATGGCAAGGTTCCGCAACCACACGAACATGCGTCACAGGACACAGACCTGCTGGCCGCCGTCGACGCACATCTCGTCGAGGCCGGCAAGCTGCTGGAGATGGTCGAACTCAAGCGGGCGTTGAAAGAGGCGATGTCGGCGGCGCAGGCGACCAACGCCTATCTGAATGCGATGGAGCCGTGGAAGACGGCCAAGACCGATCTGGACCGCACAGCAACAACGCTGTGGACGGCATTGCAGGCCATCGCGGGCGCCAACGTCGCGTTTGCGCCGTACATCCCGTTTGCGGCTGCGACCCTGGATGAATGGCTGGGGGGTGACGGTGATCTGGCAGGTCGTGGCTGGCGACGCCAGGAAGTCGGCGTCGGGCAGCAACTGGGTGCACCGAGCCCCCTGTTCAGGAAAGTGGAACTACCGGTCGACGACTAGCGTGCATGCGGCGTCCGAAGCGAGGCGCCGTTTGAGCGCCCAAGCCAACAGGCCGATGCCACCGATTGCTAGCAGCGGCTGGACCGGTTCAAACCAAGCCAGCGCGCCATTGGTGCCCAGCGCGATCACCACCAGCGCATTGCAGGTTGGACAGCCGATGGCGAACAGCCCCAGCAGCCCGCCGGCCGCAAATTTCTTGTCGTTGCCGTCGAGCGCGCGCTTGTCGCCGTCGTCTCGGGCAGTCGCCTGGGCTGTCTCGCGGACGTAGGTTGCGGCCAGCAGCCCGGCGAGCAGCGATGTGACGATCCAGGCGGGGTACGCCCAGGCCGGCGCTTCGATCTGGCGGCCAAAGATGGGATTGGGGACCAGGTCGGTGGGCAACCCGAGCACAAGCCCGATCCCTATCGTTGACAGCAGTGCGGCGGACCAACGACGCGACGTCCAATTGCGCACACCTGCCTCCGAAATTCGTGTGACATCACACAATGGTACGGACCGCGGTACCTGGCTCGGCGCACTGGGCCGGTAGCGCCGCTCGCGGTTTGGTGTCGGCCTGACAGCACGTGACCATGTTGCGGCCGGTCGCGCCCTCGGCAGTCGCGCCCTCGGCAGGATTCGAACCTGCGGCACGCGGTTTAGGAAACCGCTGCTCTATCCCCTGAGCTACGAGGGCGGGATGGGTTGA
>JBBDVU010000001.1:0-2288 GCA_040903225.1 Nitriliruptoraceae bacterium | reverse complement strand
GAGGCGGCGTAACGTCGCTGTCGGTCGTGATGTCCGCCAGCGCCGCAGCGACGCTGGTCAGTTCGGTGATGTTGCCGTGATGTGCGAGCAGTACTTGATCGGCCATCATCGTGACCTCGTCCAGGTCATGGGTCACGAACAGCGTCGGAATGCCGGTGTCGGTGACCAGCTCACGTACCAAGGTTCGCAGGCGGTGGCGACGTTTGAGGTCGAGTGCATTGAATGGCTCGTCTAGCAGCAGCAGCTGGGGGTCGCCGACGAGTGCGCGTGCGAGCGAGACCCGCTGCTGCTGGCCTCCGGACAGTTGGTGTGGCCTGCGTGCTGCGAATGGTGTCGCGCCGGTGCGCTCGAGCCAATGGTCGGTCGCGGATCGGCGGTGTTCCTTGGTCAGCCGTGTTGCGGCGAGTGCCACGTTGGCGTGAATGGTGCGATGCGGCAGCAGATATGACTGTTGGAACACCATGCCGATGCGGCGTTCGTGGACCGGCAAACTTGTCGCTGCACCGGAATCGAAGAAGGTCTTGCCTGCCAAGGCAATGCGCCCTTGCTCGGGTTCGTCCAGGCCGGCGATGAGTCGCAACAGCCGCGACTTGCCGGCACCCGAAGGGCCGAACACCACTGTCAAACCCGGTGGTAGTTCGAACCGTGCGGTCAGCGTAAACATGTCTTGTTGCTGGGCGCCGATCCGGGCCTTGACATTGACGGACAGTGGTCCGTGTTCCCTGCCGGATACTGCACCCGTCACGCTCGTTCCCCTTCCAACCGCCGAACGAGCAGCAACACCGCGATGGCGACAATCGACATGATCGCCGCCAGCACACCCGCGCTCGCATAGTCGAAGGCCTGCACCCGGTCGTATACGGCGATCGGCATCGTCTGTGTTCGTCCGGGGATGTTCCCGGCGACCATCAGCGTCGTGCCGAAATCACCAAGGGCGCGTGCAAATGCGAGCGAGACGCCGGCGACAATGCCGCGCCGCGCCAATGGCAACGTTACGGTCATGGCCAGCCGGCTTCCATGAAGGCCGGCGACTTTCGCGGCTTCCTCATAGCCGCGGTCGATGGCGTTGATCGCGGCGACCGCAGACCGCAGGCAGTACGGCAGGCTCGCGACGGCAGCCGCAATGATGGCCGCCCAGACGGTAAATACCAGTGGGCGGCCGAATACCGTCTCCCACGCGCGACCGACCGGTGAATTCCTGCCAATCAACACGAGCAGGTAGTAGCCCAGTACCGTCGGCGGCAACACAATCGGCAGGCTCGCAACTGCTTCGAGCAGTCCGCGCCCGGGGAACCGAAAACGCGCAAGCGCGTACGCGCCGGCGACCCCGACAACCGTCGTAATGGCAGTCGCGGTCAGCGCAACACGAAGGGATAACCACAGCGGGAACAGGTCCACGGTCACCTCAGTGGCGACGGAAGCTGGCGTGATGGGTGTCGCGTGCGGTGAGCGTAGTCCCAGCGGCATCCGGCGGACCTGCGATGTCGCCTGAAGGCGCGGGTGGCCGTTCGAACCCGAAACGTTGCATGGCCGCCTGTCCCGCATCGCTGAGCACGAAGTCGACGAACGCCTGAGCGTCTTCGCGCCGACGGGGCTCGCTGGTCACGACGAGAATCTGTTGCTCAAGCGGTCGATGGAGATCGTCGTCAATGATCGTCCATCGTGTATTGCCTTGTCCGTTGTTGCGCTCGTCGCTCGCTAGAGCGAGCGAGAGGGCCACGATGGCTGCGTCAGCATTGCCGGTGGCCGCGAGCCGCTGCGTGTCGGCAATGTTCTCGCCGAAGATGAGCCGGTCTTGCACCTCGTCCCACACGCCCGCGGCGAGGAGCGCATCTCTAGCCGCGATGCCGTACGGCGCATGCTCCGGATTGGCGATGGCGATCACCTTGACGTCCTGGTCATCGCTCAGCGCCGGCAGCGATGTCCAGTTGTTCCATCGCTCAGCCAGCGCCCAGATGACGATGCGGCCGAAGGCGTAGGTCTGCCGTGACTGCGCGTCGCCGACGCCAGCGTGTAACACCTGCGATACGAAATCTGCGTTGGCTGACGCGAATACGTCGATTGGTGCGCCTTCGATGACCTGCTGTGCCAGATGTCCGGATGATCCGAACGAGAAGGTGACGTCGATCCCGCTGTGTGCGGTGAACTCGGCACCAACTTCGATGAACGCAGGCTGCAAGTCGGCGGCGGCGCCGACCAGCAGCGGTCCGTCGATTGCAGTGGGCGTGCCTGGTGCGCCTGACCCGCACGCGGCGAGCAGCACCATCAATGCTGCAGCGAACGCCAGC